>NZ_JALEOV010000073.1 GCF_022767005.1 Peptoniphilus sp. | reverse complement strand
TCACCTATCTCTTTAATTCTCTTTCAATTTCTTCATAATTTGGCATATACTTTTTGCACTCACTAATAAATTTTTCGTCGTGATAAAAATATTTTAAATGCACAAGTTCGTGTAGCACCACTGCTTCAATTTGTTCAATTGGTCTTTCTGCAAGATAAAGATTTATCTTTATGTTACCACTTTTTGGATAACATGTACCCCATCTTACTTTCATTTTTCGTATTTGAACTGTTTTTGGTGAAAGTCCCGTGATTTTTTCGTATTTTTCAAAAATACCCTCTAGTACTTTTTTTAGTTCTAAGCGATAAATTTTTTCTATTTCTTTTTCAGATTTTGCTTCTAATTTTTCGCCAAACAAGTGATTTTTGTATCTCTTTTTACTAGAGTCCTCTTCCTTTAGTCTTTCAATTGTATCTAAATTATTTTTTATAATACTTTTTATTTCTCTTTCACTTGTTCTTTTTGGTGCTGATACCTTTATTATACCATCTTCTACTTTTATTCGAAGGTTTTTTATATTTTTTCTATTTATTTCTATTTCCATTTTATAAAATCGGAGACAATAGTCTTGATATGGACTCTCTAAACTTTGTGAATCTCGACCTATTGTTATACATTTCTGGAGTTATTTCTGTACAAGATTTTAAATCTTCTTTAAAGTCTTCCTTTAATTTTTTATTTAATTCTTCATCATATAAAAAGGCATTTACCTCAAAATTTAGTTCAAAGGATCTTATGTCAAAATTTGCAGTACCAACACTTGCTAGATAATCGTCTGATATAACTATTTTTGTGTGAAGAAATCCACCTTCGTATTGATATACATGTGCTCCCCATTTTAAAAGTTCTCCCATAAAGGAAAGTGATGCCCAATGTACAAATACATGATCTCTCTTTTTGGGAAACATTAGATGAACCTCAACTCCACTTAATGCCGCAACCTTTAAAGCTTTTAAAAGTCCTTCATCAGGCACAAAGTATGGCGTTTGGATATATACTTCCTTTCTAGCTGATGTTATTAACTTTTCGTATCCATTTCTTATGGAATCTGCCTTAGTGTCTGGCCCACTTGTAACAATATTTATATCAATGCCATCTTCTATTTCAGGGAAAAGTTCTGTGGTAAATCCCTTTGTATAATCATCTGATGCAAATTTGAAATCTAAGAAAAATCTCCATGCAAGTCCATTTACTGCCGGTCCTTCAATTCTAAGATGTGTGTCTCTCCAAAATCCCATTGTCCCCTTTGAAACATATTCATCGCCGACATTAAAGCCGCCTACATAGCCAATTCTCTTGTCTATTACTACTATTTTTCTGTGATTTCTATAATTTATGTGAGTGTTAATTTTAGAAAAAACGCCTGGGAAGAATATTGCAAGCTTTACTCCTGCTTCTTTTAAATCTTTTCTATCCTTTATAGTCATCTTCCTAATGCCCATTCCGTCAATTAAAAGATAGACGTCTAAGCCTTCTATTGCTTTTTCCTTTAATATATTTGTAAACTCAGTGGAAAGCTCATCAGATTTATAAATATAATACTGCACATAAATTGTGTGTTTTGCATTCTTCAAGTCCTCGAATAAATCTTTGAATTTACTTTTACCTTCATTGTATTTTTTTACTCTGTTATTTGTGTAAAGAATTTCCCCTTCTGCACGATTAAACATCTCAATCATGTCAACATGAGCCTTTGTCCTCTCCTTTGAGTATACAAATGTCCCATCTTTTATTGCTTTAAGCTGTGCCACTGATTCCTTTTCCAAAATTTTATCGGCTATGCTTTTTCCAGCAAATATCTTAGATTTTGAAATGTCCTGACCTATAAATAGATATAAGATGAATCCTATTACTGGCAAAAAGTTTATCGCCATTACCCAAAGTAGTGTGGAAACTGGCTTTTTATTGTCGTATAAAACTATGAATGCTGAAATTAATACATTTGCTATAAATAGTAAAGAATATATCTGAGCAAAGTTTTTTAACATTCCAAAATAGGCACTAAACATTAAACACCTCTATTATTTGTTTTTCTTTGATTTATATCTTTGTTGTGAATCTAAAATTTTCTTTCTAAGTCTAAATTCATTTGGCGTTATTTCTATTAATTCGTCATCCTCTATAAATTCAAGCGCTTCTTCAAGACTCATCTTTTTAACTGGAGAAAGTCTTAAGGCATCATCAGAACCTGAAGCTCTGACATTAGTTTGTTTCTTTGCCTTTGTAACGGAAACTTCTATTTCAATTCCCTTTGGAGATTCGCCCACAACTTGACCTTCATATACATTTTCGCCTGGTTCTACAAATAAAGTTCCACGTTCTTGTGCATTGTTAAGTCCATAAGTTGACGCAACACCTGTGTCAAAGGATACAATTGACGCATTAACTCTTCTTGGAATTTCACCCTTAAAAGGTACATAACCTTCGAATATAGAATTTAAAATTCCACTTCCCTTTGTATCAGTCATAAATTCTGTTCTATAACCAATAAGTCCTCTTGAAGGAATTATAAATTCAAGTCTTTGATAACCGCCATTAGGTTCAACTATGTTTACAAGTTCGCCCTTTCTTCTTCCAAGTTTTTCTATTACAGATCCAGCGTAAACACTATCTACGTCAATAGTAACTCTTTCAGTTGGTTCAAGCTTTTTACCGTTTTCGTCATATTTATAAAGAACTTGTGGTTTAGAAACTTGAAATTCGTAACCTTCACGTCTCATATTTTCAATTAGTACAGAAAGATGAAGTTCTCCTCTGCCACTTACCTTAAAAGAATCAGTAGTATCTGTTTCTTCAACTCTTAGTCCTACATCAGTTTGTAGTTCTCGATTAAGTCTTGCCTTGATTTGTCTTGATGTCAAAAATTTTCCAACTCTTCCTGCGAAAGGAGAATTGTTTACAGAAAAATTCATAGATATAGTTGGCTCAGAAATTTTTACAAATTCAAGTCCTTCAGTATCTTCAGTTGATGTAATAGTATCTCCAATGTTGATTCCCTCAATTCCTGTAACTGCAACAATAGATCCAGATCTTGATGAGTTAACTTCTACTCTATTTAGCCCTTCAAACTCATAAATTTGTGCAATTTTAATATTTTCTTTGAAGTCTGGTTTTAATTTATTTACTCTAACAAGTTTGTCATTTTCTTTTATAACGCCTTGTTCAATTTTTCCAATGCCAATTCTTCCAACATATTCATTGTAGTCAATTGTTGAAATTAATAGTTTAAAAGGTTCGTCATCTCTATTTTCTGGTGCTGGAATGTATTTTATAATAGTTTCAAAAAGTGGATCCATGTTTTCCATCTTATCATCTAAATCAAGTGCAGCCACACCTTGCTTTGCTGATGCAAATACAAAAGGACAGTCCAATATGTCGCCATCTGCACCAAGTTCAATAAATAAATCTAAAACTTCATCTACAACATCAAGTGGTCTCGCTTCTGGTCTATCAACTTTGTTTATGCAGACAATTACTGGAAGGTTTAGTTCAAAACTTTTCTTCAACACAAATTTAGTTTGTGGCATTGGACCTTCAAAGGCATCAACTAATAAAACAACGCCATTAACCATCTTTAACACACGTTCAACTTCTCCCCCAAAGTCAGCGTGTCCTGGAGTATCAATTATGTTAATCTTAACACCATTGTGATTTACGGCAGTGTTTTTGGAAAGGATAGTAATACCTCTTTCCCTTTCAATGTCGTTAGAGTCCATAACTCTGTCATTTACTTGTTGATTTTCTCTAAAAATGCCTGATTGTCTTAGTAGTGCATCTACAAGTGTAGTCTTGCCATGATCGACATGGGCAATAATTGCTATATTTCTAATATCTTCTCTTTTCAAAATTTCATCTCATTTCTTCAAACTTCTATCCTATTTTAATCTTAAATAAAAAAAAGTGCAACAAAAGTTGCAGCTTTTCTTGTATAATTTGGGATTTTATTAAAATTAGTACCAATTAATTTTTAAATTTTTCAACTAATTCATCAAAAGAAACTTCAACTTGCTCTCCACTCTTCATGTTCTTTAAACTGTATCTTCTATTTTTTACTTCTTCTTCTCCAAGAACAATTACATAGTTAACCTTAGTTTGATCGGCATACTTGAATTTTTTCTTTAACTTCGCAAATTCTGTATACACAGAAACTTTTAGTCCCTTTTCCCTTAGTTCACTAAGTAGTTTTATCCCATCATGTATACAATCATCCATTGGAATTATTAAAAGATCGACTAGAGATTTTTCTTCACTAGAAATAATCTTTGCTTCATTTAATTGATAAAAAAGCCTTGAAAGTCCAATGGAAAGTCCAACTCCTGGAAGAACTTTGTCTGTGTAGTAACTTGCTAAGTCTTCATACCTTCCACCAGAGCAAACTGAGCCAATCTTTGGATAATTATCAAGGGTAGTTTCATAAACCGTTCCAGTGTAATAATCTAATCCCCTTGCAATTTTTAAATCTATGTCAAAGCAATTTTCATCAATTCCAAAATCCCTCATATAACCAATTACTTGTGTTATTTCATCAAGTCCTTCGAGGAAAATTTTATTCTCAATCTTTAAATCTTCTAATGATTTAATAATTTCGTCTACGCTTCCCTTAATTTTTATAAAATCTAGAATTTTTTCGCCAGATTCTTTATCAACACCAAGTTCTGTAAGCTCAGATAACACATTTTCTTCGCCAATTTTGTCGATTTTATCTACAACTCTTAAAACATTCATTGAGTCTTCAATGCCAAGGGAAGCAAAAAAGCCCTTTAAAATTTTTCTATTGTTAATGTGAATTGTAAAATCAGTAAATCCTAAATCCTTAAATGTATGATATATTACAACTGGAAATTCTGCGTCATTTACAAGTGACAACTCTCCCATTCCAATTGTGTCAATATCACATTGGTAGAACTCTCTAAAACGTCCCTTTTGAGCCTTTTCACCTCTATACACCTTTCCTATTTGGTATCTTTTAAAAGGAAAGGACAAGTCGTTCATGTGTTCCGCAGTGTATCTAGCTAGTGGAACTGTCAGGTCAAATCTAAGACTCATGTCAGTGTCGCCCTTGCTAAATCTATAAATTTGTTTTTCAGTTTCTCCGCCACCCTTTGCTAGTAGAACTTCAGATTTTTCTATAACTGGCGTATCTATTGGCAAAAAACCGTGCTTCTCAAAATTTTCTCTTATTATATCTCTCATCTCGTTAAAAAGCATTTGGTCTTTTGGGAGTAGTTCCATAAATCCCGGAAGGGTTGAAGGTTTAACTATACTCATGATATCACTCCTATTTTTATTTTTTGTACTTATTATATTTTATTTTATCACATAATCTTTACTTTTTGTACTTTTGTATAGTATTAAGTGAAAGTATTTTTATAATTTTATATTAAATTAATTGGCATCTTTTTTTGCATATTATTTTGTTGCTTTATGATTAAAATTTTCGATAAAATAACTAATAATTATATTTATCATGAATCTCCAAATATTTTTATGCGGAAAAAGATTTTAAAATTAAATTCAAACATTTTAAAAGGGCCAATAGTTTAGACTACTAGCCCTTTATTTAAATTTTACTTTTTATTTTGTATTAATAAAGTCCTGATGGTTTTTCAGAAATATTTATAAAAATATTTTTAACTTGTGAATAAGCATCAAGCATCATCTTGTGATTTTCTCTACCTATACCAGATTTTTTATATCCGCCAAAAGGTGCCCCTGCTGGAAGTTGGTTATAAGTGTTAACCCACATTCTTCCAGTTTCAATTCCTCTAGCAACTCTAATTGCCTTATTGATGTCTTTAGTCCAAACAGCACCTGCAAGACCATAATCTGAATCATTTGCCATTTTTATAACTTCATCTTCATCTTTAAACTTAATTACAACTGCAACTGGTCCAAAAATTTCGTCTCTTGCAACTTTCATGTCGTTCCTTACATTCGTTATAAGAGTTGGCATTGTAAAGTATCCATTTTCTGTGCCATTCTTTGTAGCTTTTTCTCCACCAACGGCAATTGTTGCTCCTTCTTTCTTAGCAATTTCAACATAGCCTAAGACTTTTTCAATTTGAGCTTTATTTACTTGTGCACCTACTTGAGTATCTTCTTCCCAAGGAAGTCCAACTTTAATATTTTGGAATTTCTCAATTGCCCTTTCAATAAATTCATCGTAAATATTTTCGTGAACAAAAACTCTTGAACCTGCACAACATACTTGACCTTGGTTAAACAAAATTCCCATAGCAAGTCCATCTATTGCAAGATCCATGTCGCAATCATCGAAAAAGATATTTGCTGACTTTCCGCCAAGCTCTAGTGTCGCTGGAATTAGTCTATCTGCTGCAGCACTTGCAATTTTGTACCCAATTTCAGTTGAACCAGTAAAGGCAAGTTTAGAAAGTCCCTTGTGGTGTTGCAAATATTCGCCAGATTTTGAACCAGAACCAGTTACAACATTTATAACTCCCTTTGGCACAACATCTTTAATTAGCTTCATTAATTCAAGAAGTGAAAGAGAAGTTGTTGAAGATGGTTTAATAACAACGGCATCTCCCGCTGCAAGAGCTGGAGATAATTTCCATGCTGCCATCAAAAATGGAAAATTCCATGGAATAATCTGACCGACAACTCCAAGTGGTTCACGAAGAACTATGGAAAGTGTGTTTTCGTCAATTGCATTTGCAGTTCCCTCTTCTGCTAAAATTGCACCTGCAAAATATCTAAAGTGTTCAGAAGCTAGTGGAATATCTATATTTCTAGTTTCTCTAATTGGCTTACCATTGTCTAATGTCTCAACCATTGCAAGATGTTCAGCATTTTCGTCAATTATATCTGCAATTTTATTTAAAATTTTTGCTCTTTCATATTTATTAGTCTTTTTATACTCTTTAAATCCTTCCCAAGCAGCACTAACTGCATTGTCCACATCCTTTTCAGATGCTTGTGTAATGCTAGCTAAACGCTCGCCATCAGCTGGACAATATACATCAAGCATTTCTCCACTTTCTCCTGGGACAAATTCTCCACCAATAAATAGTTCGTATTTTTTATCTAATTTAATTTTTGGTTTACTCATAATACACTCCTTATTCTTAATTTAATGCATCATAAAAAGCTTTCATATAAGAAATACCCCTCATAATTAATTTAAAACGCATAATGTTTATATTTTAATTATAGATTATTTTTTAACAATATTTTACACCACAAGATGAAATTTTAACAATATAACAATATATGTAAGAAATATTTTTAAAGACAATAAATAAGACTTTTGAAAGCAAACAAAATAGAGCCATGTAGACTAGATCGTAAAAGAAAAATTGCATACTGTTTTGTAGTACCAACAATCAATACTTTAAAAGAATTTTAAGCATTTGATAATATAGAAGATCAATTAGATTGTAAGGCATATTTCCGTGATCCTTATTGTGCATTGCAGAATTGCACAAATGAAAATAACAATGGCCTTTTAAGAGAATTTTATTCTAAAGAAATATGTTTATATGAATTAAATACAGTTGATTTAAAAACAACATAGAATTAATCAATACAATTCAAGAAAATTTATAAAATATAACTACTAAATAAAAACTCTTTGGTTGCTTACCCTATGTATCGCATTTGATTTGACAATTCGTCTAAATAAAAACATGGTGCTTATTAAGGATGTGCACCCTTAAACGCGGATATTAATATTTGATTTTTACTAAGCGGACTGAAGCCTATACTTAATAGGTGAAAATCCGTTTAGTTTTGTCTTAATTCTATCATAGTTATACCAATTAATATATCTTACTATCTCTCTACTCAATGCTTCTATACTAGTATATTTAACACCATAATACATTTCTTGTTTTAAAAGCCATAAGAAATTTTCCATAGGGGAATTGTCTAAACAATTCCCGCGTCTAGACATACTTTGTGTGATTCCATTTTCTTCTAAGGTTTTACCCAAGATTTATGCTGATAATGGAATCCTTAGTCTGTGTAAATCATTAGATGATGATTAGATGGAAGCTTTGCTATCGTTTTTCTTAAAGATTGGTTGGTAAATGCTACATTAGGTGATGTAATTAGGCTAAAGGAAATAATTTCACTATTAAATAAATCCATAACGGGAACAGATAGAGTCTAATCTCTGAGTTATGTATCTTAAACTCAGTAACATCACTTACCCATAGTTCATTTGGTTTATTAACTTCAAAATTTCTGTCAAGTACATTATCAGCTATATTGCCCACTTCGCCCTTAAAGGAACTGTAGCCTCTGCTTCTTCTCTGAAACTTCTTACATAACAAATTATTTTCTCTCATTAATCGTAGAACTTTTTTATGATTAACGACGATTCCCTTTTTTCTAAGTACAATAGTTGCTCTTCTATATTCATAAGTTCCCCTTGACTCAGAAATTATTTCTTTGATTTCACCCACTACTTCAGGTTCTTCTGTGTCCATTTGATGTAGCTTTTCTTCCCATTCATAAAATGATAATCTAGGTAGTTTTGCTATATTAAGCATTATTTTAGGATGGTTTTGCCTTAACTCCAGCACTATTTTCGTTTTCTCTTTATTTGAAATCTTTTCTCCTGGAGCAAGCATCTAACTTTTTTAGATAAAGTAACTCTGCTTCTAGGTATTGATTTCTTTCTCTTAACTCAATTAATTCTTCTCTCTCGGATTTATCTAGTTTCTTAGGCTCATTAGTTCCTTTAGGCATATCAGAACCTCCATTATTCTTGAGTCTTCCTACAGGACCACATAAAGATTCAAATCCCTCTTCTTTATATTTTCTATTCCAATTAGCACTGGTATATGGATTTTTGATATTGAAATGTTCTACGGTCTCTTTGTAGGATAATTTATGATTTCGCCTATATTGTAATACAGATAACTTAAATTCTCCAGTATAATTGGTTTTAGACATAGATTTATTTAACACTTCTTCACCATACATTTTGTATAAACGTATCCAATTTTCAATTGCAGAATCTTTAAGATCATAATTATCGCAAAGATATTTCCTTCCATATCTCTGTTCATTCTCTATTATAATTTTTAACTTCGTTTCATAATAATATTTTGACATTAAAATACCCCCTAATCCATGTACGGATTTAGGGGGCACTACATAATCCAAAGCACCTCATAAAAATTCTTTATATTATTTTATAATTAAATAAATACTTCTTTGAATGATTCTTCGTTATCAGTATCTATCACATTTTCAACAGTATTTTTGAATTTTCCCAAGTTATTAGTTGAGAAGAAATCAATTTTAGGATTTTTTTCTTGATTTAACAAGTCATCTTTTCTTAAAATGTCTTTCAAAGCAACAGCCGTTCTATTGGCAGGATCTACCAATTTAACCTTTCTATTTTGCTTTTCAAAAATTTTTTCGAAAGCTTCTCTTGCAAGTGGAAAATGTGTACAACCTAAAATTAATGTATCATAGTCAAAATCTTCAAATTCATTTAAATAATTTGTAATAGTTTTTTCTACAATATCGTTGTTCAAATTTCCATTTTCAACATCTAATACTAACTGAGGAGCTCCTACACCCTTTAAAACTATATTTTTGTTAAATTTTTTAATAGTTTCCTCATAAACTTTTGACTTTACTGTACCTTCTGTAGCAATAAGTGCAACTTTGTTATTTTTAGTAACTAAATAAGCATAACTACAAGCTGGTTCTACAACTCCAACCACTGGTATATCTAATTTTTCTTGTGCGTTCTTTAGCCCATAACAAGTAGCAGTATTACAAGCTATAACTATACCCTTAACTCCTTGTTCTGCTAAAAAGTTTAAGCATTCAAATGTTGAGCTTTCTACATCTTTAGGAGTTCTAACACCATAAGGCATTCTCAAAGTATCACCTATATATTTAAAATTTTCTTCTGGAAATACTTTTAATAATTCCTTTAGTACAGAAAGCCCACCTACACCACTATCAAAAACTCCTATCGGATCATTTTTTTTCATTTTAAATTGCTCCTTTTAACTCACAATATTATTAATCACTTTTATCATTTGATAAAATTCCAATTTAATTTAATATTTTTAAATTTATAATAAATCTTAATAAAAAGGCACCAGACATTATCTGGTGCTTTTTAGTCTTTATTAAGCAAATATACCTAAGAATATTGTTATTATAAAAACATTTGTGAAGTCGATAAACATGCCCCCTACTATTGGAAGTACAAAGAATGCCATCTTTGAATAAACAAATTTATCACAAATAGATTCCATATTAGCTACACCATTAGGTGTCGCACCCATACCAAATCCACAATGTCCTCCAGCAATAACTGCTGCATCATAATTGTTACCCATAGCTTTAAATGTTACGAAGTAAGCAAATATAGCCATTAATACTGTTTGTGCAGCAAGTAAAATTAGCATTGGAACTGCTAGTTCTACTAATTGCCATAATTTCAATGTCATTAATGCCATTGATAAGAATAGATTAAGTCCTAATTCTCCAGCAATTGAAACTTCTTCATTTGGAAGGAAGTTTGATCCCTTATCAGAAATATATCTAAAAAGAATACCAAGAAGCATTGGTCCAATGTAAATTGGAAGTGCTGCCTTGTCTGTAAACTTAGCAATTTGCCCATTTAAAAACGCTGAAATATAAACTCCTATACCCATAGCAACTAGAATGGCAAAAAATCCAATTTGAATCTTTCTTCCATCCAAAATCTTATCTTCTTGCTTTAAAATAGATTCATCAACTTCTACTTCTTTTTCTAATTTTTTCTTTTCAACAAGATTATTTTTAAGGATAAGTTTGTTTGCTAATGGACCACCCATTAATGAACCCATTACTAATCCAAACGTTGCTGCTGAATAAGCTACAGTTTCTGCTCCTGTTATACCAGCTGCTTCAACAAGCGGTGCAATACCTGCACTTGTTCCGTGACCACCAGTCATAGGTGTTGAACCTGTCATAAGTGCAAGTCCTGGTTCTACTCCTACAGGTCCAGCCAATGCAATTGCTAAAATATTTTGTAGTACGCATAGAATGCTCGCGATTATTAAAAACTTAATAACCTTAGGTCCACCAATTTTAAGAACTTTGATACTTGCTCCAAAACCAATACTAGTAAAAAATATTGTCATGAAAAATGATTGCAATGTAGTGTCGAATTCAAATGCAACTAAATTGTTTAATCTCAAAATTAAGTGAATTATCGCAAACAAGAACCCACCAATTACAGGTGCTGGAATAGCGAATTTTTGGAAGAAATAAACTTTATTCCTTATGTACCTACCGATTAGCAATAAAATAACTGCTAGACCAATTGTTTGGATCATATCCAATTCAATTGTCATAATAAATCACCTCTCCTTATTAATTTATAAATTAATTATATCAAAAGGTTTTCATTTTTAAAAGCTTTTTTGTGTTTAAATTTTTTATGAAAAAGATTTGTATATTCCTTTTTGTGCAAAAATTTTTCTATTCGTAATTTTTATTTTGTTTTGCATCAGTATTTTATTGTAGTAATTCGATTGTAATTGTCATTATTTATACTTCGTAAAATTTGTTTAATTTTCCCCTCCTAAGAAAAAACTATATTTAATTATAAAAATTGAACATTTAAACCATAAAATCTATAAAAGTTTTATATTCCTTCTTAATTAAACTTTCAATTTTTATTAGATTTGTATCAAGGAAAACATTATTAATACAATAAGTTTTAAATTATACAATTTAATAAATTGTAACAATTTTTTTTGGTATATTAGGAAAAAATTTTTTCAAGTATCCCATTGTAAAAATAAAATCTCGCACTTCTCATTGTCAATTAGAATGGCAATGTAATTTCCATATAAATTATTGTCATTGGTAGATTTAAAATATTTCTCATTACTTAGATCTATTGAAGTGTCAAATCCCCTCTTCTTAACATTATTATAGCACGTTTCTATGGCATCAACTTTGTCGCTATCTTTCGCAACTTTGTAATCTTTTAGTTCACTTTTTATTTTGTCAATATCATTTTTATCTACTGAAAATAAAATTGCAGCCTCGCCATCTCCATGAAAACTTGGTTCTTTTCTTAGTTCTCTAATTCTCTTTACACTAGATGGAAATTTAATTTTAAACTCATTTTCCACCTCTTTTACAGACTGTTCTCTATTGTCAGAAAGTAAAAATAAAATAGGAATCAAAGCTAAAAAAACTGCAAACATTAAAATCAAAACTTTTTTAAAACTCTTATCACTCATCTTTATCTCCTTGATACCTTAAAATATCGCCTACGTCGCAATTTAACACTCTGCAAATTTCTGAAAGAGTGGAAAATCTTATTGCCTTTGCCTTATTTGTCTTTAAAATAGATAAATTTGCAATAGTTATGCCCACGCGATCAGATAATTCTGTTAGGGTCATTTTATTTTTTGCAAGTTCAACATCTAAATCAACAATTATTTTTCCCATATTGCACCTCAAATAGTAAGATCATTTTCTTCTTTTAAGGCAATGCCCTCTTTTATTAAATCGCATAGAAGAAGAAAAATTTGTGCAATTAACATGGATAGAATGCCAAAACCAATGAAAATTAAATTTGTAATTGAGCCCTCTAAGTTAAAATTTGTGTAAATTATCGAAAGAATAGAAAGGAAAAAAATTCCAATAAAGCATAATGAAATGACTTGAAGATCAAAAAGCATTTTCTTTTCAAAAATACTATCTCCTTCATACTTTTTTAGTGCAAAAATTCCAAATAAAATTGCAAAAATTAATGCCAGAATTATCCCTTCGCACAAAAATAGCATTGGATATTTCATATTCACAAACATTGGATAAATCTCTCCCATGACCTTTGCAAATTTAAAAATTCCATAGGATGCCGCAGCCAAAATTACAATTGCAATAATTAAAAGTGACTTTATAAATTTAACTCTAAGTGATTTCATAATTGCCTCCTTTTTCATAAATATACCATATCATTTTATGTTTTTCAATAATTATTTATTGTTTTTCGATAAATTCTCATAAAACAAACTACCTTTTAAAGGATAAGTTTATCAAGTTCTATCAATTTATTTTCTAAAGCAAAATTATTGCGTATTTTGCCAATATCTTCAAAATCACTACCAGCATTATCTCTTTATAAATTTCTCTGATAATTATTGATTTTTTATGGTGTCTTTTAATAAAAACTTTTTATTAAAATATAAATTTAAAAACAAAAAAGTCTGCAGAATATTCCACAGACTTTTTAGGAGAAGATTTTTATTTTCTATTCAATTATTTTACTTATTTTTTTTAAGAGCAGCTATTTCTTTCTTTAATTCTTCGATTTCCTTTTTAACTGCTTCATTAGCTTCTAATTTTTTCTTTTCATTTTCTTCTTTTAATTTTTCTACTTCTTCTTTAAGAGCTTTGATTTCCTTTTCAGAATCTGTTTTAATCTTAGTAACCTTTCTTTCTAAACTTGTTTTAGCTCTTTTTTCGTCATCAAATTTCTTAGTTAGTCCCTCAACTTCACTCATGAATTTTTCTGCGTCCCTTGCAGTTGCAATTGGAAAGTCTGCTAATTTTTCAACAAGTCTTTCCTTGTATGCTTCTTTATTTTTTTCAACTATATCTAAAATTTCTTGTGCTTTTTCCTTATATTCTTCTGAATTAACAAGTTCTTTATAAGCTTTTTCGAAATTGTTCATATAGAATTTGTAAAAATCTGCAAAATCCTCTAATGAAGCTTCAGTTTCAAGTCCATCTATATAAGCTCGTTGTGCCTTTAATGCTGTTTCTTGATTTTTCTTTTCAAGGAATAAATTAAAATCTAAAAGTTTAAGTTCAAGGTCAAGATAATTTTGTAATTCTCTTTTTGATTTTTCATTTTCTTCAGGACTTACGCCAATAGTTGGCATTTCAAAAATCTTATCTAAAATTCCTTGATAAAAATCTTTTACATCTGAAACTAAAAGTTCTGGTCTATTTTTTATAGCATTTTCATAAAAGTCGATAGATCTTTTTGAATTTTCAATAACCGGTCTAATGAATTTTTCCAAATTAAAGTTTTCAAGAATTCTGTAATAACTATCTGGAATTAATTTATAGAAATATTTTTTAGACATTTCAACTAATTCATCGCTATATAGTTCAAACAATTCAATTAATTTATTTTGTGCAGCCACAAGGTCAAAATCCTTGTAAAAATCGTCATAAGCAAAGTAAAGTTTATTCAAAAATTCCATATTTTTTTTGTAACTTTCCAATGAATCTTCGTATCCTGGAACTTGTGAAAAAAATTCTCTAAAATTATTTTCAAATTTTTCATTCATTTCTTTGTAATTATTAAAAAATTCCATTGGGTTTTTAAAATTATTCACAAACATATTTGCCCCAAATGGCTTGAAGTCTCCGAACTTAAAAGATTCCATAAATTTGTTGTAAGCTTCCTTTTGATTTTCAAAAATATTTTTTTGCATCTCCATCATTTCTTCAAAAAAATTTTTATTTTCCATTTTTTCCTCCTTGTAAATACTATTCCACTAGTATCTCCATGCTTTCGCTTTACTAAATTATAACGATGAATTCTTATATAGTCAAATAATGACTACCTTTTCCCCTAAAATATTTTAAATTTTACCTATTCTTGACATGAATTACATCAAATTATTTTTCTATATTAATATTACCCAATAAAATAATTTATTATTTATATTTCGTAACAAATTTTATTTAATTCAAACTTTTAGTAAAAAACTTTTTTTAATTTATAAAAAATGTTCATCCTTTCTCTATTTTACAACCTTCCTTTATAAATTCTCACCACTATGTTATAATGTAATTAAGAAAAATTTATATAGGGGGAGGACATACATATTATGGAAAAACCTTGGGAGTTTGACGATTTTATATTTGATGGCGATGTGCTTAAAGGAATGACAAGAAAGGGCAAAGACAAAATCAAAAATGAAGAATTATTTGATATGGTAGTGCCTGCGGAAGGACCAGACGGAACTAAAATTAGAGTTATAGGAGAACAATGTTTCTTCAGAAGAAAACTTAACTCTATTGTAATTCCAAATACTGTTGAGGAAATTCAATATGAAGCTTTTGGAGTTAACAATTTAACTGAAGTAGAAATTCCTGATTCAGTTAAAAAAATTGATGCTTATGTATTTTACAGAAACAAATTAACTGATGTTAAGTTGCCTAAAAACCTAGAATACATTGGCGACAATGCTTTTTCTTTAAACGAAATTGGAGAAATTGAAATTCCTGATTCTGTTGAATTTATCGGTGTAAGTGCTTTTTACAAAAACAAACTTGAAGAAATTAAATTACCTAAAAACATCAAAGAAATTGACATGTATGCTTTCAGAAAAAATAATATAATGGAAGTTGGAGTACCAGCTGGTATGGAAAAATTTGACGACAGAGCTTTCGAAGAAAACACTGTTGTTAAAAGAGTATAATAAAATTTATTTTTAGCTGTTGCTATTAAGCAGCAGTTTTAAAAAAAAGAGCTGCCACATAAGTGACAGCTTTTTTAATATTCAAAATCACATTTCTATTTTTGTACCAATGTTTTTTTCTATTGCTAGTTCATAAATTTTTTCTGCTGCTACCAAATCAAGCCCTGCAAATCCAACAGTTTTAAACCACGTGATTTCATTTTCACTTGTCCTTCCAATTTCTCTACCTAAAATTAAATTTCCAAGTTCGTGGGAAACTTTCTCTCTTTTTAATATTCCCGATTTAATTGGAATTATTACATCGCCTGACTCCTTTAAAACTCCTTCCTTTGTGTCCGTAAAAATTTTATCGGCGCGAATTAAAAAATCTTCCGGAATCTCTTGCATATCAGGAGTGTAAGATCCAACTCCATTTACATGAACGCCTTTCTTAACTTTTTTGCCATCAAAGACTGGCTTTTTTGAAGTAGTAACAGTTGTAATGACATCAACATCTTCTATTACTTCTTCAGTTTTTTCTATTGCAATAATTTTTGCGCCGTAATCCCTTAACTTTTTCTCCATGTTTTTTGCAAATTCTTTTGCTCTTTCAAAATTCAAATCATATACATATGCTTTTTCAATTGGTCTAACTGCTAGGACTGCTTCAAGTTGCGTTTCTGCTTGTCCTCCAGTTCCTATGAGCAAAAATTTACTTGCATACTTATTTGATAAAATTTCCGTAGCGGCACCTGATACTGCTCCTGTGCGAAGTCTAGTCAAAATCGTTCCATCTAAAATTGCCTTTACAAATCCATTTTCTTTATTTATTAAAATCATAGTTGATGGCGATGTTACTAAGCCCTTTTCAATATTTTGTGGATATATGTCGATTATTTTCATTCCAAGGGCATCCTTATCTTCCACATAGCCCGGCATAAAAATTGCTGTGCTAGAACTTTTTTTATCAACGTCAATTACAGTCCTAAGAGGAATGTCGCACTTCCCTTCACTATAATTTTTTAGTGCCTCTTTGTCTGCCTCAATAATGTCCTTTATATTTACAGCCTCTAAAATATCTCTTTCTTTTAAAATTAATATTTCCATTTCAACCTTCTCTCCAAATTTATTTTTATTTTAATCCTAAAAAATTTTTTCTATATTTTTTATTATAACAAATGAAATATAAAGTTTAAAAATAATTAAAAAAGACGCCAATTACTCGGCGTCAAAATTTATTTTTATTACATTCTGTTAAGTTCAACCATTTCGCTAAATGTTTCAAGTTGAGTTTTAGCTTGACCAAAGTCAGTCATTTGTTGGTCATAACCCATTTTAATTAGAGGAATGCCAGCTTTTTCGTAAGCATTCTTAAGTGATGGATATTCCATTTCTTCTGTATCGTTAAATGTCATCATAAATACTAGACATCCATCAGCATTATTATCAATTGCTAGGTCGACAACATATTTTGGTCTTTTCCAAATATCTGGATCGTAAAGAATTGGGTCTTCATCCATTCTTGCAAATTGATAAGCTAGAGCCATGTATGGATCTTCAATTGATGTATCAACATCAACTTTAAGTCCTCTTGATTCACTTGCAACGTCATCTGCTACTACACAAATATTAAAGTTGTCAAGAACTTCAAGAAGTGCTGGATTGTCAGTGATAATACCAGAAGTTACTACTCTTGGTCCTGTACATTCTTCTTTTGGCATTGCCTTTAATGCTTCTACAAGTTCTTTAAGCATTTTATTGTGTTCATCTTTTAGCATATGGTAAGAAGATTTTAAAACATTACATCTGTCAGATGCTTTTATAGTCTTTGAATGATCTCCAACTAGTTTGATGAATTCTCTCTTTAGAGCTCTATTTTCATTGTAAACTTCAAAAGCTTTCTTTAGATTTTCATCTGTAATTTTAACATCACAAATTTCTTCTAACCTTTTTGCAGCTTGTTTAAAGATTTTTGCATTGTAAATTTTACCAAAATCTTCTTTTCTATGTTGTGCGTGGTTTAAAAATACCATTGGAATTTTTCTACCAACAGAAACTTTATAGTTTTGAGAGAATGGTCTTAAAGTGTCATCAAGAGTTGTGATCATTGATGCACTAAGTCCGTCAAGAGATCCGTCAAGACCCATTTCCAAACATCTAAGAGCTAGTGAATAATAGAATGTTGGGAAATATTCTTTGGCCTTATCAATTGGACCTTGTCCTCCCCATACTCCGTAAGGTACAAGTCCACCTGCATAAATAATTTCTTCAGGTGCGTAGTAAGGAAATACACCAACAACTTTTTTGCCTTCAGCAATGTATTTGTCAATTTGTTCTCTTCCGTTTTCTGCAATATATTTAAATTCTTTTAATAATTCTTTTATATCAGTCATTTTGCACCTCAATTAAATTGTAGTCTTAGACCAGTCAGTTTCTTTAGTGTTTTCGAAATTAGTGTAGATTTCTTCGCCTTTAGCAATTCTATCAGCTTTTCTTTCATTCATAATTTCTACTAAACCTTGAACTCTAGTCTTGTATTGTTCTTGTGAGAAGTTCCTTTCATCAGCTTGGTCTCCGTCAAAGTGAACTACTGGAATATCAAGGTCTTCTCTCCATCTTCTTTCGATTTCAGGCATTGCTCCTGACCATGGTTTACATGATCTGTTGTAATTAACAAGTGCTCCAGAAACTCCATTTTCTTTTGCCATTGTTTCTCTCCATTCAACACCATCTTCGATACATACTGAACAAGGTGCCTTACAGTAAGCTGCAGCCATTTCTCTAACAGTAGTGTATTGGAATCCAAATGCAGGTGCGTATACAACTGCTGTTACATTAACCCCATTTTGTTTTAGTGGTTCAAACAAATGTCTAAGTCCTGGCCAGCAAGGAATTCCTTCAAATAAAATTCTATGTTCTTCAGGATATTCCCAAGTAGAAGTTCCTTCTTTAACTGATTGCTCATATTCAGCTGCTAGAAGTTCAAATCCTTCAGCTGCATCAATTTCACATCTTGCAGCAACTATATCTGCCATGTGGTTGAATAGGTCAAATCCAGAAAGTGGAGATGGTTGATAAGCCATGTAAGAACAAGCTTTAAGCCATGCAGCAGCTGTTCTATTGGCGATTTTACAAGCTTCTTCGAATTTCTTTTCATCAAATTTCTTTCCAGTTAATTTTTCAAGTTGGTGAATAGCGTATTCAAATTGTCCCATTAAATAATCAACTTTTTCTTCAGGAACATCGACAGTATTTTGGAAAGGAATGTCGATCATTATCATTGGAATGTTGTGCATTCTTGCAATGTTTTCATACCATTTAGTCATCATGTTACAGATATTGTTACAGCAAAGTACAAAATCTGGTTGTGGCATCTTTCTTGAGTCAGTTGGTTCTCCAGCTGCATAAGCAAGTGAAATTCTTGCATAACCACAAATGTCGTTATCGTATCCCATATCTTCAGCAGCTTGGCAAAGTCTTAGACCGTCTTTTTTAGCTGCAGTAGTAGCTGCATGGTTTTCTGGATATACTGCGTGTAATCCAAAAGCCTTTGCAAGTTCAATAGGGAATTTAGATGATGACCATCCAACTAGTTCTCCTCTTTTTTTTGCATCCCATGCTGCTCCATAAACTCTATCAACAACATTTCTTAGAGCTTGAGCTGCTGGAATATGTCCTTCGATTGGTCTTGGTTTTTTACCAGGTATTTTTTGAATTTGTTCAGCCATAGTTTACCTCCTAAAATAAATTATGCATTAGCCTTTTCTTCTTTTAATTTTTGCAATTTACATTTTTGATATCCAAATAGTGCTGCTCCTAGTGCACCATTTAGCTGACATAGTGGTGAAGTCAATATTTTATGACCAGTGTTTTCTTCAAGAGCTCTAACCATACCCTTATTAAGAGCAACGCCACCTGTGAATACTACGTCATCATTTAATCCTACTCTTTTTGCAAGAGAACCAACTCTTGCAGCAATGGAGTCGTGAATCCCCTTAACTATATCTTCAATCTTAGATCCACTTGCAAGTTGCGAAATAACTTCAGATTCAGCAAAAACTGTGCAAGTAGAAGAAATACTTACATCTTTTGTAGACAATTTATCTAACTCTTCAAGCTTAGAAACATCAACTTCAAGAACCTTTGCAATTACATCTAAAAACCTTCCAGTCCCTGCGGCACATTTGTCATTCATAACAAAATTTTCAAGCATACCATTGTCTCCAATTTTTAAAGCCTTGGCATCTTGCCCACCGATATCAATGATTGTGCGAACATTAGGAAATAAGAAGTAAGCACCCTTTGCGTGACAAGAAAGTTCAGACATTTGGAAATCAGCTTCTTCAAGAGCAGCTCTACCATAACCAGTTGCCATAACATAAGCAATATCTTCTCTTTTCATATTGGCACTTTCAAGAGTCTCACTAATAGTTCTTGATGGACCACTTGTTCCAGCTCCTACATCAATAACAGAAGTTGAAATAATTTCTTTACCATCTTTTAAAATAATACTCTTTGAGGCAGTTGAACCAATGTCAACTCCCATTGTATAAATAGCTTCTGCCATATAATCTCCTCTTTAATTTAACAAAAATATCTTTCTCTTTTTAATTCTACTATAATTATGTATCTTTGTCAAAAATAGCAAGCCAAGATAGTTGATTTTTCAATGTTTTAAGAGCTTTTATGTTTTACTATTTATTACTTTTAAAAAGTATATTTTACTTATAGTAAACAAATATGAAGTCAATAAAAATATTGGATAATCCTTTTACAGATTATCCAATAAAATGTCATATTTTGTATTATTTAATGTTATTTAATCTGTCGTAATCTCTAATAATTCTTGGAGTAAGCATTTGATGAACTGGACAAATTGAATCTGGATCTTGATATGCACTTTCAGTAAATGCAATTATATAATTTCTCAAAAGGTTCATATTTACAACTTCATCAACTAAACCATATTTAGCACAAGAGAATGGTCTTGATTTTTCTGCATAATCTTGAATCAATTCATTCATCTTATCAATAGTTGGTTGAAGATCTTTTCCTGCTTTTTTATCCTTTGCAAGTCTTCTAGAGTACATTGCAGTAGCTGCAGTTTCTCCATTCATTACATTGATTTCAGTAGCTGCAGTTCCTAGTGAAAATGCGTTAGTATCATTTCCTTGTGGTCCACCAAGTACATAGTGAGCAGCTGCAGTTCCCTTTCTCATTGTGATTTCCAATTGTGGAAGATCAGATTTTTGTATTGAATAAATAAGTGATTGACCAAGTCCTAGTAATTCAGCCTTTTCAGCATCGTCGCCTACATCAATACCAGTAGTATCTTGTAGCCAGATTATAGGAAGTCTATCTCTAGCACAAAGTGTTACAAATTCATTCATCTTTATTAGACCTTGTCTATAAAGTTTACCACCAATAGAAATATGCTTTGGATCATTGTAGTATTCTGGATAACCCATCAATAGACCTTGTACATTGGCTACAACACCAACTAAAAGTCCATTAACTTTTGCAAGTCCAGTTACCATTTCTCTTCCGTAACCCTTTTTATATTCCATAAATTCAGAACCGTCAAAAAGTCTAGCAATTATATCATAAATATCGTAAGCTTTTTTACCGTTAATAGGAATTAGTGAATACATATCGTTAGGATCGTATAGAGGGTTCTTTGGATCGTCTACTCTAAAGAATTCTCTTTGGTATTTTGGAAGCATTGAAAGATATTTTCTAATTCCTTCAAGAACTCCTTCTTCTTCAACATATACTTCTCTCATAAAACCAGTTTGTGCAAAGTGAACTCCAACTGATCCTGGAGGAGTAGTCTTTTTAGCATTTGCAGTTTGATCTGCAATTTGGTTTGCCCCTTCTTCATCGATATATCCCTTAGGATTCATACCGCCAAGGATTCCAGCTCCACCAACAGCCATATTTGCATCCTTATGTGCAACTATAATTGTAGGTGAAATTGAGTGATATCCACCACCAGCAGGGTTAGTACCATAAATACCAACTATTACTGGAACGCCACATTGATTAAGTCTTGAATTTCTATAAAATGGAGTACCGCCTCCACGTCTATTTGGATAAACTTTTTCTTGTTCATCAAGTTTTACGCCTGAACAATTTAGTATATAAACTAGTGGAATTCTAAGTCTTTCAGCTGTATCTGATGCTCTTAAAAGGTCATCAGCTTGTCCAGCAATCCATGCACCTGCAAGCTTTTTGTTGTCGCTAGCAACAATATATACCCATCTATCATCGACTTTTGCAAGTCCTTTAATAACACCAGTTGTGCCGTGGTCATTATCTCCAGGGTTGTAAATAGTGTTAAGTGGACACCATGTACCTTCATCGATGAGATCAGCAATTCTTTGAAGTGCTGTCATTTCACCACGTTCATTTACTTTTTCATCTGGTTTTCCAGCAGCAAGAGCTTTTTCTGCAAACTCTCTAATTTCTTCTTCAATTTCTCTTAATTGATTAAAATTGTCTTCATCAACTGCTTTTAATGGCTTTCCAATTGTCTTCATATTTTGAAAATATGAAGCAAGTGAATATTGAGTCATAAGTCCTCCTTATTATTCTACAGGTCTCTTAATGAAAGCTTCGCCTGGATCTATTTCTTCTCTTATTAATTTAATTACATTTTCGTCTGGTGCTTCAAGTTCAACTGCACGAGATACATCAATATCGAATCCTGTGTTTTCAAGAACATCTTCTGGTGAAGAAGAAGGATAATATCCAGCAAGATACATTCTCTTAGTATCTTCATCAAATTTTAATATACCCTTATCTGTTACAACCATTTGTGGTCCAACATTTTCAGGAATACCTACTCTAGTTCTTCCACCAGGACCATCTATCCAACCAGGAGAAGTAATATAATCAACTTTTTCTATAAATCTTCTTTTTTCATGTTGCATCATGATAATAGTATTTACATAAGTTGCAATACCATTAGCTCCACCTGAACCAGTAAATCTAGTCTTAGGGTGATGATAATCGCCAATTACTGTTGAGTTAACATTTCCAAATGGGTCGATTTGAGCTCCACCGATAAATGCGATCATTCTCTTCTTGTCATGTCTCCATTCATTAGCTTGAAAACCAACATAAGTTGCATTTGTCCAGTGAACTCCACAATGTGCCATAAATCTATTGTCACCAACGGATCTTGGAACTTCAATTGGGTCACAATCCATAAGTCCTGATTCTACGATTAGATAACAGTCAGGAGCGTAAACTGCTTTTGCAAGAGAAGCGCCAATTAGAGGTAGTCCTGTTCCAACAATTGCTATTTGACCATTCTTAATTTGTCTAGCAATTGTTACTGCTTGCATTTCCTTATTTGTATAATTATCGTATCTAGCCATTATTTTTCTTCTCCCTTCTTTAGTACGTCTGTTGCGTAACCAAATCCTGGAACATTTCTAAGACCAATTATTCTTGTAGCTCCAAGTTTGTTAAGGTATGCATCATGATCTTCAACACCATAAACCCATTCATCTAAGAATGCGTTGAAATCTTCCTCTGTCTTTGATTTAACATTGTACATCTTGTAGAAATCAGCATCGTAATCATAATATTCATAACATTGTGAAGGGTGAGCTCCAAATGGTGCGTGAACTACTGCGTCAACACAGAATCCTGGGATTTTGTTGTCAGCTGCATCAAAGTTTTTGATGTATTCGTCAGAAACAAGTTCTTCGCAAGTTACAATAACTTTTCTAGCTGCAATTGCAATGTCAACATCATGGAATGTGTTTCCAAGAATCCTTGTAGTTCCATCTGGAGAAGCCATTTGTACGTGGATTATTGCAGTGTCAATTTCAGGAACTGGTGCTGCAACAAGTTTTTCGCCTTTTTTGAATGGGTTTTCTACATATATAAATTTGTCATCTGGAAGTTTGTCAATCTTTTGTCTTTCTTCTTTAGATATTCCCCATTCGTCAACTAAACTTGAACCCATCATCAATCTACATGGTAAGTATGGAAGACCAAGTGCAGCTGCGTGAATTCTTTGCATTTCAACGTCTTGAGAATAGTCTTCCATAAGAAGTTCTCCCTTTTCAACTGCTGCTCTAAATCTTCTTGAAACATTTGTATATCCTGAGTTAGCAGTATAGCAATTTATGTATGCCTTTACTCTGCCTGCTCCAATTAATGTGTCCCAGTCTCCTCCTGCAGGTCCTGCTTCAACGATAAAATCCTTTTGACCTTGACGCAAAATTTCATTTACTGCTGCGTAAGGCTTCCTATTAGTTGTAAATCCCCCTAGTGAAATTACATCGCCATCTTCAACATACTTTGCTATGGCGTCTTTAAGTTTCATTACTTTACTCAAGTTAAAACCTCCTTTTGTTAAATATAACTTGATTGCATAAATATTCAGCCCACGGTGGAGCTGAATAAATTAATTAATGACTGAATAATATTAAGAATACACCTGCCGCTACGGCTGAGCCAATAACTCCCGCAACATTAGGTCCCATTGCGTGCATTAGTAAGAAGTTAGTAGGATTATATTTTCTACCTTCAACTTGTGATACACGTGCTGCCATTGGAACTGCTGATACACCAGCTGATCCAATAAGCGGATTGATTTTACCACCTGTTACAATGTATAAAATTTTTCCAAAAATAACACCGCCTGCTGTTGCAAAGCAGAATGCCATAAGTCCTAGAGCAATAATTTTAATAGTTGCAGGTTGTAGGAAAGTTGTTCCGTCTGCTGTTGCTCCTACTGTTGTACCAAGCATAATAGTAACAATATTCATTAACGCATTTTGTACAGTGTCAGATAATCTATTAACTACTCCTGATTCCTTAAATAGATTTCCAAGCATAAGCATACCAAGAAGTGGTGCTACGTCTGGAAGAAGTAGTGATGTGAAAAGTACTACTACAACTGGGAAAATTATTTTTTCTAGTTTAGATACCTTTCTTAGTGATGTCATAACAGTTTTTCTTTCTTTTTCAGTAGTAAGTGCCTTCATAATAGGCGGTTGAATCATTGGAATAAGTGCCATGTATGAATAAGCTGCTACTGCAATTGGTGCTAATAGATGTGGTGCAAGTTGAGATGTTGTAAATATAGCCGTAGGTCCATCTGCTCCACCGATAATACCAATTGATGCTGCTTCTGGTCCAGTAAATCCAAGTTTTACAGCTACAATAAATGCAACGTAAATACCAAATTGTGCTGCTGAACCTAAAAGTAATGAAATTGGATTAGCAATAAGTGGTCCAAAGTCAGTCATTGCTCCTACGCCCATAAAAATTAGACATGGGAATAAGTTTGACTTAACTCCGTTATACATAATAGCTAAAACTCCAGAGCTTTGCCATGGATCTCCAACTTCCATTAAGCCTGCTAATGGTAAATTTCTTAAAAGCATACCAAAGGCAATTGGGAGTAATAATAGTGGTTCAAATTCTTTTTTTATTGCTAAATAAATAAGAATAAAAGATACGATAAACATTACTACATTTTGCCACTGTAATGCTGCAAACCCTGATTCACCAAGAATCCCTTGTAATGTTTCTAATAACATATTTCGACCTCCTATTATTGAACACTTGCTAGTAATGCGTCAGTATCTACTGTTTCTCCCGCTTTTACGTTAAGTGTTACTTTTCCAGCACATGGAGCTACGATTTCATTTTCCATCTTCATAGCTTCAAGAATAAGAATTACATCTCCTGCTCCTACAGTATCTCCATCTTTAACATTTATTTTAAGAACAGTTCCTGGCATTGGTGAAATTACATCTCCACTTCCGCCTGATGCCACAGGTGCTGCTGGAGCTTGAGGAGCTGGTGCAGGTGCTGCTTGAGGAGCTGGTGCTACTGGCGCTTGAGGAGCTACGGGTGCAGCTTGAACTGGTGCTGATGTAAGTGATCCTGGTGTAAGTGTTTGGTATCCTCCACCAACTTTTTCTACTTCTACTTCAAAAACTTTTCCATCTACTTTAACTTGATATTTCATTAATTTCTCCTTTTCATAAATAATAGAATAATTTAAAATAATTTATTTTTTTTCGTTTATAGAAACAATTCTAAAACTTTCAACTCTTGATCTTTCTTCCATGCTAATAGCTCCAATGATTGCTGCTAATAGCGCAGGATCCATTGAATTATCAACTACTTTCTTTTGCGGTGCTGCCTTTACAGGCGCTGCACTTTGATTTGGCTCTTGTTTACCTTGTATACCGCCAACTACTTTACTAATTATCATTATTGCTATTAACAAAGAAATAAGGGCCAAGAATACTACTGTAAGTCCTGTCAATGCTACACCAAAAGCTTCTCCAAGGGTAAGAGTAACATCTCCTAACATTATAACACCTCCCAATGTGGTTTCATATTGCGGAATCCATTCCAGCTTTTAAGATTATTATAACAAAGACCTAAGATTAATTCAATTAAAATATCTATGTATGATTAATTAATCTAAATCTTTTGCAGATTAATTATACATGAAAAAATAAGTAAAATAAAGGAAAGCCTTTTTACTTATTTTGTTAAAATAAACAAATTTTAACTATTTTTTAAATATAATTACATTTGTTAAAAAAAGATTTGATTATAATTTATTTGTTTTAAAAAATTAATTTTTGAAACAAAATCTTTGACTATATGAAACTTTGATTTTTCTCTAAAATAAATAAAATTTATTTTTATGCTTTATAAATTTTTTGTACTTGTAATTGTTTTATAACAGAGAATTATATATAATATGATAATTAATAAATCGCTTTATTTGTTGAAAATTAAAATTTTTTCATATATAATTTAGCACAAATTTACCATTATAAATTAAGGAGGGATGTTATATCAGTCTAAGATTATTATATGTACTTCTCATATTTTTATTGATTCAAGATACGTACTATTCCAGAAAATTTAAAAAAATAGAGGAAGATATTAAAGAATTAGAAAACGAAGATGTTAAGTCAGCTTTAAAATTAATTTTAAAAATAAGTAACTTATTATTTAGAAATTTATTTGTTATTGGCGGTGTTTTGTTTATAATGCTTTTTTTTGTAGCAAAACAAATTGATTTACTTTAGAATTTTTAAACTATAAGGTATAAACTTAAATTCACACAAAAATTTTTATCCTCAATTTCAAGTAAGGTAAAATCATCTTTCTAAGCAGACAAATTTATAATTTTACTTTTGCATTTGCATTTAGGTAATATTTTTTTAATTTTAAGCTTAGGACCATTTTTATATGAACAATATTCGTACATAAAAATATCTGTTAGAGATTTATTCTCCAGCAGATATTTTCTACTTTAAAAAAATGTAATAAGTCCAAGGTGTTCCACTAAAATCTTTAATCCCAGTAGAATAAGTATTAATCCACCTGCTACTTGTGCCTTGTCCTTTAAAGCAATTCCAAAAACTCTTCCTATTCTCACTCCCAAAAATGAAATTACGAAAGTTGTAATACCAATTACGAAAACTGCAAGATATATTTTTATTTTCAAAAAAGCAAAGGACACTCCCACTGCAAGTGCATCAATTGATGTTGCAATGGCAAGCATTAATAAATTTTTAAAATCTAGTCTATCTTCTTCAAATTCACAAGTTTTGTCTTTTGATTCTCTTATCATATTAACCCCAATAATTGACAAAAGTACAAAAGCTATCCAGTGATCCACAGCTTGAAGCTTTTCCGCAAAAATTGAACCCAATAAATAACCTATATAGGGCATTAGTGCTTGGAAAATGCCAAAAAACAGTGCAATCACAAAAGACTTTTCTAAAAAATTTTTTCTTATAGATAGTCCCTTACAAACTGCTGCTGCAAAGGCATCCATAGAAAGTCCAACTCCAATTAAAAATACTGACACTAAATTCATCTTCACTCCCAAAAAAATAGATGCCTTTCAGCATCTATTTTACTTCTAATTTCAAAAAATTATTTTAATAATTCGTCTAATCTGTTTTTATCAAATCCAACAATTTGTTCGTCGCCAACGCAGATTACTGGTACTCCAGTGTATCCCATTGCCATTAATTCATTTCTTGCTTCTTTGTCAGTTTGAACATTCTTTTCTTCGAATTCAACTTCTCTTTCTTTTAAATAGTCCTTTGCCATTGTGCAATAAGGACAAGTATTACTTGTATATACTGTTACTTTACTCATTTTATTCCTCCTTATCAGTTCTTTTATTATACTCCAATAGTATAAGTGAATCAAATTATTTAAAATTATTTACAAACATTTAATATTCTTATAATTTATGCTTCGCATGGTCTAATCCATCTTTAAAGATGCATAGGACGTGCTCATCGTCTAATGAATAATAGGCTCTTCTGCCCTTTCTCTTCACTTTTATTAAATTTTGATTTCTTAAAAGTGCAAGTTGATGTGATATTGAAGATTGACTCATATCCAGTAAAATTGCAATATCAGATACACATAATGGTCCATTCATGAGCGCATAAATAATCTTAATCCTTGTCGGATCAGATAAAGCTTTGAATATTTGAGAAATTATTTCTATTAAATCCTCTTCCTTGTTAAAATTAAAAATATCTTTCTCCACTTTTTTTGGAATTTCATCTATAAATTTATCATTCATTTTTATTTACCCCACACTTTTAAAATTTACACTTAAAATAATAAACTCTTCAAGATTAAGAGTTTCTGCTCTTCTTCTTTCATCAATTCCGCTTAATTCAAGAGCCCTTTTTATTTCATCTTTAGTGTAATTTAATTTTGAATTGGAAAGAGAATTTAAAATAGTCTTTCGTCTTGTAACAAAAGAAGCACGCACAACTTTAAATAAAAATGCCGTATCCACTTCTTCTCTTTTTTTCATTTTCAAGTTGACTACAGCTGAGTCAACATTTGGCTTTGGCATAAAAACTGAACTTGGCACTTGAAATTTATATCTGCAATCTGTGTAATAATTTATAAAAACAGATAGTGAACCATAATCTTTACTGCCAGGCTCCGCCGAAAGTCTCTTTGCAACTTCCTTTTGTACCATTACTGTAATGGAAATTAAATTTACATTTGTTAAAATTAACTTTTCTATTATAGGTGTTGTAACGTAATAAGGTAGGTTTGCGACTACTTTAAAACCCTCGTCACCAAACTCTTCTTTTGTTAGCTTTTTTAGATCTAAGTCGAGGAAATCTCCGTAGATTACTTTTACATTTTCTATATTAAGAGTTTCCTTGTGAAGTTCTCTTAACTTTTCGTCAATCTCTATTGCCACAACTTTTTTTGCACGAAGGGCAAGTTCTTCTGTTAAAGTTCCAACTCCAGGACCAATCTCAAGTACATTGTCCTCTTCGCTTATTTCAGCTGCATCAGCAATTTTTCTGACAATATTTCCATCTATTAAAAAGTTTTGTCCCAAGGACTTTGTAAATCTAAATCCATACTTTGAAAGAATTTCTGAAAGTTTACTTGGTTTATATAATCTATCTATGAGAATTCACTTCCTTCATGGCCTCTTCAAATTCATCCCTTGTAATCCCAAAGGAATTTAATTTGTGTAGAGTCTTTTTTCCGTTTCCATATCCTATTTTTAGGATTTCAGAAAGTTTTTCACGTCTAGCGCTGGCATCATCAGAATTTATAAGTCGATTTTCAATTAAATCACTCATGGTATATTCGCTGACTACCTTAGTTTTTGTAGCTCGTGCCGCCTTTAATGCCTTTAAAATTTCTTCAGGCGACGCATTTTCCACTCCAATATCTCCATGCTTTGTGGAAACATTTTGAGAAAGGTAGGCGTGTTTTGCACTTGGAATTTCATCTGCAATTCTCTTCCTAATTTGTGAACCCATATAATCTGAGTCTGTGAAGATGATTATTCCCCTTTTCTTTTCTATTTCTTTTAAAAGATTTATTAATTTTCTGCCAAAGGCAAAGCCATGAGTTGTGATAATCTCAGCGTCCACAGCCTTTTTGATAGCAATCTCATCATCACGGCCCTCTGCGACAATTACTTCTTTAATTGTCATTTTCATATTCCAAAAAACCTCTTTGTATTTTCTGCTGTAATTTTTTCAATTTCAGATGCTTCCATTTGTCTAAGGTCAGCAATGTATTGACAAGTGAATTTCACAAACTTTGGCTCATTTCTCTTTCCTCTATAAGGAACTGGAGTCATATATGGACAATCTGTTTCGAGAAGTAGTCTATCAAGTGGTACTTCCTTTGCAACTTCCTTAGGAGTTTTTGCATTTTTAAAAGTAACTACACCGCCAAGGGCAATGTAATCGCCCATTTTTATATATTCTCTCATCATTTCCACAGATTGAGAAAAGCAATGAATCAAGGCTTTGAAATCATATTTTTCGTGGGCTTCTTTTAAATTATCAAAGGTATCCTTAGCGGCATCACGAGAATGAATTACAATGTTTTTCTTTAAACTCGCTGCAAGCTCAATTTGTCTTTTAAAAACTACCCTTTGCACATATCTCGGTGAATTGTCGTAATGATAATCTAGTCCAATTTCTCCAATTGCAACAACTTTTTTGTCCCTTGAAAGCTCAATAAGCCTTTTTTCTACATCATCGTCATAGGTTATCGCATCATGAGGATGCACTCCAATGGCAGCGTAAATATTTTCATAATTATTAGCCAATTCCACTGACCTTTCTGAAGATGGCAAGTCTGAAGAATTATTTATTACAAGTTCTATTCCATTTTCACTTAAACATTTAATTAAATCATCACGATCCTCGTCAAAGGCCTCGTCATCTAAGTGTACATGCGAATCTATCATATTTTCTCCTAACTAATTTTTGCTCCCGATTTAATGTCAGATAAAGTTGATGCAAGTGTTAAATTTCCTTCGTCATCTGCTGCTGCAAGTAGCATGCCATTAGATTCAACGCCTCTTAATTTAATTGGCTTTAGATTTAAAATCATTAAAATTTTTCTTCCAACTAAATCTTCTTTTTTGTAGTATTCCTTAATTCCAGAAACAATTTGTCTATCCATATCGCCTATTTTTAATTTAAGAACATAGAGCTTATCTGCATTAGGGTGAGCTTCAACATCAACAATTTCTGCAACTCTTATATCAAGTTTTGCAAAATCTTCTATACTAACTTCCTTTTTTATACTTTCTTTAACCTCTTCTTTAGCTTCAGTCATAGTTCTTGATTTTAAAAGAGCGGTGTTCTCTTCGTTAAATCTTTCGATTTCAGCCTCAATATCAAGTCTTGGGAAAATAACTTCACCCTTGTTGACCTTTGTACCGTCTTCTAATAAACCAAAGACTCTTGAATCTTCCCAATTAATTTCATCAATTAAACCAAGTTGCTCCCTAATCTTTATAGAAGTATCCTTAATGAAAGGATAAATTAAAACAGAAACTATTCTTAGGCTTTCCGCCAAATTATATAAAACAGTGTTAAGTCTGTCTTTTTTATCTTCATCCTTAGCTAACTTCCAAGGTTCAGTTTCATCAACATATTTATTGGATCTTCTAATTAATTTCCAAATTGACTCAAGAGCAACAGAAAACTGATAGTGTTCCATTGCTGCTTCGACTTCATCCACAACAGAAACAGCGAGATTTTCCAAATCATCATCAACATCTTCTCTTACGCCCATGTCTTCTATCAAACCATTATTGTATTTGTCAATCATAGAAACAGTTCTTGAAAGAAGATTTCCAAGGTCATTTGCCAAATCAGAGTTAAGTCTTTGCATAAATTTTTCAATATTAAAGGAACCGTCAGAACCAAAAGAAAATTCACGAAGTAAAAAATATTTAAGAGCATCAACGCCGTAAAGCTTGATAATTGGTTCAGGGTAAATAACATTTCCCTTAGACTTGCTCATTTTGTCGTTGTCAAATAAAATCCATCCGTGACCAAAAACTTTGTCGGGAAGCGGTAAATCAAGTGCCATTAAAAGAGCTGGCCAAATAATAACGTGGAATCTCATTATTTCCTTTCCAACAAAATGGACACTAGCTGGCCAATAAGAATTAAATTTCTCCTTATCAGTGCCATAACCAATCGCTGTCAAATAGCAAGCAAGAGCGTCAATCCACACATAGACAACATGCTTGTCGTCAAAAGGAACCTTAACTCCCCAATCAAAAGTAGACCTAGATACAGAAAGATCCTCAAGACCATCCTTGCCTTCAAAGAAGTTTTTTATCATTTCATTTTTTCTAAAAGCAGGCTCAATAAATTCAGGATGCTCCTCGTAATATTTTAAAAGTCTATCTTTATATTTAGAAAGTCTAAAGAAATAAGATTCCTCGTGAGTTAACTGAGTTTCCCTTCCACAGTCAGGACAAGTTTTGTTTTCGCCAAGTTGTGCCTCAGTCCAAAAAGATTCACAAGGAGTGCAATAATAACCTTCGTACTCGCCCTTATAAATATCTCCCTTGTCATAAAGTTTTTGGAAAATATTTTTAACATCTTCTTCGTGGTCCTCATCAGTGGATCTAACAAAATAGTCGTAGTCAATATCCATAGTCTTCCAAAGTTTTTTGATGTTTTTTACAATTCCATCGACATAATCCTTTGGCTTCATGCCACATTCCTTAGCCTTTTCTTCTATCTTTTGACCATGTTCATCTGTACCAGTAGTAAAGAAAACATCATAGCCCTTAATTTTTTTAAATCTCTTAACGCAATCAACTGCCACAGTGCAGTAAGTATGACCAATGTGAAGATTATCACTTGGATAATAAATTGGCGTTGTAACATAAAATTTCTTATTACTCATAAAACCTCCATAAAAAAACCTAATCCCGTAGGATAAGGTCTTGGCAAAATCTGTCAAAATTCCGATTAAATGCTATCATTATTAAAACAATTATAACTGAACTTAGTCATAAAATCAATTTAACCCTTGATAGTACAAGAAAAATAGGTAATTTTTTCTGATGAAAATAAATTTGAATTTAACATTATTTTACTTTATATTACTTTCATAAATATTTTTGAGCTCCCCTTCTTTTTATCCATAATTGCTAAAATTTGCAACATAATTTATATAATATTTTAAATATCTATTTATATGCAAAAGATTTTACACTGCTTTAAATAAACACAAATTCTTTATCTAATTTAATATCCCTTGTCGAAGTCCACTATATTTTTAAAATCTCCGTCATTTTTTAATGCCTTTAGATTTTGATAGGCTGTGTCAAATTGTCTTTTACCCAAGTCTTCACAGGAGAAGGAAATATGTGGATAAATGTAGACATTTTCCATTTCCCAAAGTGGCGATGACTTGCTTAGCGGTTCTTCTTCAAATACATCAAGTGCCGCTCCCCTTATTTTGCCCGATTTAATTGCATCTACAAGTGCATTTTCATCTATTGTTGCACCCCTTGATATATTCACTATTACTACGCCTTCTTTTAATTTTTCAAAACGTTCTTTGTTTAGTATGTGATGAGTCTTTTCTGTTCCAGGTAGGCACATTATAATATAATCCATGTGTGGCAAAATTTCATCAAGTTCCTCTATTGAATAGACATTGTCAAAGGGTTCAACTTTTCTACCGCTTGTATTAAATCCATTTAGCTCCATATCAAAGCCCCTTAATCTCTTTGCTCCAGCTATTGCAATTGTACCTGTGCCCATGAAAAGAGCCTTTTTGCCATATAAGTTGTGGGAAAAACTCCTCTTTTTCCAAATTTTTTTATTTTGATTTTCAATATTTTTTCTATCTTCCTTGTCAATTTGAAGAAGTCCATAGACTATCCACTCTGCAATAGGATCGTCGTATGCCCCGTTGTTGTTGGATAAAACTATTTCCTTTTCTCTAATGTAATTTAAGTCTAAAAAATCAATCCCCACTGATGTCAAAAATATATACTTTAAATTTTTGTGATTTTTATAATTCATATTTTCTAAATTAATGGCGCCAATTAAAATATCTTCGCCATAATCTTCAATTTCATTGGGATTTTTTTCGTCGTATCCAATTACTTCATAGCCTAATTTTCTTATTGTATCGCCATATTTTCTCGCCATACCTTCGCCTAATAAAACTTTCATTTATTCCTCCACAAAATTCTTTATTGTTTTTACTACAAAATCCTTTTTATCAGTCATGACAGAATGCCCGCAATCATCTAATTTTTCAAACTTTGAACCCAATTCCTCTGCCAAAAATCTTCCATCCATGTATGAAATTACTCTGTCATCATAACCATGCAAAACCACACTCTTTGTGTTTAATTTGCCGCCACAATATTTGTAGTCCCTTAAAATTTCTGCAACTTCTTCTAAATTTCTCTGCTTAATTGCAGAGTCTATATTTCTTTCAAATTCTTCCTGCCCTGGCATATTAACATTGTATATAAAGGTTTTAAATAAAACTCTAATATTATCTTTTTTTAATTTATCGCCCTTCATACCCATGCTTGCAAAGCTGTCTTCAATTAAATTCATATTAAAGGTCATCAGTCCCTTTAAAATTTCCAGGTTTTTTTGAGGATTGATAAAATCAAAATTGCTCAAATATTCTTGGAAATTATTTGCGAGAAGGTCTGTACCATTAATTTTAAATGGTGTGTAGCCAAAGGGTGCCAATAAAATTTGATTTTTTATTCTGTATTTAATTTCTTCATCCCTTGAAAGTTCAAGAGCAACTCCAGCTCCAAGGGACCATGAAACCATGGTGAAATTATTTATATTAAGTTTTAAAATAAATTCCTTTATGTCTGATGCAAAATCACCCATTGATGTGATTTTGTTGTTGTAAGAGCTGTTTCCATATCCTCTCATATCTGGTGCAAAAATATTGTAATTCTTTAAACTTTTAATGACTTCTATAAAACAAGAAGATGAGTACATATTTCCATGTATAAATAAAATATTTTTGTCTGATTTACCTTCATTTTCTAGGTAAAAAATTTTTTCGTCCCTTATATCTATATAATTTCTTTTTATATTCATCTTCCACCCCTCTTCTATGATTAAATTATATGATAAAGGCGTAATTTAGTAAATAGAGCTATATTGTAAAAATTTTTCAAGTAGATTATAATTAATTAATAAATAATAGAAAGGAGTCTTTATGAGTTTTTTTAGAACATTACCCACAAAACTTAGCTTTAATACAGATGAAAAAATTCAAATTGCCAATGCCGAACTCACTAGCGGTGATTTTGCCATAGCAATTGATATATTAAATGCAACAGACTCTTATATAACTAATATTGAATTTGCTGTAAAGTTTAAATCTATTGAAAAATCTTACCTATTTAACGGAAGAGAATTTTATTTCGCACAATCAGTAAATGTCAAACCTTACACTAGGTATTTTTTAGATCCTTTTTTGCTAGACGAGAGGTTCTATGATGCAAGGGCAATAGATATTTACATCTCAAAATACACTTGTGATGGCAAAACTATAACTTGTCCTGGAAAAAAATATGAAATGAATCTTCCAGTAATTCCAGAGAAAAAGCGTGCACAAATAAAGGACACCCTTGGAGATGGAATTAAAACTTATGGAGAAAATCAAATCGATTTTTGGCGCTGCGCCTGTGGCTTTATAAATGAAAAAGAACACACCGAGTGTGATTTTTGTGGTAGAAATAAAAGTTTTGTGTTAAACAATTTGACTGAACCACTTATAAATTCAAAAATTTTAAATGTAATTGAAAATACTAGGTCCACATCAGATATTAATTTAAAAACATTGGAAACTCACTTAACTCAAACAAATTTATCAAAGATTGCCCCCAATATTGAGAGCCTAAAAAACGACAGGACTAATGACGTGAGCTTAAAAAAGCCAAGGAGATTTTCAGGAAAAATTATCTTCTTTTCCTTAATTTTAATATTTATCTTGGCAATAATTTCTATATTTATAATTAATTTTGCAACAATTTCTCGAAACAAAAATAAAATTGAAGATGCAAGGAGTTTAGCGCTAAGTGGCGAATATAAGGAAGCACTTGAGATTTACAAAGAAGCTACAAAAGAAAAGACAACTCCCGGGATTTCAAATGAAATTGAAAAATTAAAGAAATTAGTTCAATCTGACGAATTTTATAAAAAGGGCATTGCATTTTACAAGGATGGAAATTATATTGACTCTGCCCATAACTTTAAAAAAGTAATCCAAGAAGACGAAAAAAATTATAATTCAGCACAGGACAAACTTCTTTCCATAGATAATATAATTTTAACTAATGTAAAAAATTTATACACAGACAATAAAGTTAGTAACGCACTTTCACTTTTAAATTCTTATCTTGAAGTTGTACCTGAATCTGCAAAGGCGACAACTTTAAAAAAAGAAATCGAGAGCAAAAATGCAATTGATTTAAACAAAAGCGAAGCTCAAAAGGAAAATTTTGAAAAGGAAAATGACTACACAGATGCAGCACAGACGGCAAAAAAATCTTCAGAACTCCTTCACACTTATAGAAATGTAGTAACAGAAAAGGCAAATTTAAGGAGAGAACCAAGCGTTGATTCTGAAATAATAAAAATTTTGGATAAGGGAACTGAACTCTACATCTTAGAGACAAAAATTGAACAGGGCGAAAGAATTTGGTGCCATGTAGAAGTTAAAAGTACAGTTTCAGGCGAAAATATAAATGGTTGGATCTCTGACAAAACTTTAAATTAAATCTCCACTTTTGTGGGGATTTTTTTAATTTTTAAAAAATGAACCTTTTTACGTCCTAAATAGTCTTATAAGTAGATGCATCCAAGGGAGGATAAAATAAATTTTGAAAATTTATTCCTAACAGATGAAAAAGATGCAACTCCAGAAGAACTTGAAAGATCAAAAAAGGATCCCTCCTTTAACCTATCCATTGGTTCAAATGAAAGAATAGAATCTGTTTCAAAACACCTGATTTTTCAATACAATGGTATCCAATA
>NZ_JALEOV010000089.1 GCF_022767005.1 Peptoniphilus sp. | reverse complement strand
TTCAAGTACATCAGCAACTGTGTATCCATTTGCCTCAGCAATCAAAATCTTGTTGCCATCTTTAATGTGATAGGATTTTGGTGAAGTAATCATTACCTTCATATCCTTCTTAATCTCTTGATCAACACTTGGACTTACAACGTCCTTATTTTTAAGTACTATACCTTCTTTTTCTAAAAATGCACCCACAGTCTTTTCGTATGTAAAAACTGTCCTTGTCTTTCCATTAATATTTAATTCAACATCATTTCCTAGAGCTGTGCTAAAACCCATTGTAAGTACTGACACGAGAGCTAGAACTATTAAAATAAATTTTGCATTTTTAAAAATATTTTTCTTATTCAAATAAATAACCTCCATAACGTTACAAAGTTGTAGATTTTGTTACAATTTTGTAACCTCTTCTAACTTCATAAAAGTATAATAAAAAAAACTTATTTTGTCAATTTTTTGTAACCATTTTGTAATTCTTGTCACAACCCTTGAAATTCAAGCATTTTTTATCTTGTATTATTTAAATATATTTTATAAGAAAAATAAAAAAAGCTCTAAACCTTGAAATTTAGAGCTTTAAAATAAAATATTACATTTTTGTTACAAGTATTTATTAACTTTTTATTACTTCGTGCTATTTACAGCAAACTTTTCTTTTTTAGCAAAATTCAAATTGAATAATTAACACTTTATATAAGGTCAAAGACTTATTCTTTCTACAAATCTTCTCGTTATTTTGGCAGTAAAACCCCAAATAATAATGCCTTTATAATCATAAAATAGAACTTCTTCTCTTCCTCTTTTGAATTTGTAATTTTTTCCATTTGGAATCAAATGATAGGGAAAGTCTTCGTTTCTATTTACATTTAAATCTAACTTGTAGGATTTTGGTTCAGTTTCCGTAAAAAATTTTAGTGGTACTGTAAAAATTTTTTCAACTTCATCCTTTGAAGGACTAATTTCAAAAAAATCTTTTTTTATCTCGCCAATATAAGTGTAAATAATAGCGGAATATGGGTTTACTAAAAAATCCCCTTCTGAATATATTTCTACATCTTTTTCTTTTATTAATAATTCCTCACAGGTTTCACGAATAGCAGCATTTCTTGGACTTTCATTTTTCTCAATTCGACCACCAGGAAAAGAAATTTCTCCAGGTTGATTTCTAAGAGTTAGTGCCCTTTCTTCAAACAAAAGATGTATTTCTCCCTTTCTCTTTATCAAAGGTATCATGACGGAAAACCTATTTTTTATATCAAGAGGCATTGAACTTTTCTTCTGAAGTTTAGCTTTAATTCTCATTAAATCAAAATCAGCATTAAAATCCATTTTCTATTTCCCTCACTAATCCCTCAACTGTATAAATTTTGTACCTGTCTATCTTCTTTTTTTCTGCTTCACTTTCTAAAAGCTTGTATAAAAGTTCATCATACTTAAAATTTTCTGGCATGTCTAGTTCTGCTGCAACTTTTGGTGCATACTCTTCAAATATTTTTCTAATAACTTTATTGTCGATTTCATCGACTTTGTCCTTTAAAATTTTATAAATATACTTTAAACTTTCCTCTTCTTTAATTGGCAAAATATAATAGTCCTCTCCCTTTAGTCCCTTTACAGTTCTAAAGGCATCGAAGTAGCCATTTTTTATTAATTCGTCAGCTCTGTTCGTATCAAAACCAAGTGCCGAACCAAGTCTTTTATTTGGCTTAATAATATATTTTGCACGCTCTTCATTTTTTATGATACCATCGGAAAGTCTTACTAAAACAATATCTATGTCATCGTCAATCATTTCAATTGGAGCTGGAGATGCAAAACCTCCGTCTAAAAATATTTTTCCGTGAAGTGGTTTTAATTTAAAGAAAGGAATATAACAGGAAGCAATAATGTAATCTTTGATTAACCCCTTCTCAATATCTTCTTTAAATAATTTCTCAACTTTTAAATCAGATACATTAACTGTGCAAATGCCAAAATCTATATCTGAACTTCTAAGTTTTTCTTCATCAATAAACTGATCCACTAGTCTAAAAAGTGGATAGGGAGACCTTGTCAATTCGGGAATTTTTATGTCATGATTCCTAAGTTTTTCTACAATTTTAGTCAAAATATCTTGATCTTCCTCTACACTTTTTAATTCATTTACAAAGGAAGAAAAGTCCAAATTTTTCCAAGCTTTAAAACATTCGTAAGCATCACCTTGGGCAAACATTGCTCCGTTAAAGGCACCAATGCTTGTTCCAACAATTTTTGAAAAATTAAATCCCATTTCCATGAGAGCAAAATAAGCACCTACTTGATAAGCCCCTTTTGCTCCACCACCTTCAAGGACCAAACCCCACTTTTTCATTTTTCACTTCCAAGTTCAGATGTACAGTGTGGACATCTAGTTGCATCAATTGCAATAGTTGACTTGCAGAAAGGACATATTTTTTCTGTCGGTTCCACTTCTTCTTCTTTTTTAAATTTGCTAGTAACTTTTGAAATTTGTTTAATCATTATAAATATTACAAGTGCAATAATTAGAAAATCAAAAACTGATTGCAAAAATACGCCATATTTAACTTCAGCAGTTCCAACAGTAACACTTAAATCAGAAAAATTAACTCCACCAATAATAATTCCAATAAGTGGCATTAAAATATTCTCCACAAGGCTCGATACAATTTTGCCAAAAGCTCCACCTATAATAACACCAACTGCCATATCCATTACATTGCCCTTAGCAATAAATTCCCTAAATTCTTCCATGAATCCCTTCATTTTCTACCTCCTAATTTTTATGGATTTCTTATTAGTATAAGATACCCAACATTTTAATAAAAAAACCTATTAAGTTATACTTAATAGGCAATATGATTTTATTAAATTTGTTTTAAAATAATATTATTTTTATTCAGAAGTTC
>NZ_JALEOV010000068.1 GCF_022767005.1 Peptoniphilus sp. | reverse complement strand
ATAATTTTTTATAATATTCATCATAAGATTTGCTAAATTTTCTAATAAGCGGTATTGCAATTTCATAATATCTATTGTCTATCATATATTTTTGCAATCTATCTTTTATTTTCTTAGCTTCACTATTTAAATACTCATCACTTTTTTTATATTTTTCATAATAAGAAATAAATTTTTTATTATCTTTAAACCATTCTTTAGTATTATTCACTGCTTCAATTTTTGATTCATTAATTTTTTCTAAATCTGCCATAGAAAAAGATTTAGTTAAACTTTCGATGTATCTATTTTCCTCATTTGATAGTTGAAACTCTGGTAAATTATCTAAGTAATTTATATATTTTTCAAAAGCTTCTTTTCCATCTTCTTCCAGATATTCATTTAAAAATATTTTGTAGGCTGAAAATAAAAGCTGTCCAAAATAACCAGGAAATTTATCAATTAATCTTTCGTATATAGTTTTATTAGCTTCTAACAAATCAAGCTCTTTACTTATAGTGTCCTGTTCTTCTCCATTAATGATAAGTTTAAGTACATCTCTCTTCTTTTTTTCAATATCTAATTCATATTCCTTGTTTCTTAAAATTGTAGGTAATGAAGAATCTTGTGAATGTAATATTTCTTTAATTTCAGCTACACTTAATCCAACTTTAGAAAATAAAGAAATTTCTTTTAAAATTTCGATATCTTGATCACTATAATCTCTATACCCATTTTCAAGTCTTTTGGGATTAATTAATCCCTTTTCCTCATAATATTCAATAGCCTTTCTTGTAAGACCCGTTCTATTTTGAACTTCACTTCTAAGCATAGTGTCCCTCCTCTATTTAAAGGATATCACTGCCCCTAAGGTACCAGTCAAATACTAATATTTATTATTTAACTTCCCGCCAAATATTACTTTACCAAAAATAATTAATTTCTATAATTCTTTAACTTGAAAAATAAATAACTTAGTATTTTTTCATCATTATCTTTTCCATATAATGATTTTATATGCTATTTATTTTTATCTAAAATATCAACTATTAACATACCAATAACTCCACCCATAATATTTGTTATTATATCGGTTATATCTGAAACTCCAATCGAAAAAATAAATTGCACAGTTTCAAAAAATAAACTAACTATTAAAAATATACAGAATCCAAATTTGATATTACAATCCAATTTTCTTAATAAAATGCCAAAAGGTAAAAAAGCCACCATATTAAATATTGGTTCTAACCAAAACAAATCGCCTTCTATAACATTGTCATATCTAAAAGGTACTAAATTAATTTCTCTTACTCTCCTAATTCCACTAATGGAAAATCCAAGCTTGAATAGCACCAACCAACATAGCAAAATTATATATATAACTAATAGAATTTTTAGTATTTTTTTCCTTTTAATATAACTCACCTCACAACCTGTTGTTAATTTCACTTTTTGATATTACAATCTATAATTTTATTTTCTTGACATCAATACTACATTCTCCAAGTGCCTTGAGTGGACAGTATGGATAAATTTCAATGTTTTTCAAAAGCCTCGTATATGGGAATATTTCCATAACTAACATGTGATTTATTATAAGTCTAGAATATTATTATCTAGTGAAAATTTTAAATAAATTATTCGTTATTTATCATATTTTCCTTTAAATGAGTTTGTTCTATATGCGTGAAATTTAATTTACATCTCTTATTCTAACACCTTCAAAGTAAATTTTATATTAATTTCTATGAATTTGTATTTATTGTTTGCTTAAATATTTAATTGTTTTTTTATTTGAAAGCTGCTAAATTATTATGATGTAATAATTATGGAATAAGCATTATAATACGCTTTATGGCTAATTTCTTCATTCAAAAACACACCTTCGTTCTGTATTAAGGAGGTTTATATTGTACTGTTAACTATATTTTAGATCTACTTTTAATTCTTATTAGTCTTATATATGAACTTCAAATGCTGACTTAAATGTAATATATGAACTCTATGTCTATATATTTATTTAATAATTATAAAACATTTTTTCAATGTGATTGTTTAAAAAACATTGCTTTTGGATATATATAAAATGAAAGATTATTGTTGCATTTTCATTATCTTGAAAGAAGAATAAATATGAAAAAAATATTTGTGTTTTTATTTACATTGGTTTTATGTGTCCTATCTTTGAATTTTTTCAATTCATGTCATGCATTAAGTGAAAATTTTAATTACTTTGACAACGTTATTTTTGAACCTTTAGATAGCAATGTTATAGAGTGGACTCCTGAAATTGGTCGTAATGACGAACAATTTGTTGATTCTATGATACAAAATAAAATTTCCTTCATACCTTTAGAATATAGGATAAAATATTTTGATGCACTTGAAAATTATTCTAAAAAAATGATTACTATCCCATCTAAAAAATCCAAAATTCCTGAAGTACATATACATACAGATATTCCATTAGAAATTTCTAAATTTCATAAATCTGAAGCAACTTCCGATTATATTTTTGCTTTGAATTGCTTAAAAACAGATAATGAGGTTCTTAAGCAAACCGTAAATGCAGCTTTCCCTTCTATACCTAAGGAATTAAAAGAACAATATTTTAATTCTTTATCCCAAACATCTAGTATCTCGGCTATTAGAGGTATATTTAAGGTAAATCGACTTCCTATTTCTTATCATTTTTATAATCATTCTCTTACTTCTTCTCCTTCTGACCTAAGATTTAATATTGTAGGTTATCCTGCTCAACTTGTAAATAGATATGATGGATATGGCATTGAATCAAATATAAAACAAGGAATGTATGTTTCCCAATTTAATTTAGATGTGGCAAACTTTGGTTATTCTGGAAATGACGAGTTAAATCAAGATGGATTCCATTTTGAGTTCGCTTTAAACTCAGATTTAGGGCTTGCAATTCATGGTACAACAAACTTACGTTATCATAGAATGTACTATGGTAAAACATTTTTTCGCCTATATTATGTCTATGATTTTAACACTATGTACAATTACCTTATTCAATTTTTAGACCCCATAAATAATACTCATACATTTAATGTGTATATTGATGGACTTGTAATTGAACGTAATTTAGAATAATCCTAGGATATATACATGAATAAAATCAAATTTCCTCATATAAACTATTATAGGCTTATTAAAATAGGAATTTTTCTATTTTTAATCAGTCCTCTAAACTCTGCTTTGGCTATGTTTTTTCAGGGTCCTACATATCAATGGCCATTTCGAATTTTCTTCATTCTGCTTTCAATTATAGGCTTAATAGTAGGATTTATTCTCTTTTGGTACTTACTTTTCTCAACTTTGTTTTTCTTTTTGAAAAAAGATAGAGAAAACGCAAGAGCCCACTTGGTCTACTTTTTGGTCTTAGCTTTATTGCCCCTTATCCCTATTTTGCTTAGTCTATTTTTGGAATTCAGCCAATCCGGTTTACAATCTCTACATGAAATAGAAAAACTTTTTTATCCAGCAGGAGGAAAAGCTTACACAGAATTTTTGCCTGTTCTTTTAGAAGAGTTAAAAAAAATCCTCAATAATCCATCCTATATCATTCCTTACGATTAATATTTAAAACAATAAACTAACAATTAAGCAAAGGATAAAACTTATATTTTGTACTTTGCTTATTTTCTTATTTATGATAATTTATAAAAATGATTGGGACACAAATAAATAAAAAAAATACCTAAGGGTATTTCTTAAACCCAAAAGTCCTTATAAATTGTTTATTTAATTTTGTTAAGAAGAGCCACAGATTCTGAATGAGATGTTTTTGGGAATTGGTCGACTATTTCTAGTTCTTCTATTTTGTATCCCTTTTCTATAAATACTTTTAAATCTCTTACTAATGTTACTGGATTGCAGGATATATATAGAAATTTTTCTGGTGCAAAGTCAATTATTTTTTCTATTGCCTTTGGATTTATTCCTTCTCTTGGTGGGTCTAAGACTATTAAGTCTGGATTCTTTTCTAAACTATCTAGGACTTTTAAGACGTCTGATGCTATAAATTCTACATTGTCGATTTTATTTAAGACTGCATTTTCTCTTGCCGCCTCTACTGCTTCTTCCACGATTTCTACGCCAATTACTTTTTTTGCAGATTCTGCTAAAACTTGTGTAATTGTGCCTGTTCCTGAATATAGGTCGAAGACTAATTTGTCCTTTGCGTCAATTTTTTTGCGTGCTATTTTATATAAAACTTCTGCTGATTTTGTGTTAGTTTGAAAAAATGAAAAGGGACTTATTTTAAATTTTAGTCCAAGGACTTCTTCTTCAATGTGATCTTTTCCATAGATTAAATTTATCTCTTCCGGCACAATTGCATCTGATAATGCGTCGTTTTTTACATGAAAAATACTCACGATTTCTCCATCAAGATCTAATTCAAGTAAAAATTTTATGAAAGCTTCTTTGTCTAATTCACTTTGAGTTGATGTTGCAAGTAAAACCATTATCTCGCCAGTTTTTGTAGCTTTTCTTATTAAAAGATGGCGCAAGAATCCCTGGTGTTTCATTCTGTTGTAGTGAACTTCGCCTAATTTTTCAAAATAATTTCTAACTTCACTTCTAATTTTGTTAAAGTCTGCGTCTACGATGTTACATTCTGTCGTGTTTATTATTTCATGAAATCTATTTTTTACATGAAGTCCAAGGGCAAGGGGTCCTCCTTTGTATTCATCGCCAAAGGTGTATTCCATTTTATTTCTGTAAAATTTATGTACTGGCGATGGAATTATTTCTAGTTCTCTTTCTATTCCATTTTCTCTAAATAGTTTTTCTACTAACTTTTTTTATATTCTAGCTCATCTTCATATTTTAGCGTTTGATATGTGCATCCGCCGCATTTTTCAAAGTGAGGGCATGGAATTCCTTTTTCTATTTCAGATTTTTCAATTACATTTAATAATTTTGCTTTTTTAGATCTTTTGCCTTTTTGTTTTATTTCAACTGTTTGCCCAATTATTCCGCCTTTAAATTCGTATTTTCTATCTTCAAACTTTGCCCTAGATACATTGGGAAATCTTGACTCTTCTATTTTAACAATTATGCTCATTTCCTCACTCCTTAAAAAAATTATATCAAATTATATATTTCTCCTCAATTTAATAAGTTAAAATAATTTTCATAATATTTTTTATTTTTTATGCTACTTTAATATTTATTTTTTCTTTTTTTGGTATAATAAATTTGACAGAATTTTATTAATGGCTATCCATTAAATTTACGGAGGTATTGTATGAAAAAAATATGGTTAGTATTACTCCTTTCAATGCTAATGACTCTTACTGCTTGTGGTGGTAATAAAAAGGAAGAGGCAAAGGCTGAAGGAAACGCAAAGACAATTGAAACTTTGAAAATTCAATTTGTTCCATCTAGGGAACCTGAAGAAATTGTTACTCAAACTGAACCTTTAAAGGAAATCTTAAAAACTAAGCTTGCTGAAAAAGGTTACGATGTCAAAAATGTTGACATAACAGTTGGTACAAATTATGAAGCAACTGGCGAGGCTTTAAGTGCAGGAAGCGTCGACGTTGGATTTATTCCTGGTGGAACTTACGCAATCTATGACGATGGTGCTGAAGTTCTTCTTACTGCTACTAGAAAAGGTCTTTCTGTTGATTCTGAAAATCCTAAGGACTGGAACGACAAAAAACCTACTGAAAAAATTGACGATCAAGTTAATTTCTACAGAGCTCTTATAATTGCTGGACCTTCTGAAAAAGGTAAAGAACTTGCAGCTAAGGTAAACAATGGCGAAAAATTAACTTGGGAAGATCTTGCAAGTGCTAAATGGTCTGTAATGGGTTCATCTTCTTCTGCTGGTTATATCTATCCATACCTTTGGTTACAAAAAAATTATAAAAAGGGATTAACTGATCTTCCTTCAATTGTTCAAGCTGATTCTTATCCATCTTCTATGGCTAGACTTGCTTCTGGTCAAGTTGATGTAATGGTTGGTTTTGCAGATGTCAGAATGGATAATGCTGAAAAATGGCAAAGTGAATTCAATAAAACTGCATCTATCTGGGATGAAACAAATGTAATTGGCGTTACTGACAAAATTTACAACGACACAATTTCAGTTTCTAAGAACTCAGAAATTATGACTGATGACTTTAAAAAGGCTCTTTCCGATTCTTTCATTGAAATTGCAAACACTGATGAGGGTAAAAAGATCATTTCAATTTACAATCACGAAGGCTACCAAGTTGCAAAAGATTCTGATTACGATGGCGAAAGAGAAGCACAAAAACTTTTAAAAGATCTTAAAAACTAATGCATTGTATTTAATATAATATTTATTACAAAGCTTTAAAGAATTAAAAATTAAGAAGGAGCTTCAGATAGAAGCTCTTTTTTATGGGGAGTATTATGATTGAATTTAAAAATGTGGATAA
>NZ_JALEOV010000041.1 GCF_022767005.1 Peptoniphilus sp. | reverse complement strand
CCTAAAGTAAAGAAAATTGTTACTGTTGGTTATTCTTTAAAAGATCAATCAAAAATTTTTGGCGATAAATCTATTGAAGAAATTGACAAAATATTAGATTCAAAGTGCAGAGAACTTCTTGAAAATGATTTTGATTCTACTTTATCCCATAATTCCTATAATGATTACGATGGTCTAATAGTAACTGTTAGCTATCCACAATCTAATAATCGCTAAAGTATGCCTTAATTTTCCGATAAAATAATAAACCTCTCTTTCATTGTGATTGAGAGGTTTTTACACTTGAGATATTTATGCTTTATAAGGAATTTCCAACTTCTATACTTATTTCGTAAAACTTATCTAGTATATCTTCTAATTTTAGATTTTTCTTAATCTCTCCTGATTTATCCATAATTTTATTTCCTTTGTGCATCATAATTAATCTATCTCCATACTTTAAGGAATATTTTAAATTATGAGTTACCATTAATGCCGTCAAATGTTTTTCTCTCACGATTTTATTTGTGATTTGCATGACTATCTCTGCAGTCTTTGGATCAAGTGCTGCTGTATGCTCGTCTAAGATTAAAAAGTCTATGGGCACAAGAGTCGCCATAAGTAGCGCAAGGGATTGCCTTTGACCTCCAGATAAAAGCCCAACCTTGTCATCTAACTTGTCCTCTAGTCCAAGTCCAATTTCACTTAGCATTTCTCTATAAATTTCTTTTTTCTTCTTATTTATTCCACGAGTTAAATTCCATGATTTATTTTTATTTTCTGCCATTGACAAATTTTCTAAAATTGTCATATTCGGAGATGTGCCAACTTTTGGGTCTTGAAATACTCTTCCAATTTTTTTATATCTTTTGTGTTCAGGAATTTTTTTAAGATTTTCATCATCTATTAATATTTCTCCACTATCTTCCCTTATGGAGCCGCAAATAATATTTAAGAGTGTGGACTTTCCTGAGCCATTGGAACCGACTATGGATACAAATTCTCCCTTTTCAACTTTTAAATTAAAATCTTGAAATAATTTATTTTCATTTATTGTTCCAATATTAAAAGTTTTGTCAATTGATTTAAGTTCAAGCATTTTTAACCCTCTTCTTTCTTCTTCCCGCGATTAAAATTACAAGAAAAATAATTGCTGTTATAAGTTTCATTGAGTTTGCTGAAAATCCTATTGCAATTGCCAAGGCAATGGATGCTTTGTATAAAATTGACCCAATTAAAACTTTTGTGGAATCTTTAATATAACTTAAATTTTCTAAAAGTTTTATCCCAAGGACAACTGCCGCAAGTCCCATGACCATTGATCCCGTTCCCATGGAAACTTCAAAAAACCTCTGCTCCTGAGCTACTATTCCGCCACTTAATGCCACAAGTCCATTTGAAAAGGAAAGTCCTAAAATTTTTACTGTCCCTGGATCCACTGCCATTGTCCTAACAAGAATCTCATTATCTCCGCAAGCTTTTAAAATAAAACCTGCCTTTGTCTTTAAAAATTCATCTAATAAAATTTTTATAATTATAACTGTAGGAATCATAATGAGTAATACTGTGAACTTTGATAATTTTTCGGGAATAAAATTTGCCATTCCCATAGTAAAAATAGTGCTATTGTTAAAAATTGGAACATTGGCTTTGCCTGCAATTTTTAAATTAATTGTCCAAAGTGCAGTTTGCATTATAAGCCCTGCCAAAAGGTCTTCTACTTTTAATTTTATGTGGATTAGTCCAGTAAGAGAACCTGCAATTGCACCTCCAATAAAACTTATTAAAAGTGCAAATGCTGGATTTATTCCCTTTAAAATTGCAAAAACGCTTATAGCAGCACCTAGTGGAAAAGATCCGTCCACAGTTAAATCTGGAAAATCTAAAATACTATAAGCTATATAAAGACCAAAAGCTAAGAAACTATAAGTTAACCCTTGTTCCATTACTCCCATTAAAATATCCATTTTATTTATTTACCTTCTGCTAAATTTATTTCAGAAAAATTTTCTACTGCTCTATCGACAAGATCCTTTGGTATTTTTATTCCAAGATTTTCCGCAACCTTTGAATTAAGATATAAATTTGGTTCTAAAATTGTTTCGTAAGGCATTTCCTTTGCCTTTTTTTCGCCCTTTAAAATTTTTGATGCCATCTTTCCAGTTTGATTTCCAAGAGAGATGTACTCAATGCCTTCTGAACCAAGACAACCCATTTTAACTTGCTCAATTTCTGAACCAAATACAGGAATTTTCTTTTCATTTGCCTTGTCGAGAATAGTTGGAAGTGAATTTACTACTGTGTTGTCCAAAAGATTTGTAATTGCATCAACCTTTGACAAAATATTATCTGTGGCAAGTGGTATGTCTGATGTTGTGTTTATTGCTTCATCGACAATTTTAAAATTATATTTTCCTGCAAGATTTTTATAAATTTTTAACATTGAATCAGAATTTGCTTCACTTGATGTGTGAAGAATTCCAATATTTTTTGCATCGGGAAGAATTTCTCTAATCATCTTTAATTGCTCTTCTACGGGAAGAATATCGCTTGTACCAGTAATATTTCCCACTGGATTTTTATTTTCATCTGCAACTTGTGCCGCTACTGGATCGGAAAGCGCTGTGTAGACAACAGGAATATCTGTATTTAATGTTGCATTATAAGCACTCATAGCAGCTGGTGTTGCTATTGCAATTATCATGTCAACTTTATTTGACACAAAAGAGTTTGCAATTTGTGCAGAAATTCCCATGTCTGCTTGCGCATTTTGATAATCAATTTTTAAATTTTTACCTTCAACAAATCCATCTTCCTTTAGTCCTTCAATTACACCTTCTCTGCAATTATCTAGCGATGGATGTTGTGCAAACTGAAGTATCCCAATTTTTAAAACATCATCTCCACTTGAAGCACTCTCATCTTTTCCGCCTTTTGCACAACCTACTAACAACAATAATGACAATACTAACAAAATTTTTTTCATTTTTTTCTCCTTTTCCTCAAACTGTGAGAGAAGGATGGAAATAAAAAAAGACTTCCATCCCTAATGGGACAAAAGTCTAAACTTCTGCGGTACCACCCAATTTTGCATAAAGCACCCTCTCATCAATACTAACATATTGGTCTTATTTTAACGGCTAAGTCCCGTCGGGCATTACTCTAAATTAAAAAATTTATTTCTTCCCGCCCTCAGAAGTCCATTCACTTAATAATCGCATACAACTCTTTCACCAATTAAGTCGCTCTCTTTGATGTTCATAAGAAGTTACTACTCTTCCTTATCAGTTTATTAAATAATAATATAAACTCATCTAAAAATTTTGTCAAGGATTTTTTTACTTTTTTATATATTAAGTCTAAAAAACTAATGCTTTTGTATTTGCAAAGTCTATTGGCTTTTAAATTTTTTGTGACTTTTATGTTTAGTTTCATAAAAGTAAAAAAGAAGCACCTCGCGGATGCTCCTTTAAAAACTATTACATTTTTGAGAACATTTGGTCGGCCCACCATTCTTCCTTATAGATTTCGTACTGACCTGTCACTTGTTCTAATTGAAAATTTTCCCAATATTCTAGTTCATCATATAACTTATTTGCATTTTTATCATTTGTATTTTCCTTCGCCTTATTATAAAAAGCAATAGAAGAATTTTTAATATCCTTTGCAATAGCAAATACATTAAGTGCAAGTCTTGCCTTTTCTTGGTCGACTTTTCCCCAATCATAATCTTCTCTCTTTGTAAGCTTTGCCTTCATTTTATCTACAAAAGATGTTTCGTCCTTTGACTTCAAAGATTCTTTTAGTCCCTTTAAATAAGATATATGTTCTTCTGATTGATTTGAAAGTGATTCAAAAATTTTCCCTGCATCGTCTCCCTTTAAAATTTCAGCTGCCTTGTCACAGAATTTAATAGATTCTTCTTCAATGAAAAGTGCTTCATCAACAATTGTCATTTCATTTTCAAAAATTTTTTCGTCATCTTCTGCTGAATATTTTTTGATCGTCTTTAGGTATTCAATGTTTTCAAGATCTGTTCCACTAAGTTCAACATTAGCTGCAGTTTGTCTTGAATAAGAACTCTTAACTTGTGAATTAGTCTTTTCTGGAAGAATTTGACATACCCCACCTACGCAACCTGCTTCTTTAATTGAATTTTGTCCAAGTGCAATTGCTTTTTCATTTATTGGAAGAAGTTTTTTCTTTGCATCACCATAAACTTTTGTAAAAGCTTTTATAACTGATTCTGTCTTAACCGTATTTGTAACTTGTAAAAATGCACCTAGCATTACCATATTCGCTACTTTTGCATTTCCAAGTTCATTTGCTAAATCATTTACTGGAATAGAAAAAACATTTACGTCATCTCTTGTTGGTGCTTTTTTAACAAGGGATGAATTTATAAATAAATTTCCGCCTGGCGCAACATATTGTTCAAATTTTTCTAAAGATGGTTCATTCATTACTACTACATCTGTCGCTTGTGAAATTACTGGAGAACCAACAGGTTCGTCTGAAACTACTACTGAGCAGTTTGCTGAACCTCCACGCATTTCTGGACCATAACTTGGAAGCCATGATACGAATTTGTTTTCAAGCATTCCTGAATAAGTTATAAGTTGACCCATTGCCATAATACCTTGTCCGCCAAATCCTGCGGCAATAATATTTCTTGTAGCCATTATTCATCCCTCCTAAAGTTTCCAAGTGGATAATATGGAATCATATTTTCTCTTAACCATGCAAGTGCATCTGCAGGAGGAAGTCCCCAGTTTGTTGGACAAGATGATAATACTTCAACTATTCCAAAGCCCTTGCCTTCTAGTTGATATTTAAAACATTCTTTAATTGCTTTCTTAGCCTTTCTAATATTTGCTGGAGTGTCTACTGAAACTCTTTCAACAAATTTTGCTCCGTCAATTGTAGCAAGCATTTCAGAAACTTTAATTGGCTTACCACACCATGCTTCATCTCTTCCATAAGGAGATGTAGTTGTAACTTGACCAACTAAAGTTGTAGGTGCCATTTGTCCACCAGTCATTCCGTATATTGCGTTGTTTACGAAAATTGTTGAAATATTTTCTCCCCTATGTGCTGCTTGAACTATTTCTGCAGTACCAATAGATGCCAAGTCGCCATCACCTTGGTATGTGAATACTAAATTATCTGGATGTACTCTTTTTATTCCAGTTGCAACAGCAGGTGCTCTTCCGTGAGCTGCTTCGTGCATGTCGCAATTAAAATATTTATATGCAAGAACCGCACAACCAACTGGTGCAACTCCAATTGCATCATCTAAAACTCCTAGTTCAACTAAGGATTCAGCCACTAATTTATGGATTACACCGTGAGTGCAACCTGGACAATAGTGAGTTTCAGTTCTAGTCAAACCTTCTGAATATTTATATAAAACTTGTTCATTAGTTTTTTCCATTATTTGAGACCTCCTAAAACTTTAAGGGCAGCTTCTTTAATTTCTTCCACATTTGGAATTACGCCGCCTTGTCTTCCAAAGAAGTGAACCTTTTGTCTACCTTCAACTGCAATCTTAACATCGTCAGTCATTTGACCTTGATTCATTTCACAAACTAAAATGTCTTTGCAATTTGGATTTATTCCTTTGAAAGCTTCGTATGGATATGGCCAGCAAGTAATTGGGCGAATAAGTCCTACCTTATAGCCTTCTTTTCTTAAATGTTCAATTGCACTTTTTGCAATTCTAGCAGTAGTTCCATAGGCACTAATTACAAGATCTGCATCCTCAATGCCGTCAATTTCTACTCTAATTTCATTTTCAGTAACTTGTCTATATTTTTCAATTAAGTGTTTATTATGTTCTTCAAGTTCATCAGCAGAAAGATAAATTGAATTTATAATATTTCTTTCTCCGTGATTTTTACCCTTGCCTCTTGTTGCCCAAGTTTTTTCAGGAAGAACCATTTTTTCTTGCATTCCAAATTCAACTGGTTCCATCATTTGTCCAAGTACACCGTCACTCATAATTACAACAGGATTTCTATACTTGTCTGCTAAATCAAAACCAAGTTCAATTAAATTTACAAGTTCTTGCACAGAAGATGGTGCCAATGTAATAGTTCTATAATCGCCATTTCCGCCACCTCTAGTTGATTGGAAATAATCTGTTTGAGAAGGTTGAATTGAACCAAGTCCTGGACCACCTCTCATCATATTTACTATTACGCAAGGAAGTTCTGCCCCTGCCATATAAGAAATACCTTCTTGCATTAGTGAAACTCCAGGAGAAGAAGATGAAGTCATAACTCTTGCTCCAGATCCCGCAGCACCATATAGCATATTTATAGCTGCAACTTCAGACTCAGCTTGCAAAAAACATCCGCCAATCTTTGGAAGTTCCCTTGATAAGTATTCAGGAATTTCAGATTGAGGAGTAATAGGATAACCGAAAAAATATTTGCAACCAGCTTCAATAGCTGCTGCACCAACTGCTTCGTTTCCCTTCATAAGTACCTTTGTCATGTAAACACCCCTTAAGAAATTTTATAAACTGTAATAATTGAATCAGGACAAGTTATTGCACAGTTTTGGCAAGCAATACAATCTTCTGGTCTTTTTGCCATTGCAGGTGCATAACCTTTTTTATTAATAGTGTCGATGTCAATTTCAATTACATTTTTAGGACATACAGTTACGCATAGTCCACAACCCTTACATCTGTCACTTTCAAACTCAACTCTACCTTTAGCCATTATTTACCTCCTATAACATCCAATCTTCTCTAAAAAATAAGTCAATGGGAAAAACTTCCGCTGCTAAATTTAAAGCTCTAACTTCACTCTCAATACTCCTTAGGCAAACTGCATATACATAGGGAAGATTTAATTTCTCTGAAACTTCCCTTGCAAGCTCATCACCATACAAAATATCATCAGCTGTGGTCTCTTTTAAAAAATGAGTAGTATTTATAATCCCCGTAACCCTAGTTTGTGAATGACCTTCAACTTGTCCGATAAAATCTCGCACGGACTTAAAGTCCTTAGTCTCTGGTCTATTTCTATTTATTACAAAATAGTGGTCATAACCCTCTCTTTTTAAAATATCTCTATACCTTCCAAGAGAAAGGGAGCCCTTTGGATTTCCTCCAACATCTAATACAGCCATGTAATTTTTATTTTCAAGTGGCTTTAAAATTGCTGGATCAACTGCTGGTATGTCCAAGGCATTTTTTTCACGCATACTAGATGAAAATGATTCCACGCCTTTTTCGCTTAAAATATCCATTTTCTCTCTTAGTCTAAAGTATGTATTAATAATATCCAAGTCAACTGCTGCAACATTGTCAAAATACTTTTTTAAATATAAAGCATAATTAATTGAAAATTCAGTTTTTCCACTGCCAAAGTGTCCTGTAATAATTTTTATTCTGTTGCCTGTTTCTACTTCTGTGTACATTTCTCCTCCCTTCTAAAAGACCAATTATATTATACATCAATTGCAAAAAATTGAAAACAATTGCAATATACTTTTCCCTTCATAAATTCTAAAAAATATTATAATTAGTGAGTTAAAACCTACATTTTATTTTAAATTTTTAATTAAAATATTTTTAAAAAAATAAATCTTTTAATAAAACTTTACTATTTAAAATTTGACTAATTTTTAGAAAAGATATATATTATTAGCAGAGGCATAGATTGAGTGCTAATAAAGAAAGGTGATTATATGAAAAATAAAAAATTCAATGCCGAAACAGAAAGATTAATGGACTTAATGATTAATTCCATTTACACAAATAAAGAAATATTTTTAAGAGAATTAATTTCAAATGCATCTGATGCAATGGATAAAATGTACTACATCGCCCTTAATGATGACAATGTAAAATTTAACCACGAAGATTATTATATTAGAATTACACCAGATAAAGACAAAAGAACAATTACAATAGAAGATAATGGAGTGGGCATGACTGAAGATGAACTAGTGGAAAACTTGGGTACAATTGCAAAGTCAGGCTCTTTTGATTTTAAAAAATTAAATGAAAAAAATGAAGACCACGAAATTATTGGACAATTTGGCGTAGGCTTTTACTCTGCCTTTATGGTTGCAGATGAAATTAGTGTCTTGACAAGATCCTATAAAGAAGATGAGGCTCATATTTGGAAATCAAAGGGAGCAAAGGGCTACACAATTGAAGGTGGTAAAAAGGATTCTCATGGGACTGTTATTACTCTTCACTTAAAAGAAAATTCTAAGGATGAAGATTATGACAAATACCTTGATGAATACAAAATAAGAGAACTTGTAAGCCATTACTCAAATTACATTAGCTATCCAATAAAAATGGAAGTTGAAAAGAAAAGACCTGCAGCTGACTCAACAGAAGATGACCCAAAATTTGAATCTTATAGAGAAGATGACATCTTAAATTCATCTGTGCCAATGTGGAGAAAAAATAAAAATGAACTAAAGGAAGATGACTATAATAATTTCTTTAGACAAAGACATTTTGGCTTTGAAGATCCCCTAGCTCACATACACATTAGCGTAGAAGGCGTGATTTCCTTTAAGGCAATTTTATACATTCCTTCAAGAAGACCTTTTGATTTCTTAAATCCAGATAGAAAGGGTGGACTTGAACTTTACTCCAATGGAGTTCTAATAATGGAAAAATGTGAAGACCTTCTTCCTGATTATCTAAACTTTATAAAGGGAGTCGTAGATTCAGAAGATATTTCACTAAATATATCTCGTGAAATGCTACAAAAAACTCGTGAACTTCAATTAATAAAGAAAAACATTGAAAAGAAAATCCTAGAAGAACTTGCAAAAATTCTTAAAAACGACAGAGAAAAATATGCCGAATTTTTCAAAAACTTTGGCGTAAGTTTAAAATCTGGTGCCTACGAAAATTATGGAGCAGACAAAGACAAGCTAAAGGATTTATTTATATACACGACTACAAAGAGAGAAAATATAACCTTCAATGAATACAGAAAAGACATGACACCTGACCAAGAATTTATCTATTACGCAAATGGAAATTCCATAGAAAGCGTGAAGGAACTTCCACAAATAAAGCACTTTATAGATAAAGACATTGAAGTTATTGCACTAACAGACCCAATTGATGAATTTGTAATAAAAATGATGGATCAGTATGACGACAAAAAATTCAAATCAATTTCAGAAACTGATGCCACAAAAGAAGAAGATGAAAAAAATCTTGATGATTATGTAAAGAAAATGAAAGACATCTTATCTGGCGAAGTTTCATCAATAAGGGAAAATCCAAATCTAAAAGATGATGCAGCTTATCTATCAAGCAAAGGTGAAATTTCCATTGAAATGGAAAAAACTTTAAGCCATATGCCTAACAACCAAGGTTTTAAAGCCGACAAAGTTTTAGAATTAAATCCAAATCATCCCGCAGTAAAAAAATTAAAGGACATGGACAAAGATTCAGAAGAATTTAAAAATTACACAGAATTGCTTTACGATGGCGCAAGACTAATGGCAGGTCTCGACATAAAAGACCCAATCTCCTATGCTAGAAATGTATCAAAACTTATGTAATCAAAAGATTTTATAAAATTCAATTACAAATATTTTGCAAAGCAAAGGCTCTTTTCATTATGAGAAGAGCCTTCTTTACTAAAATTATTTTTCAATCTTTTCATTTTCACTAGCCTTAGATTCTTTTTCTTGCTTATCTAATTTTTCTAAAATAGTATTTAACTTTTCATTTAGAACAACAAAAACAACTACAATAAAAATATACATAGAAATAATTAAATCAGAATCGTTTTCACTAAAATTCTGTCCAATTATAAGTACCAATATGAAGTTTAAAAACAGATATAAAAATATTTTTATTATATATTTCATATAATTACCTCAAATTCATTTATTATTTATGGATTTTTCATTTAATTCTTTTTCTAAATTATCAAGCTTTTTCAACATATCATCAAACTTTTTGTTAAAGATAATGTGTTGAATTATTAGCATTATATACATTGAAATGCCAAAT
>NZ_JALEOV010000038.1 GCF_022767005.1 Peptoniphilus sp. | reverse complement strand
GTTGAACTTTCCTTCTATTGTAGTTCTATTATTTACACCGACACGAGTAGGCGTAGACTGTCTTATTACTTCTTGGGTATATCCCTTGTCAAACACTAATCTGACAGCTCCCGTCTTTCCATTTCCATGTTCATCAGTTTTATTTGTAAGAATTGTGGAAATATCGAGAACATAATTGCCCTGTTTATTTGTTACTTCTGTATAGAAATTATATACGAGATCTTGACCAGTTTCTTGAAAATCATGGTGCTTAGAGTCCACTATTCCCAAAGCTCTATCAAGTTGATCTGTTAATGGCACACTTTCTCCATTAATTTTTACATCAGTAATTTCTCCAAGTCCTGAACCTTCAACAGTAGTCAAATTTAACTTATAGCCCAAGGCATCTCTTAAGTCTTGTGTTGCATTTACCCTAATTGTCCAATTGATACCTATCATTTCCCTGTTTTCTATGACAGGATTTCCAACTGCATCTAGGTTAATTTGATAATTTCCATTTTTATCGTCTATTATTTTAACAACATCATCACTACCTGGTTCTATTATTGTGTTAACTGTGTTTCCATTTTTGTCTACGACGACAGGTAGAAGTGCCTTTGGTGGTGTTACTCCAAGTCCTGAAATTTTATTGATAACTGTAAATCTTTCGTCTGGTGTAATCTTTCCAGTATTAAAATCTACATCAATATTCAAAGGAAGGCTAATATCTTCATTTATTTCTCTAACTATTTTGTATATTATGGTATTAGAGGCTTCATCGTATTGCGGAGTTGCTATTGTCTGCCCCTTGTAAACTATTGGTTTAAGGGTTGAGACATCTTTTACCATGAGTTTTTCGTCTAGATGAATGTCAAAGTATTTTCCTACTTGTATAGCTCCAAGTCTTGTAGATGTATCAAATCTAGTCCTTATAGTGAATTTTTTATCTTCTAGCGGACTCGGTTCAGCTCCAAAAACTGCCCTTAATCTCATAAAACCAAAATTATTTTGAACAGTTGGCATTTCTGCTTTTTGAAGACCTGCGTCCATTTCTTCTTCTGTGAGTTCTCTATCTTCTCTTAAGTAGTTTTCATAAAGGTCACTTATTTCTAAGCCAGCATTTTCTGCTTCATCCTTTTGAATCATGAATACTTTAGGGTCTAAGTTTTCGTAGCCATGTTCTTCTATGAATTCTTTAAAGGCTTCTGTGTTGTCTGCCATTAGTTTGGCTTGGTCTTCTCTTGATAAATTGTATTTATCTTCAAAGGTGTTAAGTAATGCTTGGATTTCTTCTAGGCCATTGTCTTTATTTTTAAGAGCTTTTTTAAGTTCTTTATCTGCTCTTTGTAGGTCTGTCAAGCCTAGACCTTCTTTTATTTTGTCTAGAAATCCTTTTTCTTCTTCATCTTCAATTTGATCTTCTTCTGTTATGTCTTTTGATTTATTTGATTCTTCCAAGTTTAGGCTTTTTTCTGATTCTTTTGCTTGCTCTCTTAGACTTTTTTCTTTTAATTTTTCTTCTAATAATTTTTCTAGCTCAATTCTCTTTTCGTGGGCTTCTTTGTATTCCGCTTCTGCCTTAGATAATTCAGCTTCATTTGCCCTTGCTGCTGCTTCTTGCTTTGCCGCTTCAATTTTAAGAGCTTCTTGTTTTTCCTTTTCTAGTCTAGCTTGTTCATCTTGCTTTTCTTCTGGTAGCTTATCTTCTTTTTCAGGAGTCTTTACATCTGTGTTTGTTTTTTCTGGACTTTTTTTGGCTGGCACTAATATTTCATAATCTTCTTTCTTCTTAGCTGGTTGTAAAAAACCATCAGATTTTTCATATTCAGTCCTAGTATCCTTTTTATTATTGTTCTCTGCTTTCTCTGACGTAAAGCTTTTTCCTGTGAACATATCATCGGGCAATTTTTGTTGGTCTTCTGTGCTAGAGTTTTTGACTTCTCCCTCGTCAAGTAGTCCTCTAGCGGCTACAGCTACTGGGCTGAACACCTCCAAAATCATCAACAACGCCAATGTAAGGCATACAAATTTTTTAAAAATCCTGTCCATTTTCTTTGCTCCTCCTATTAATCAGTCTTAGCCTATACTAGGATTTATTTAATTCACTAGTAATAATGTACATATTATAAAACAACGATTTCATATTATCAATAGTATACATAAAAAATATCTTTAAAATTACCGCTGAAATTACACGTTTTTTTAACTTCTTTAAGCCTCTAATTTTGTAAATATATATTTTTCTTTATTGATTTTTTTGTAACACAAGTGTAAAATCCCTATATTTAGCCATTTCATTTTTTATTTATTTTTAAATAACAATGTTTTCATTTAAAAGACATTTTTCTCTTGTATTTATTTTATACATTTTTTCTTAAAAAGAAAATTTTTTCAAGCCATTATTTTTTACATTTTTACATTTAAAAAAGCTAAACTATGCGATAAATTCGCTATTTTATATATATATATATATATATATATATTCGCTTTATTTAATCTCTGTGAGCAATAATTTCTTTAACAAAAGTTTATTATCTAATATCTATAAGTTGTTTTTTTTAACATTTACATATAAATTTAAAATATTGCAAAAAAATAAAATGCACTGCCAGCTCTGACAATGCATTTTTCTCTATTTTTTACAATATTTGTATATGCTTTATTTTCAAATGTATTTTTGTGACTTTAAAATCTTTACTACTTACAAAATACTCAAAATTTATTCATATCTAAGGGCTTCTATTGGGTCAAGTTTTGCTGCTTTGTTGGCTGGATAGTAACCAAAGAAAATTCCTATTAGCATAGAAAATCCAACTGCTACTACAATGGAACCAACAGACGGAAGTGATGGTGCCTTCAAGAGGTTAGACCCCACAAGTCCTATTATTGACCCTAAGATTATGCCAAAAATTCCTCCAATTATACAAATTATCACAGATTCTATTATAAATTGTTTTCGTATGTCCCCCCTAGTTGCCCCAAGTGCCTTTCTTATGCCAATTTCTCTAGTCCTCTCTGTTACTGAAACTAGAAGAATATTCATTACTCCAATTCCGCCAACTATAAGTGATATGGCTGCGATTGCTCCAATTGCTATTTGAATTGAACTCATAGCGCCGTTTACTTGTGAAATTTCGCTTTTTGCTGAATAATATTTCACCTCTGCTCTAGGATTGTTGGCGTAAAATTTTGCGTTTAAGTCGTCGACAATTGATTGTGCATCTTCTTCTATTGTATCGGAATTTTTTAAAGTCATTGTTACGTCATAATAAAAAGTTCTTGGCTCTGTCAAAAATTCTCTATCTCCCGTAGTCCTTGGAATGTAGATTGTGGAACTGGATCCATTGAATGATTGTCCCATTACGGATATCTCTTCGTACTTGTAGACGCCAATAATCATGGCAACTATTAGCTTGCCATTGCTTTCGATTTTTGCTTCTCTGCCAAGTACTTCTGGTGCCGAAGTTTTATATACTTTTTCCAAAACCTTGTCGGATATTACTACAACTGACTTGCCCCTATTTACATCTTCTTCATTTAAAAATCTGCCGGCAAGCATTTTTATTTTGAAAATATTTTTTTCATCCTGTGATGTCGCCGATATTGAAACTTGCTCTTTATTTCTTCCTTCTTTTACAAAGCCGTTTCCACCGGCTCCATTGTAGATGAGTTTGTCTATCTTTCTGCCCTTTTGTGCTTCTAAATAATTTATTATATTTTCCGTTAAAAAATCGCCTTCGCTAAGTTCGCTAGTATCATAATCAGATTTTTTTGACTGCACATAAATTTGGACTGCTGTGTTAGCTATGGAGTCAAAGGCTTTATTTACGGATTTTGTAAGCGAGTTGCCTATTGTCGTGATGCCAATTACTGAGCCTATGCCGATTATAATGCCAAGCATTGTCAAAAAGGACCTTAGCTTATTGGATCTCAATCCTTCCAAGGAGAGTTTTATTGTTTCTAATAAATCCATTAAATCTCCTCCAACATTCCGTCGTTCATTTTGTAAATTCGAGTGGCTTCTTCTGCAAGTTCAAGGTTGTGAGTGATGATGATTATTGTCCTCTTCTCCACTTCGTTTAGCTTGTGAAAGAGATCCATTACATTTCTTCCCGTTTTGGAGTCCAATGCTCCCGTGGGTTCATCTGCTAGGATTATGTCTGGATTATTTGCCATGGACCTTGCTATTGCCACTCTCTGCTTTTGTCCTCCGGATAATTCGTTGGGAAGGTGTTTCATCCTGTCCTTCATATCCACAATTTCTAAAAGTCTTTCTGCTCGCTCTGTCCTCTCTTTTTTTGAAATTCCTGCATAGGTCATGGGTAGTTCCACATTTTTAAGTGCATTTGACCTTGGAATTAGGTTGAAATTTTGAAATACAAAGCCAATTTTTTTGGAACGATAGCTAGAAAGTTCGCTGTCCTTTAACGAGGAAATGTCTACTTTATT
>NZ_JALEOV010000034.1 GCF_022767005.1 Peptoniphilus sp. | reverse complement strand
TATTAATAGACATAGAATCACTCCTTGGTATTTGGTAGCAACTATATTTTATAGGAATGTGATTTCTATGTCTATTTTTTATACATTTCCATACAAAAATAGTGCTGATGATTTCTCACCAACACTATTTATTATAGAACCTATTTATTTATGGTTTCTTTGAGCGGATATCTTTGTTATAGAAGAAAAATATATTATTGTATATTTAGCAAGTATTTTAAAATTTTGTATTTTTGAGTTTAGTATTAGAGTTTTTATTTTATTAAATATATTTTGGATTTTGTTTTAAATGTTAGGATGAATATGCTGATAAAATAATACCAGAGACAATTATAATATCTCTGGTATTATTTTTAATTTCTCGATAGATTTTTTTATAATAAGATTTTAGATTTGGTCTAATGCTTGTTTTAAGTCTTCTATTATGTCGTCTGCATTTTCAAGACCAACAGAAAGTCTAATTAGGCCTTCAGAGATTCCAGCAGCAGCTCTTTCTTCTGCTGTGTAAGGAGAGTGAGTCATTGAAGCAGGGTGTTGGATAAGCGTTTCTGCATCGCCAAGTGATACTGCCAATGTACAAAGTTTAACACTATTCATAAGCTTTGCACCTGCTTCTTTTCCACCTTCGATTTCAAAAGCGATCATTGCACCTGGAAGTGCCATTTGTTTTTTAGCTATATCATAATATTTGAAGGATTTAAGTCCTGGATATTGAATGCTTTTAACTTTTGGATTTTTTTCCAAGAATTCTGCAACTTTCATTGCATTTGAACAGTGTTTGTCCATTCTAACTTGTAGTGTTTTCATTCCTCTTAGAATTAGATATGCATTAAATGGTGCAAGTACAGCACCTGTACAGTCTTTAATACCAACTAGTCTAACTTGGTCTATGAGTTCTTTTCTACCAATTGCAAAGCCAGCAATAACGTCGCCGTGACCGTTTAAATATTTAGTTGCAGAGTGAACTACTATATCTGCTCCTAGTGTAAGTGGTCTTTGAATATAAGGTGTACAATAAGTGTTGTCTACGATTACTAGACAGTCTTTATTCTTTTCATGAACTCTTTTAGAAACTTCTTCTATATCACATATATCCATATTAGGATTTGCTGGAGTTTCTAAGTAAATAATTTTTGTGTTCTCCTTCATTGCGTTTAAGATATTGTCGACATCTGTAATGTCTACAAAATCTACTTCAACGCCCATTTTTGATACTGAGTGTTCTAAAAATGCGAAAGTACATCCATAAAGTGTTTTTGCAGCTATCATGTGATCGCCACATTTAATGAATGGCCAAATTGATGAAGTAATTGCTCCCATTCCTGATGCAGCTGAAACACAAGCTTCACCTTCTTCTAAAAGAGCAACTTTTTCTTCTACCTGTGCATTAGTTGGATTTCCAAGTCTTGAATAAATGTAGCCATCTTCTTCTAGTGCAAATCTTCTTCCACCTTGCTCTGCATTGTCAAAGATAAATGTAGATGTTTGATATATTGGAGTTGCTAGAGCACCATATTTATTTTTTTCATATCCGCCATGAATTGCTTTAGTTTCAAAATGCATTTTTTTAAGTTCGTCTTTACTATTCATAATTTTCTCCTTTTTAAATAAATCAAAATTAAATTTTTTTAATAAAATTACTTTCTTACAATTATTTTGTGTTTACATTGTTTTTAGTTAATGGTACGTCATTTTCAAAATCCCATTTATCTTTAGGATCTGCAAATCTAATAAAGATTGAAAGAATTGCAAATACAGCAAGAAGTGCTTGATACCATAGGAATGGAATTATTTGAACAGGGGATACAGCTAGTGCACCAAGTTCTTTAGTAAGTCCAGCTGCGATTAAAATTTGTGCACCATAAGGAATTATACCTTGCATTACGCAAGAGAATGTATCTAGGAATGAAGCAGATCTTCTTGGGTCAACTTTAAAGTCCTTTGAAATTTCTTTTGCAACAGGGCCGTCAATAATAATTGCAACAGTGTTGTTTGCAGTTGCAGCATCTGTTAATAGAGTTAAAAGAGCAATTGAAATTTCAGCGGATTTAACATCTTTTGCGAAGCTCCTAATTTTTTCAACTAGCCATTCAATACCACCGTTACTAGAAACCATATAGGAAAGACCTCCAGTTAAAAGTGATAATAGGAAAATTTCAAACATTCCACTAAATCCTTCAAAAATGTTTTGAGCAAAGGTCATCATAGTTAATCCACCAGTAAATATTCCAATAATGCCTGATAGAATAATACCACTAGTCAATACTAAAAATACATTCATTCCAGCAAGAGCTGAGATTAATACGAAAAGGTATGGGACTATTAAAACAAAATTATAACTCAAATCATCAAGAACAACTTCATCTTCAGGCTTTCCTACAATTAATAAAATTACAAAAGTAATTATAGCTGCAGGGATGGCAATTTTAATATTTGCTCTAAATTTATCTCTCATACCTACATTTTGAGTTCTTGTTGCTGCAATTGTTGTATCAGAAATAACTGATAGATTATCGCCAAACATTGCTCCACCTACAAGTGATCCAAGAACAAGTGTAAGAGGAAGATTTCCTTTTGTAGCAACGCCAACAGCAATAGGTCCAACTGCTGAAATAGTTCCTACGGAAGTTCCTGTAGAGATGGAAATAAAACAACTGATTAAAAATATTCCAGCTGTAATAAATTGAACAGGAATTAAAGAAAGCGCAAAGTTTACAACAGAATCAACTCCACCAGATGATTTTGAAACTGTTGCAAATGCTCCAGCTAATATGTAGATAAGACACATTATTATTATGTTTTCGTCTCCACAACCGTGAACAAAATCGTTAAATTTGTCATCAATTGTGCCTTTAAACATAATAAAAGCCAAAATAATAGCTGGCAAAATACATACCGGTGCTGCTACTTGATAAAACGCCATTTCTACTCCCATTGAATTTAAAATGATTCCAGTAGCAAGATATACAAGCACAAAAACTATAAAAGGAAGAAGTGCTGCACCATTAGCCTTAGGTTTTAAATTTTTGTTTTCCATAAATGCCTCCTTAAAACAAACAAAAATAAAACAAAGATATTTTTCCTAAAAATTTAATTTGCTATCATCCTCCTTCATAAACTTAAAAACCGAATTATAATATCGTTTTCAAAGCTAATTAAAAATACGAAAGAAAACTTAATTTTTCTTTAGCTTCATTATACTTTTTTTAACAGCTTTTGTGAAGACTTTTTATGATAAATTGTTAATTAATTACAAAAGTAAATTATAAAGTAATAACGATTTCATACTAATAAGATATACTAATTTTAATTTATTAAATAAATTTTTATAATATATTTTTAAATCTAGTTGGATTTTTGTAGAGAGTAAAAGAATATTGTTCATTCATTACTAAAAATTTTATAAAATTAATTTTTTAATATTTTTTTAAATCATTAATGCTATACTATATTTGAGGTGAACATATGAAGGATTTTGTGAATAGAAAAATTTCATACGCAATGCTGGTTTTATCCATTGTTTTTATCTTTTTGGGAGCTTATAGGTCAGAAGTTGATACTGTGCTTTCAAAGGCTATTAGGATATGTTTGGAGTGTGTTGGAATTGGATAAGCTGAGTAATTTTTTTGGGAAATTAAGAGATAGAAGAAATCTCGTACAGGGTTCTTTTGCTCTCATTACAAACATACATATTCCTAATTTTTTTAAGGGAAACATATATACAGGAAAGTTAAAGAGTGCTTGTGTGCCAGGACTTAATTGTTATTCTTGTCCAGGAGCTACTTTATCTTGTCCAATAGGTTCTTTTCAAGCAGTAGTTGGGTCTTCCAAATTTAATTTTGCCTACTATGTAACAGGATTAATGTTATTATTTGGAACTATATTTGGTAGATTAATTTGTGGATTTTTGTGTCCCTTTGGGTTTTTTCAAGATCTTATTCATAAGATTCCATCGAAAAAATTTAGCACTAGAAGATTTAGTTTTTTAAAGTATATTAAGTATTTTATTTTGGTATTTGTAGTTTGGCTATTTGGAGTATTTTTGACAGATAAATTAGGTACAGCCTCTCCATATTTTTGCAAATACATTTGTCCTCAGGGAATACTTGAAGGAGGAATTCCTCTTTCACTGGCAAACAAAAGTATTAGGGCTGCACTTGGCAATTTATTTTTGTTAAAGTCAGTTATTCTTGGAACAATAATAATAGTTTCTATATTTTTTTACAGACCTTTTTGTAAATATTTATGTCCACTGGGTGCATTTTACGCATTAACTAATAAGTTTTCTTTTTATCAATATCATGTTAATGACAATTGTATTTCTTGCGGAAAATGTAAAAGAATTTGTAAAATGGATGTAGATATGTCAAAGAATCAAAAGGCTTTAGAATGTATAAGATGCGGAGAGTGCATAAAGGCATGTCCAACATCTGCGATTTCCACATCCTTTACAAATAATAATTTAGAAGAAGTAAGATATGAATAAAATTAAAAGGTTGTAAATTTGCATTTTTATTTTGTTGATTTTGAGAAAAATCTTGTTAATAATTTATTTATTGATTGAAGAGGCGAAAAATTTATAGATAAAATAATGTTGGCAACAAAAGATTATCTATTATTGGATATACAAAAAATTGATAAAGCGATTTTTAAATATTGAAAACAATACACTTTATCAATTCATAAGCATCATTTATACAAATATAGAGAGACTCATGCACGCATGGGTCTAATTTTTTTAGAAAAAAGTTGAGGATTTAAAATATCAAGTATGCACTTAAAAATTTTCCAGTAATTTTTAAAATCTTATAAATAATTGTTGCATATGCAACAGTAATGCTATTGTTATAATACTAAAATGTTTATAGAAAGTTATTTGATATTTGATTTTGCTAATGAATAGGAGGAAGAATATGAATATGTTTTGTTTTCAATGTCAAGAGACATTTAAAAATAGCGGTTGTGTAAATATTGGAGTATGTGGAAAGACATCTGAAGTTGCAAATTTGCAAGATTTTTTGATTTGGATTTCAAAGGGTCTATCTGAAATTGCAGTTAAAAGGGAAAATAAAGAAAGTGAAGTTGTTGATAGGATTATTATAAATTTATTTACAACTATTACTAATGCAAATTTTGACAATGCTGCAATAAAAGAAAGAATAGTCAAAACAGTTGAGCTTATGAATTCTTTAAGAGAAGATAAAGATTATAGCGAAGCAGCAATGTGGTCTTCAGTAGATTTTTCAGAAATCAGTAAAAAAATAAATTCTCACGAAGTTTCGGTTTTAAGTGAGAAAAATGAAGACATAAGAAGTTTAAAGGAACTTATAACTTATGGATTAAAGGGGATGGCTGCCTACACAAGACACGCAAAGGTCCTTGGATATGAAAATGAAAAGGTAAATAATTTTATTTTAAAGGCAATGGCAGAACTATTAAAAGAAAAAACTGTTGATGAATTAATTTCACTAACACTTGAAACTGGAGCTATGGGATATGAGGCTATGGCAACACTTGATTCTGCCAATACTAAAACTTATGGAAATCCTGAAATTTCTAAAGTTAATATTGGAACGAGAAAAAATCCTGGAATTTTAGTTTCAGGTCATGACTTAAAGGATTTTGAAATGCTTTTAGAGCAAGCAAAGGATTCTGGAGTTGACATTTATACTCACTCTGAAATGTTACCTGCAAATTATTATCCAAAGTTTAAAAAATATGAAAACTTCGTTGGAAATTATGGAAATGCGTGGTGGAAACAAAGAGAAGAGTTTGAATCCTTTAATGGACCAATCCTCATGACTACAAATTGTATAGTTCCGCCAAAGGATTCTTACAAAGATAAATTATTTACTACTGGGGCAGCAGGTTATCCTGGATGTGAATATATTGAAGAAGATAAAAATGGACACAAAGATTTTTCAAAAATTATTGAAATGGCAAAAAAATGTGATGCACCAGAAGAAATTGAAAAAGGAAGTATTGTTGGAGGTTTTGCACATAGTCAAGTTATAGAACTTGCCGATAAAGTCATTGAAAATGTAAAAAATGGCAATATTAAAAAGTTTATTGTCATGGCAGGCTGTGACGGGCGAATGTCCAATAGAAATTATTATACAGAGTTTGCAAAAAATCTTCCTGATTCAACTATTATTTTAACTGCGGGATGTGCAAAATATAGATATAACAAGTTAAATTTAGGTGATATTAATGGAATTCCAAGAGTTTTAGATGCAGGTCAATGTAATGACTCTTATTCACTTATTCAAATAGCTCTTGCTCTTGTTGATGCCTTTGGAGTAGAAAGTGTAAATGACCTTCCTATTGTATATAATATTGCTTGGTACGAACAAAAAGCTGTAATAGTTTTGCTTGCACTTTTATCTCTAGGAGTAAAAAACATTCACCTTGGACCAACTCTTCCAGCCTTCCTTTCAGCAAATGTTGTGAAAGTTTTAGTTGATAATTTTGGAATTTCTGGAATTACAAACGTAGAAGATGATATAAAAAATTTAATAATTTAATAATTTAATAAAAAGTCTTGACTTTTATTTTTCTGAACCTTATAATAAAAAACAATTCATAAATAAACTTTTTGAGAAGAAGAGTACCTTAAAATTTTGAGTAAAGAGAGCTTCGTTGTGGTGAAAGAAGTGGATGAGTTTTTAGGGAACATGGCCTTCTCTAGGAAATATCGATATTAGGTATTTACGGGTCTTCCCGTTATAGAAGTAGAGTATGATAGTACTTGAAGAGGTTGCTTTCGCGAGAAAGTGATAAATTAAGGTGGTAACACGAGCTTTCGTCCTTATGGGGCGGAAGCTTTTTTTGTAAATGGAGGAAAAATGATAGAAGTAAAAAACTTGGTTAAAGAATTTAAAACTGAGGATGGAACTTTTAGAGCTTTAGATGATGTTTCTTTCAAAGTAGATAGGGGAGAAATCTTTGGAGTAATTGGTCTTTCTGGTGCAGGAAAATCCACTCTCGTTAGATGCATCAATAGGTTGGAGGAACCTACAAGTGGAGAAATTTTAGTGGATGGTAAGTCTATTATTAATTTAGACGAGAAAGAACTTAGGGTTGCAAGAAAAGATATGGGAATGATTTTCCAATATTTTAATCTCTTTATGCAAAAGACTGTTGCTGAGAATATTGCTTATCCTTTAGAGATTTCTAGTATGAATAAAAGTGAAATTGAAAAGAGAGTAGATGAACTTTTAAATTTTATTGACTTAAAGGAAAAGAAAAATTCCTACCCTTCAGAATTATCAGGAGGACAAAAACAAAGAGTTGCAATAGCAAGAGCCATTGCTACAAATCCTTCTATTTTACTTTCAGATGAAGGAACATCAGCGCTTGACCCAGCAAACACAGAATCTGTTTTAAATCTTTTGAAAAAAATTGTAAAAGAATTTAATATGACAATAGTTATGATCACTCACCAAATGGAAGTGGCAAAGGAAATTTGCGACAGAATTGCAGTAATGCAAAATGGAAAAATAATAGAAGAAAATGAAACTAAGGAACTTTTTAGAAATCCAAAATCTTCTGTTACAAGATCCTTTATAAAAAACTTGGAAGATGAAGTTGAAGAAGGTTATGTAAATAGCGCTGACTATAAGGGAGATGTTTTGAGACTTTCCTATGCAGATGATAATTATGACAAACCAATTCTTTCAAAATGCGTAAAGAAATTTGATGTAGATGTTTCAATTCTTTCGGGAAATATAAATAAGTTGAATATTTCAAGTGTTGGTTATCTTACAGTTCAAATTCTTGGAAAAGAAGAAGAGAGAGTTAAAGCCATTGATTATTTAAAGGAAAATAATGTAAATGTGGAGGTGCTTTAGATGGATAGAATAATCGATATAGTTTTGCCGGCAATTCCACAGACTCTTGTAATGGTAATAGCATCTACAATTATTGCTCTTGCAATAGGAATTCCATTGGGAATAATTTTGACTACTACAAGACCAGGTGGTCTAACTGAATCAACAAAAATTTATTCGGCATTAGATGGGATAATAAATGTTCTTAGGTCCTTTCCTTTCGTAATTTTAATGATAGTTGTATTTCCTCTATCTAGGCTTATAGTTGGAAAATCCTATGGAACAGCAGCAATGATAATTCCACTTTCACTTTCAGCTGCGCCTTTTGTGGCAAGGTTAATGGAAGGATATTTCATACAAGTGGATCAAGGTGTAATTGAAGCAGCCAAATCTATGGGCTCAACTAAGGGAGAAATTATTTTTAAGGTTTTAATACCAGAAGCAATGCCAATGATTGTTGCTGGAATAACTATGACAGTTATTAATGTAATAGGTTATTCAGCAATGGCTGGTGTCATGGGTGGTGGCGGACTAGGAGATATTGCCAACAGATATGGCTACCAAAGAAATGAGCCGTTAATACTTTGGTCAGCAGTAATCGTAATAATAATTCTCGTACAAATTGTACAATTTATTGGAAATAAAATAGCAGATAAAATTGATAAAAGATAGGTGTTTTTTCTAATTTTTTAGAATTAATATAAATACAAAATAAAAGGAGAGAAAAAAATGAAAAAAATTATTGTAGCACTTTCACTAGTGCTTGCTCTAACACTTACAGCTTGTGGCGGAGCAAAAAAGGAAAACACAAAGGCAGAAGGCAACAAGGCTGTTGCGGAAGAAACAAAGGATGGAGATAACAAAATCGTAATCGGTGTTTCACCTACACCTCATGGTGAAATAATCGAAGGATTAAAGGATGAATTTAAGGAACAAGGACTTGATGTTGAAGTTGTAAATTTTGACGATTATGTTCAACCAAACCTACAACTTGAAGCGGGAGATCTTGACGCAAATTACTTCCAACACAAACCATACCTTGATAGTTTTGTAGAAGAAAGAGGAATAAAAAATCTTGCTGTACTTGGATATGTTCATATCGAACCAATGGCTTTATATTCAGAAAAATATAAATCAGTGGACGAAATCAAGGATGGATCAGAAATTATTATACCTAATGACCCAAGCAATGGAGCAAGAGCATTAATACTTCTTGAAGATGCTGGTCTTATTAAATTAAAAGACAAGACAAATCTTAATTCAACAGAAAAAGATATTGCAGAAAATCCAAAGAATTTAAAATTTACAGCAATGGATGCACCTTCAATTGTACAAGTTTATAAGGATGCTGGAGCTGCAGTTATAAATTCAAACTTTGCAATTGGAAAGGGTCTTGACCCAACTAAAGATTCAATCTTCTTAGAATCAAAGGATTCACCTTATGCAAATTTAGTGGCAATTAGAAAAGAAGATGCTGAAAAAGAAAAATTCAAAAAATTCATTGAAGTTTTAAATTCTGATGCAGCAAAGAAATTAATCGAAGAAAAATTCAAAGGAGCAGTTATCCCTGCTTTTGGAAAATAATTTAAAAAATATTTTAGAGACCTCGAAAGGTCTCTTTTTAATTATTAGTATGAAAATTGCACAAAGTTTTTAAGATTGTTTTAATTTTTCAAAAACCTTTGATAATAAAATCATTTATTTTTCACATAATCATTCTAATATATATAAAAAAGTAAGGGGGAAAATATGGATAATAATAGAAACGAAAAAAATAAAGGTATGGGAAAAATAATTGTTATAATAGCTTTAGTTTTTTCACTAATTGGTGGAATAATTGGTTCGGCAATTACAACTTATAAAATATTGCCTAATATGAATTCATCTACATCAAATGAAGGAAATTCTAATATAACAATTTCTGCGAAGGATAATGTTAGCGTTGCATCTGCTGTTGCAAAAAAATCAATGTCATCAGTTGTAGGAATTACAACAAAGGGAGTACAACAATCATTCTTTGGTCAAGTTGAAGTTCAAGGTGTTGGCTCAGGTGTAATAGTAGATCCAAAGGGATACATCCTTACAAATGCCCATGTTGTAAAATTAAACAACAAAGTAGTAGACGATGTAACAGTTAGACTTAACAATGAAAAAGACATTCAAGGGAAAACTATTTGGGCAGATGAAAATGTAGATCTTGCCATTGTAAAAGTTAATACTAATGAAAAGTTAAATGTAGCAACTCTCGGTGATTCTGATAAACTTTCTATTGGAGATACAGCAATTGCAATTGGAAATCCAATTTCATTGCAATTTTCACAAACTGTAACTCAAGGAATAATCTCTGGACTTGACAGATATGTTGGTGCAGTAAGTGGTGGCGGATATATGACAGGACTTATCCAAACCGATGCCTCAATTAACGGCGGAAATTCTGGTGGACCACTTCTAAATGCAGAGGGTGAAGTCATAGGAATAAACACTGTAAAAGTTCAATCAGCAGAGGGACTTGGATTTTCAATTCCAATTAATTTTATAAAACCAATTGTAAAACAAGTCATAGAAACTGGAAGCTACAAAGAAATGTCAATGGGAATGCTTACAATGAACTTAAATGTTGCAGCACAAGTATTTAATGGAAAAACTGATGTAGAAAAAGGAATTTTTGTATACAAAGTTTATGAAGGATCACCTGCAGCTAAAGCTGGACTTGAGGCCGGAGATATTATTACTAAAATTGGAAAGGACGAAGTAAATGACAACAATGCCTTAAAGTCAATTTTGTACAAATATCAAGAAGGAGATAGTGCTGAAGTTAGCTATGTAAGAAAGGGAAAGGCACAAACTACGGAAGTTAAATTTTCTAATTATTCAATAGAAAATGATAAGGAAGCACAAAAGGATATTAAAGCTCAAGAAGAAGCAAGAGCTAAAGAATATCAACAAAGGCAACAAGAACAACAAGATTTATTTAATAGATTTAGACAAGAATTTGAAAATGGATTTTAAATAAAAAAGTGGGTGAAGTTTTATACTTCACCTACTTTTTTGAGATTTTTTCTAATTTTTCTGAATTAATTGAATTAAAGTATTCTTCCAAAAGTTCTACAAATCTCTTTGCATATTTTGTAATATATCTATTTTTATTTTTTATTGCATAGATGCCAAGAGTTACAGGTTTATTTTTTGAATAAAGTGGAAAAATATTAATATCGTCATCAAATTCGTGCATCCATCTTTTTATATTCATTTGAGAAATAAATACTGCAGCAAGAGCTTTATTGCAAATGGCAAGAGCAATTCGTGAATAGGCAGTTTCTATGTAGTCAATTGGTCTGACACCTGCATCTTTAAAACTTTTGTTGATCAAGGATCTTATTCTATTGTCTTGAGTGTAAAGTAGGAAGGGAACTTTTTCAAAATCTTTTAAGTTAATTCTTTCAAAGGATTTTTCCTTTAACGATTCTAAGTCGTAGACATGCTTTTTTAAAAGCCTGTCACTAACGCACAAGTACAATTTTTCATCTAAGAGAAGGCGAGATTTTAAATTTTCATTTTTATAATTTTCGTCAATGCTTATAGCAATATCTATTTTATTTTCCACGCACATTTCTTCAAGTTCGTGAGATTGCTTTTCGTGAAGCACTAGACCAACTTTTGGAAATTCTTCAGTAAATTTTTCTATAATTGATGGAATAAAAATATCAGCTCTAGGAGAAGATGCACCTATTATTAATTTGCCAATATCTTCACTTTCCATATCTCTAATTTTATTTATCATGTCGGCTTCAGCTGTAAGGAGTTTTTCTGCATACTTTAAATATTCTTCGCCAATGGGAGTGAGCATAAGCTTTGGCTTTCTAAAAAATAATTTTGTGCCATAATAATCTTCAAGTCTTTTTATGTGGTTAGACAAAGTTTGTTGCGATATATAAAGTTTGTCGCCAGTTTCATTCATGTTTAGAGTTTTAGCTAACTCTGTAAAATAGTAAATACTTTCGAAATTCATGTTTTCTCCTATCAAATAAATTTTGTTGTGTATACAAATTTTTATAAATTTATTTTACAATAAATTTATTATATACTATGTGTAAGATAATTGTGAAATATTTTATTAAGAATCCCTTATAGTTTACCAGCTTTTTTCCTTAATATCACAATTACCGGAATCCCCTTGCACCCACCTCCTTGGGTGCATTTTTAGTGCAAAAATTTAATAGTTAAGAGTTGGGATGATTTTAAAGATAAAAATACTAATTTTAAGACTTTTTATGGATTTTAAAGCATTAAAATTTTTAAATAAATTCTCGTAAAATAAAAATGATAAAAGCTATCAAAAAGACTTTACAAATTAATAAAAGCATAATATAATAAAGACAGTTAATGATAGTTAATGTCATTTAACAAAAATACTTTGATTTTGGGACACCCCATAACTCCTAAGATTAATAATAAAATTATACCAATCTTCACTCTGAAAAGAGAAACTAAGGCTGCTTTGGCAGTCTTTTTATTTTAAGTAAAATTTATTAAAAAGTAGTTATTAAATTAAAATTGATAAAAATAACTCGGTGTAAAAATTTTAATAAAAGTATATAACATTATAAAAAGTTTACAAAAATATTTCAAAAACTTTACAATATATTATATAATTGTCTACTAGAAGGTGATTTTTTGTTTAATAAGGAAAAAAATAGTGAGGCTAGAAGCTTTGATATTATAGATTTAGTAAGCCAAATTTTATTTTCTTTGGTAATAACTCTTGCAATGCTACTTCTTGCCCCAAGTGATACAGGAATTATTGAAAAAATAGTAAGAAGTCCCATTATATTAATTTTGAATTTTATTCCAATTTTTCTAACTGGAATTTTATTTCAAGGAATTTTTGGGAGGCGAAGATTTGCACTAATTTTTAATACGATCTTTTATTTAATATTATTTACAGTACATAGGACAAAGGTATTTTATAGAAGTGCACCTTTTAGGATATCTGATATTGGATTATCTTTGGAAGCTTTTAAAATGTCACAAAACTCCTTTCATCCCGATGTTACTTCCATAGTAATTTTTGTAATATTTCTTGTTTTTTTAATTTTTATTTCACGTTTTTTTAAGAGTGAAAAGTTAAAAGTAAAGGACAGATTATTATCAATTCTTTCTATATTAATTGTATCAGCTTTATTATTTAATTTTGTTTATTCAAGGGATGCAATATATAATAGTTTGCCACTTATGGGAAATAAATATAATTTAATAGATCACTTTAACTCTAAAGGTTTTAATTTTGCATTTATATATAATCTAAAAAAATCATTTGTAAGATCTCCAGAGGGATATAATAAAAAGGAAATGGAAAAAATAGACAGAGTTGACCATGGAGAAGAAATTTCGGTAATAAAATACAATCCTCGTCCAAATATTATTTGGATAATGGGAGAGGCTTTTACAGATCTTTCTGAAAATCCACAATTTCATTTTTCTAAAGAAAATGATCCAAACTATAATTTTAAAAAATTAAAGAAGAACTCTGTGATGTATGGTAGAATTGTGACTCCTTCCTTTGGAGGAGGAACGGGAGATACTGAGTTTGATGTACTAACGGGTGCACTTACTATTGACTGTGCGCCTGATGAAAGTTTTGCCTTTAATGCAATAAAAAGGGATGTTTCATCACTTCCAAGTCTTTTAGATACAATTGGATATAAGACTATGGCATTTCATCCAGGATATGCATGGTTTTATGGAAGACAAAGTGTATATCCAAAATTAAGTTTTAAGGATAATTATTTTTTAGAAGATATTGAAAATCCTGAAATAAAAGGTGGATATGTTTCAGAGAGACAATTTTCAGAAATATATAGAAATAGATTTTTAGAAGCTGTAAATAATTCTGATGAGCCAATTTTTAGCTATGGATTAGATATTCAAAACCATGGACCATATTTTTACGATAAATATGGAAAAAATTTACCTTATGAATGTGATTCTATTTTATCAGACGATGGTGCAAATAATTTTGGATCTTATTTTCTTGGGATAAAGGATATGGACATAATGCTTGGCGAAGTTTACGACATGATGATGAGTATAGAAGAACCAACTATTATGGTATTTTACGGTGATCACTTGCCTGGACTTGGAAATGACCCAAGTGCTTTTGATGAAATTGGGATAAAATTGTCTAACGATGATTTGGAAAAGGAAATTGAATTTTATTCAACACCCTATGTAATAGTTGCAAACGAAAGTGGAAAAGCATTTTTAAATAGAGAAAATGTTGAAGTTAAAGATGGCAACGCAATTTCTGCCAATTATCTTTCTTCAATTGTCCTTGATATGTTAAACTACAATAAAGTGGATAATTTCTTTATATACAATTCGGAACTTAGGAAAAAACTTCCAATTATTTCTAGAAATTTTATATTTGATGGAGTTAATACTTATCCTAGAAAAGATGTAAAAGGTGAAGCAAAAGAGCTATACGAAAATTATAAAAAGTACGAATATTATAGAATAAATGAGTAGGTGAATTATGGATATATTAAAAAGAGTTGAAGAAATTTCAGGAGAATTAGATGAACTTAGAAACTTTATTTATGAAAATCCAGAACTTGGATTTGAAGAATATAAATCTTCAAAGGCACACATTGATTTATTAAAGAAACATGGCTTTGAAATAGAATGTCCCTACATGGGATGTGAAACTTCTTTTAAGGCTGTTTATGACTCAAAAAAAGAGGGCAGGACAGTTTCCTATTTATCAGAATACGATGCACTTCCAGGGATTGGTCATGGATGTGGTCATAATATTTTAGGTGCAACTGCAACTGGAGCAGGCATTGTCCTTTCTAAACTAATCGACGAAATTGGCGGAAGGGTAATAGTTTTTGGAACTGCAGCAGAAGAAGTTGGAGGAACAAAAATTGAAATTGCAAATTCAGATGAATTAAAGGATGTAGATGTTGCAATTGAAATGCATCCAGCCTCCTATAATTCACTTACACCAAATTCACTTGCACTTTCTACAAGAAGATTTGAATTCTTTGGCAAAACTTCTCACGCATCGGATGCACCTGAAAAGGGAATCAACGCATTAGACGCACAAATAGTCTTATTTTCTGCAATAAATGCTTTAAGACAAGAAACTAAAGATGGCACGAGAATCCACGGGATAATAAAAGATGGTGGCAAAGCTGCAAATATTATTCCAGATTACACGGACTCAAGATTTTACGCAAGAAGCCCAGAGAAAAAAGATTTACTAGAAATTTTAGAAAAATTAGAAAATTGTGCAAAGGGAGCAGCTCTTGCTACTGGTTGTGAAGTTAAAATTTCTGAATATGAAAAGGGAAATGACAATACAGTTAGAAATAATGCCTTTAACTCAGTTTTAAAAGAAAAACTAGAAAAATATCTCAACGAAGAGATAAAGGATATTGAACTCAACAAGGGTTCTACTGACGCAGGAAATTTTTCTCACGAAGTGCCAACTATTCACGGATATTTTAAAATTGCAGATGAAAGTGTAAATGGGCATACAGTGGAACTTAGGGAAGCAACTATGACAGACTATGCCTTTAGCCAAATGAAGAAAGTAATTGCTGCAATAGTTGAAGTTGGAATTACAATTTTAACTGATGATGAAGTTTTTGAAAAAATAATTAAAGAGTTTGAAGAAAATGTTAAAAATGGAAAAATTATCCCACACAGAAAATTAAATAAGAATTAAGTATTAAAAAACACTTCTATTCTTGGTATAATGTAAAGAATAGAGGTGTTTTTTTGAAAACAGATATTATTAAATTTAAAGGAAATGCAAAAGATAAAATTTATCTTAAGAAAATTAGTGAAACTTTAAGTGATGGAGGTCTTGTTGTCTTTCCAACAGAAACAGTTTATGGACTTGGAGGAAATGGACTTAACAAGAGAGCTTGTAAAAAAATATACGAAGCAAAGGGCAGACCTAGCGACAATCCACTAATACTTCACATTGCAGAAAATTCACAACTTGAGGAATTAGTTTCAGAAATTCCCGATGTTGCAAAAAAATGCATTGAAAAATTTTGGCCAGGACCTCTTACTATTATTTTTAAGAGATCTGAGATTATACCAAATGAAGCAACTGGTGGACTTGAAACTGTTGCAATAAGAGAGCCAAATAATAAGATAGCCCACGATATTTTAAAATCAGTAAGCTTTCCAGTGGCAGCTCCTTCTGCAAATTTATCTGGTAGACCATCTCCAACTAAAGTGGAGCATGTTATAGAAGATTTAGAAGGTCGAGTAGATATAATAGTAGATGGTGGTCATTCTGTGGTTGGAATTGAATCTACTGTGCTTGATGTAACAGTTGATCCGCCAATGATTTTAAGACCAGGGAAAATTACTCTAGAAGATTTAAGAGAAATCGATAAAAACATTGCAATAGATAGTGCCACAATTGATTCAAAAAGTGGGGAAATTCCAAAATCTCCGGGACAAAAATATAGACATTATGCACCAAGGGCAGAGGCGATTTGTTTTGGCGGAAGACTAGATAAAGTTGTAAATGAAATTAAAAAAAATATTAGCGAAAATAAGGGCAAAAAGATTGCAGTTCTTGCAACTGATGAAACTTATGACCAGTACAAAAATTTAGATATAAAACTTTTAATAAACCTTGGCTCAAGAGAACATCTTGAAGAAGTTGCATCAAATCTATTTGACGCATTGAGAAGATGTGATGAAGAAAATGTAGACATAATTTTTGCAGAGGGTTTTGAACTAAGGGGAATTGGTCTTAGTATTATGAATAGACTTTTAAAAGCTTGCAGTGGAAAAGTCGTCATGAGAATTTAGGAGGAAAAATGAAAATAGCAATTGGTTCTGATCACGCAGGATTTTATTTAAAAAAAGATGTAATAAAATACTTAGAAGAAAAAAACATTGAAGTAAAAGACATGGGACCCTTCGACGATAGTCGTGTGGATTATCCAGATTATGGACACGCAGTTGGACACGCAGTTATAGATAATAAAATGGATTTTGGAATTGTTATTTGCGGTTCAGGAATTGGAATTTCAATTGCTGCTAATAAAGTTAAGGGAATAAGAGCTGCACTTTGCTGTGAACCCTATTCTGCTAAACTTGCAAGACGACACAATAACGCGAATGTACTTGCAATGGGTGCAAGATTAATTGGTCACGATATGGCAATAGAAATAGTAGAAGCTTTTTTAAATGAAAAATTTGAAGGCGGAAGACATATTAATAGAGTAAATAAAATTGAGGAGGAATAATATGGGATACACAATAATAAAACATCCACTTATTGATCACAAGATGACAATAATTAGAAAAAAAGAAACAAGTTCCATGGAATTTAGACAAATTGTAAATGAAATTGCAACATTAATGGGCTATGAAGTTACAAGAGATTTGGAAACAGAAGATATTGAAATTGAAACTCCTATTGGAAAAGCTATTGGAAAAAGAATTTCCGGTAAAAAAATTGGAATAGTGCCTATTTTAAGAGCAGGTCTTGGTATGGTGGAAGGACTTCTTACAATAATACCAGCAGCAAGAGTTGGTCACATTGGAATGTACAGAGATCCAGAAACTTTAAAGCCAGTTACTTATTATTCAAAGTTACCTAAAGATGTAGCATCAAGACAAATGATTATTGTTGATCCAATGCTTGCAACAGGTGGGTCACTTATTGAAGCCATTGACGAATTAAAAAGAAATGGTGCAAAAAACATTAAATCAATAAATTTATTAGCTGCACCAGAAGGATTAAAGGCGGTACAAGAAGCTCATCCTGATGTAGAAATTTATATTGCTGCACTAGATGAAAAATTAAATGATGATAAATATATCGTACCTGGACTTGGAGATGCAGGAGATAGGTTATTTGGAACGAAGTAAGAGGTAAATATGTATAATTATTTAGTTCCTTTTTTGACAGCTTTTATTTTGACTTTTTTACAAATGCCCTTTGTAATAAAGCTTGCAAAAAGGGAAGGATTTTTAGATGTACCAAAGGATGCAAGAAGAGTTCATAAAAAACCAATTCCAGTAGGTGGCGGTATTGCAATGGTAATAAGTGTAACTATTTTAATGCTTGTTTTTTTACCTATCAATAAGACACTTATCTGTACAATAATAAGTTCTCTTGTGATTGCATTTTCTGGACTGTATGACGACAAATATGACCTTAGTCCAAAATTAAAACTTGGTTTTCAGATTATTGCAGCCATAATTCTTGTAGCAGGTGGTATGAAAATTGAATTTTTCACAAATCCCTTTGACTATGATGATGCACTACTTATTTTAAATATGCTTTCCATACCAGTTACAATTTTTTGGGTGTGTGGAATTACAAATACAATAAATTTAATAGATGGATTAGATGGGCTTGCATCGGGAGTATCAATGATATGTGCCATTTCGATGTTTTTTATAACCTATCAAATGGGAAGATTTGATGTTAGCTTAGTATGTGCCCTTGTAGCAGGTGCTTGTCTTGGATTCTTGCCCTTTAACTTTAATCCTGCAAAAATATTTATGGGAGATACGGGAGCTTTGTATCTTGGATTTATGCTTTCATATATAAGTATTTCAGGATTTTTGAAACAAGCAGCAATACTTATGATTTTTGTACCAGTATTAATTTTAGGTGTGCCAGTATTTGACACAGCCTTTGCAATGGTAAGACGTAAACTTTCTGGGAAGTCAATAGTTCAAGCTGATAAAGGACATCTTCATCACAGACTTTTGAAAATGGGATTAAATCAAAGGCAAACTGTTGTGATTTTATATTCAATATCGGCAATATTTGGGATACTAGCAAATGTAATTTCAAAGTTTCATTCATCAATTGCACTTATTATTTCAATAGCAGTTATTTTAATAATACTTTTAACAGGAATAGCTGCTGGAATGTTAAAAAATAAGGAGGAATAAATGAAGGTATTATTTGTATTTGGTACAAGACCTGAAGGCATTAAGATGGCTCCAATAATAAAAGAGATTGAAAAAAGACATGGTCTCGAAAGCTACACTTGCGTAACAGGTCAGCATAGAGAAATGCTAGACCAAGTGCTAGAAATTTTTGATATAAAGCCGGATTACGATTTAAATATTTTTAAAAAAGGTCAGTCCCTTACAGATATAACTACAAAAACACTTTTGGGACTTGAAAATATTTTAGAAGAATTAAAGCCAGACATACTTTTGGTGCAAGGAGATACTACGACAGTCTTTGCGGCAGCACTTGCAGCTTTCTACAAGAAAATAAAAATAGGACATGTAGAAGCTGGATTAAGATCAGGAAACTTGTATTCACCTTATCCTGAAGAGGCAAATAGAAAACTCACTGGGGTACTTGCTAATTATCACTTTGCGCCAACAGATTCAAATCGAGCAAATCTTTTGAAAGAAGGCTATGATGACAAAAATATTTTTATTACTGGAAATACTGTAATTGATGCACTGAAGTATTCTGTTAAAGAAGATTTTGTATTTGACGATGAAATTTTGAATAATTTAGATTATAATAAAGAAGTAGTATTACTTACTGCGCATAGGAGAGAAAATTGGGGAGAGCCAATGGAAAATATTTTTTCTGCAATTAGGAGAGTAGTTCTTGAAAGAGAAAACATTGAAATTGTATTTCCAATTCACTTAAATCCAATTGTGAGGAGTACTGCAAAAAAATATTTTTCTGATTTAGACAGAGTTCATCTTATTGCGCCACTTTCCTATATGCCTTTTTCAAACTTAATGGCAAGGGTAAAATTTGTAGTTACAGATTCTGGTGGAGTACAAGAAGAAGCTCCAGCTCTCGGCAAACCTGTTCTAGTTCTTAGAAACGAGACGGAAAGGATGGAAGGAGTAGAAGCCAATACAGCTAAACTTGTGGGGACAAATTCACAAGATGTTTACAACAGTATAACTGATTTATTAGATAATAAAAAGTTGTACGAAGAAATGGCGAAGGCTATAAATCCATATGGAGATGGTCATGCTGCAAAAAAAATCGTTGATATTTTAGAGAACATGAATTAATTTTAGGATATTAATTATTCTTTTTAAATTATGGGTATAATTTTATCAAAGGCTTGAGGAGGTAGATTACATGGGAAAAACTATTAAAGAAATTAAAATTGGCGATACCGCTGAATTTACAAAGACAATTTCCGAGTCAGATGTATATCTTTACGCTGGTATAACTGGCGACTTGAATCCTGCCCATATAAACGAAGTTGAAGCTGGAAAGGGGAATTTTAAAACTAGAATTGCACATGGAATGCTAACAGCAGGACTTGTTTCTGCAGTTCTTGGGATGAAACTTCCAGGTCCAGGTACTATTTACATGGGTCAAGAAATGAAATTTACTAAACCTGTTTATTTCGGAGATACAATTACAGCTAAAGTTGAGGTAATTGAGGTAATTAAAGAAAAAATATTAAAGCTCAAGACAACTTGTACAAATCAAAAGGGAGAAATTGTTTTAGACGGTGTGGCTACTGTATTGCCACCACGCGACTAATAAGGAGGAAAAAATGGAAGATAGAATTGTTATAGCATCAGCTGCAAGAACAGCTGTAGGAAGTTTTGGCGGTCAATTTAAGACTGTTTCAGCAGTAGAACTTGGAATAGTAGCGGCAAAGGAAGCACTTAAAAGAGCAAATGTAAAAAATGACATGGTTGATGAAGCTTATATTGGTAATGTTCTTCAAGCAGCTCAAGGACAAAACGTTGCAAGACAAGTTGTTTTAGGAGCAGGAATTGACATTAAAACTCCAGCAGTTACTATTAACGCAGTATGTGGATCTGGTCTTCGTGCAGTAAGTTTAGCTGCTCAAGTTATTAAAGCTGGAGATGCTGAAATTGTACTTGCAGGTGGTACTGAATCAATGTCAATGGCACCATACGCTCTTACTAATGAAAGATGGGGAGCAAGAATGGGAGACAAAAAAGTTGTTGACACAATGATTAAAGACGGTCTTTGGGATGCTTTCAACGATTATCACATGGGTATTACAGCTGAAAATGTAGCTGAAAAATATGGCATTACTAGAGAAATGCAAGATGAACTTGCTACAAGATCTCAAAATAATGCAGAAAGAGCAAGAAGAGAAGGAAGATTTAAAGACGAAATTGTTCCTGTAGAAGTTAAAGATAGAAAAGGTAATGTAACAGTTGTTGATACTGATGAACACATTAGAGAAGGAGTAACTTTAGAGAGTCTTGCAAAATTAAAACCAGCTTTCAAAAAGGATGGTGGTACAGTTACAGCAGGTAATGCATCTGGAATTAACGATGGAGCAGCAATGCTTGTAATAATGAAAGAATCAAAGGCAAAGGAACTTGGTGTAGAACCTCTTGCATATATTATTTCTTACGCAACAGCAGGTGTTGACCCTAAGATTATGGGTACTGGACCTATTCCATCATCAACTAAAGCTCTTGAAATTGCAGGACTTAAAGCTGATGACCTTGACCTAATTGAAGCTAATGAAGCTTTTGCAGCTCAAGCTTGTGCAGTTAACCAAGTTATGAAATTTGACATTAATAAAGTAAATGTAAATGGCGGAGCAATTGCACTTGGTCACCCTATTGGAGCAAGTGGAGCTAGAATTTTAACTACACTTTTATTCGAAATGCAAAAGAGAGATGCTAAAAAAGGTTTAGCAACACTTTGCATCGGCGGAGGAATGGGAACAGCTCTTATTGTCGGAAGGGACTAATATGGATTATAAATTTTTAATTGTAGAAAAAAAAGATCATGGTATCCTTCTTTTAACACTTAATAGAGAAAAAAGCCTTAATGCTTTAAACTCTGAAATGTTAAAAGAACTCCATAAATTTTTTGCACGTGTAGAAGACGACGTGAGATGTATCATTGTAACAGGTGCAGGAAAATCATTTGTAGCTGGCGCTGATATTGGTGAAATGGCTAATTTTACTGCAAGTGAAGCTTATGATTTTGCAAAACTTGGAATGGATACATTTATGGAAATAGAAAAATGTAGAGTTCCAGTTATAGCAGCTGTGAATGGATTTGCACTAGGTGGCGGATGTGAAATTTCTATTGCTTGTGATATTAGACTTGCATCTACAAAAGCAAAGTTTGGTCAACCTGAAGTTGGTCTTGGAATCACACCAGGATTTGGTGGAACACAAAGACTTTCTAGGACAATTGGACCTGGTTATGCAAAGGAATTGATCTATACAGCAGAAACTATTGATGCTAAAAAGGCTTATGAAATTGGACTTGTAAATGGTGTATACGAACCAGATGAATTAATCCACAAAGCTATTGAAATGGCAGAAAAAATTGCAAAGAATGCACCAAAGGCGGTAGAATATTCTAAACAGTCAATAGTAAATGGATCTCAAACAGATATCGACACAGCAATGCAAATTGAAAAAACTCACTTTGGACTATGTTTTGCAACTAATGACCAAAAAGAAGGCATGAAGGCATTTTTAAATAAGGGAAAAACTGAATTTAAAGGAAAATAAGGTGAATAAAATGAAAATAGCAGTAGTAGGATCAGGTACTATGGGAGCAGGAATTGCTCAGGTACTTGCACCATATCACAAAGTAATTGTTAGAGATATTGCACCAGAAGCTCTTGAAAAGGCTATGGAAAAAATCAAAAAAGGTTATGAAAAAAATGTTTCTAAAGAAAGAATGACAAAGGAAGAGATGGAAACTGCTCTTTCTAATCTAACTACATCATCTGATATTAAAGATGTAGCAGATTGTGATCTTATAATAGAAGCAGCAACTGAAAATCCTAAGATTAAAAAAGCGATTTTCACAGAACTTTGTGAAACTTGTGAAGAAAAGACAGTTCTTGCATCCAATACTTCATCTCTTTCAATAACTGACATTGGGGCAGCTACTAAAAGACCTGAAAAAGTTATTGGTATGCACTTCTTTAACCCAGTTCCAGCAATGAAACTAGTAGAAGTTATTTCTGGAAAGAAAACTGATCCAAAAGTTAAAGATATGATTATCGAACTTTCAAAAGAGATTGGCAAAACTCCAGTAGAAGTTGAGGAAGCTCCAGGATTTGTTGTAAATAGAATTTTAATTCCTATGATTAACGAAGCAATTGGAATTTACGCTGAAGGAATTGCATCAGTAGAAGATATTGACACAGCAATGAAACTTGGTGCAAATCATCCAATGGGACCTTTAGCTCTTGGAGATTTAGTAGGACTTGATGTAGTACTTGCAATTATGGAAGTTCTTAACACTGAATTTGCCGATCCTAAATACAGACCACATCCACTTCTTAAGAAAATGGTTAGAGCTGGACTTCTTGGAAGAAAAACAGGCGAAGGATTTTACAAATATTAATTTAAAGATATTAAGGGAAGGCAAGAGCCTTCTCTTTTTTGTGCTAAATTTAAGCCTATACTTTAGAAATTTTTTATTTCTATAAAAACTTAAAAAGATTTCAAATTTACATTTATAATATTTTAAATAAATATTATAAACATCTTTTAATTTCATTAATTTTGTAGTAAAATATAGATAGAAAAATGAACGATGTTCAGAAAAGGTTCAAAATTAAAATTTCAAAAAATATATTATTAAATAACAATTCAATATAGAATATTTTGATTTTTATAATTATGGGAGGTATTAAGATGACTACTGCAATTAAAGAAAGAAAAAATGAAAAAGTATTCTCAATGGCTGTGAATCTTGCCTATAAGAGATTAAAAAAAGATCCACAAAAGGGAATGATGGAGATAGTAAACGTCTTTGACAAATATTTAATGCCTGAGTCAAGTGAAATAAATAGTGCCAAAAATGGTTTGGAAAGAGTAAGGAATGAACTTAACGATCCAAATTCAAAATGGGTTTCTTTTGGGACAGATATTGTAAATGGAATCGACGAAAATATTGTAAAGACTTCTGTGAGAACTATTGGATATAATGCTGCTTATAGAGGCAATGCTCTTAGAAATAAATTGCAAAAAGAATACAACTGTAATATTCCTTGGATAATTTTATTTGATCCAACCTCTGCTTGTAATTTAAAATGCACAGGCTGTTGGGCTGCTGAATATGGACATAAAAATAATTTAACTTATGATGAAATGGCAAGTATTGTAAGACAGGGAAATGAACTTGGTACATACTTTTTTATTTTAACTGGAGGAGAACCTCTTGTTAGAAAAGATGATATCATTAGACTTGCGAAGGAATTTAACGACAGTGCCTTTCATATTTTTACAAATGGAACTTTAATTGATGACGAATTTTGTGAAGAAGTAAAGAAAGCAGGAAATATTTCTTTTGCGCTTAGTATTGAGGGTACTGAAGAATCTACTGACCTTAGAAGAGGCAACGGAGTGTTTCAAAAAGTTATGAAAGCAATGGACTTAATGAAGGAACATAAGCTTTTATATGGTGCTTCAATTTGTTATACAAGTCAAAATTATAAATATGTTACAGATGATGACTTTATAAAAATGCTTGTGGATCATGGATGCAGACTTGCTTGGTACTTCCACTACATGCCAGTTGGAAAAGATGCTGATTTAAGCCTATTACTTACTCCAGAAGAAAGGGAGTATATTTATCATAAGGTTAGAGAAATTAGATCAAGTGAATATCCACAAAATATTTTTACAATTGATTTTCAAAATGACGGTGAATTTATAAATGGTTGCATCGCTGGAGGCAAAAATTATTTTCACATAAATTCTCTTGGCGATATGGAACCTTGCGTGTTCATTCACTATTCTGATTCAAATATAAGAGAAAAGACTATCAAGGAATGTCTAATGAGTCCGCTTTTTATGGGATTCCACGATAATCAACCTTTTAATAAGAATTTGTTGAAGCCATGTCCAATGTTGGAAAATCCTGGAAGACTTACAAAGATTGTAAATGAATCTGGTGCAAAAAACACAGATATGATTGCACCTGAAAGTGCAGAAGAATTACAAGTTAAGACCACACCTTATGCAAAAGCTTGGAATAAAAAGGCAAATGAGCTTTGGAAAGAAAGTAGAGAACAGAAAAAAGAAAAAGAAAAACAAAAAGAAAAGCAAGAACAAAAAGTTTGTAATTAAAAAGGAGGACGCAAAAGTCCTCTTTTTTTATGGAATTTAGTTTTAAGTAAACTATTGGTTTAGATTTTTTATTATTTTTAACTTTAATTTTAATGATTATTTTTTACAAGATATTTAAAATCTCGCCAATGGAATTTATTTTGTAGTTTGCCTTTTTTCCTTCATCCATACTGCCAAACCCGTAAGTACAAAAGATACTTATAAGTTTGTTTTTTCTGGCAGCTTCCATGTCGTGATATCTATCGCCTACAAAAATTATTTCTTCTTTTATATTATGCCTTTCTTTTTTTATTATTTCATCTTTTGATATGAAGCCAAAAGTTTCTGCGGCAAAACATTTTTTGAAATATTTTTTTATATTGTAGACATCAAGGGCAAGGTCCAAGTAAGACTCTCGACAGTTGGATAGAATGTAAAGATCATAATCCTTTGAGAGCTTTTCAAGAACTTTTATAGAATCATTATAAAGTTCGCCAACTCCATTTTTTATATTTTCATTCATTTTTTTGCCAACGTGTTTCATTACTTCTTCTTTTAAGTTTTTGTCTGAATCCTTTGCAATAAGGTCGTAGGCAAAATTTGGTTTTTCTCCTAAAAATTTTGACACATTTTTTTCGTTTAAGTCAAAATCTTTTGCAAAGCCATGTTCTCTTAAAATTTCAACTCCAGATGCAAAGGCAGGATAATAAATTTTTATTGTGTTGTGAAGGGTGCCGTCAAAATCAAAAATTATGCTTTTAATATTTTTCAGTTCATCTCTTTCATTAAAATTACAGTCTTTTTGCTTATTTAAATTATCCACGGATTTCACCTAGCAAGTTTGCCATTTCAATTGCGGCTGTTGCTGCATCAAAACCCTTGTTGCCGGATTTTGAGCCAGCTCTTTCAATTGCTTGTTCAATATTTTCCGTTGTGATTACTCCGAAAATAATTGGCACGCCAGTTTCAAGTGATGATGATGCAATTCCCTTTGCAACTTCCGTTGAAACAAGTTCGTAGTGAGTTGTTGCACCTCTTATAACTGCTCCTAGAGCAATTACTGCGTCATATTTTTTTGTAAGAGCAAGAGATTTCGCTGCAAGTGGAATTTCAAAACTTCCTGGAACCCAAATCACATCTATTTCTTCGTCCTTTACACCATGCCTTTTTAGTCCGTCAATACATCCATCTAATAATTTTGAAACTATAAATTCGTTGAATCTTGCTAAAACTATTGCGTATTTTTTTCCTTCAGATTTTAAATTTGCACTATAAATTTTCATATTTCCTCCAAATTTTTTTATTTTAAATAGATATTATTTACTAAATTCAGATAAGATGTGATTCATCTTTTCAGCTTTTGTTCTCAAATAAAATTCATCATGTTTAGTTGAATGAATTTCAATTGGCACTCTTTCTTTTATGATCATTCCAAATTCTTGTAGTGAATAAACTTTGTCAGGGTTATTTGTTAAAAGTCTAAGTTCTTTAACACCAAGATCTTGTAAAATTTGTGCACCAGTGGAATAATCTCTTGCGTCTTCAGGGAAGCCAAGTGCCAAGTTTGCCTCTACTGTATCCATGCCTTTATCTTGTAAGGCATAGGCTCTAATTTTATTTACAAGCCCAATGCCACGACCTTCTTGACGCATATAAAGAAGAATTCCTCTTCCTTCTTCATCAATTTTTTTCATGGCAAGATGAAGTTGATTGCCACAATCACATCTTGATGAGCCAAAGCAATCTCCAGTTAGACATTCTGAGTGAACTCTCGTAAGTACATTCATGCCGTCGCCAATTTCACCTTTAACTAGAGCAATGTGGTGTTCGCCAGTTACTTTATCAATGTAAGCATGTGCAATAAAGTCACCAAACTTTGTTGGAAGTTTTGCTTCGGCAACCTTTTCCACGATTTTTTCATGTCTTTTCCTATAAAGTAAAAGTTCTTCTGTTGTTGTAATTTTCATGCCCAATTTTTTAGCGAGCATAAATAAATCTTCGCCTCGCATCATATGTCCATCATCTTGCATAATTTCGCAACAAAGCCCAACTTCTTTTAGACCTGCAATTTTTAAAAGGTCAACAGTTGCCTCAGTGTGTCCTCGTCTTACGAAAATGCCATCTTTTTTTGCAACTAGAGGAAACATATGACCAGGTCTTCTAAAATCTTCTGGTTTTGCATCTTCTTCAGTTAGTTTATTTGCAGTAAGAGCTCTTTCCCAAGCTGAAATTCCAGTAGTTGTGTCGATATGATCCACAGAAACTGTAAAAGCAGTTTCGTGATTGTCAGTATTATCGGCAACCATTTGATTTAATTTAAGTTTTTCAGCATAAGTTTTTGACATTGGCATACAAATTAGTCCCTTTGCAAGAGATGCCATTGTGTTTAAACTTTCTCCAGTAGCAAATTCTGCAGCTTGAATCATATCGCCTTCATTTTCTCTACTGGGTTCATCTGTTACGATAATTATTTCGCCATTTTTTAAAGCTTCAACAACTTCTTCGATTGTGTTAACTTTCATTTTTTCTCCTTTTAAATTAAAATCCATTTTCTATTAAAAAATTTTTGGTTAATTTGCTTTCACTTTTTGTATTTACAAAATTGTAGACATAGCGACCAATTATGTCTGTCTCAATATTTATTTTTTCGCCAATTTTGCTGTTTACAAGGTTTGTGTTTTTTATTGTCGTTGGAATAATAGAAACTTCAAAATAATTTTCGCCAATTTTTGAAACCGTTAGGCTAATGCCATCAAGGGCAATGGAACCCTTTTCGGCAATGTATTTAAAATTATCTGAAAGAAATTTTATTCTATATACAATTTCATTACCTCTTTTTAAAATATTTATGATTTCGCCAACTCCATCCACATGACCTTGGACTATGTGACCGTCAAGCCTTTTTGATGGACTAAGCGCACGTTCTAGGTTTAAACTTTTGCCACTTTTTAAATCTTTAAAAGTTGTGGAATTTATTGTTTCAACCATGACTTCTGCCTTGTAAAAATCACTTCCAAGCTCTGTAACAGTTAGACATACACCATTTGTTGCAATGGAGTCGCCTATTTTTGTGCCTTCCAAAACTTTTTGGCAAGATATTTTTAGTGTGTATAGGTCATTTCCCTTTTTTACATCACTAAGTTTTCCAACTTCTTCAATTATTCCCGTGAAAATTTTAATCACACCTTCCAGTAATAAGTATGTCGTCAAATAATTTTTCGCATTTCATGTCCTTTATCTTTATTGCATCCCTTAAGTTTTCAATTTCTAAATCGCCAATTGCAGGAATGCCCTTTGAGCCAAGCAAAATTGGAGCCATAAAAATATAGAATTTATCCACTAAATTACTTTTTAGCATTTCTGCTGCTAAAGTCCTTCCACCTTCAAGCAGGATGGAGGAGATGTCGAATTTCTTTAACCTTTCCATTAAGTCGATTAAATCAACTTTATTATTTTTTTCTTTGCAAATTAAAACTTCTACATTTTTCATTTTGTTTAGTTTTTCAAATTTTTCTTTATTAAAATTTTTTGTAGTTGCAATTATTGCAATGGAATCTAAATCACTTGATATCACCTTTGCATCTAAGGGAATCCTAAGTTTTGAATCTGTGATAATTCTTATTGGATTTACCCTATATTTTCCATGACGAACATTTAACATTGGGTCGTCTACAATAACTGTTTCAATGCCAACCATTATGGCGTCAAGTTTTCCACGAAGTTCGTGGGAGTAGGACCTAGAAAATTCTGATGTAATCCATTTTGATTCACCTTTTTCAGTTGCAATTTTTCCATCTAGGGACATTCCAGATTTAAAAACAACAAAGGGTCTTTTCTTTTTTATATAAGTAAAAAATCTCTCATTTAAACTTAGACATTCTTCAAGACATACGCCTTCTGTTATGGAAATTCCAGCATCTTCCAAAATTTTTATTCCCTTGCCAGAAACTTTTTCAAAGGGGTCTGTGGTTCCAATTACAACTCGCTTGATGCCTTCTTTCACAATTCTCATTGCACAGGGTGGAGTTTTTCCAAAGTGAGAGCAAGGTTCTAAATTTACATATAGAGTTGCACCTTTTATGTCTTCACCACGATTTTTTGCATCTTCTATTGCATTTATTTCTGCATGATTTTCACCAAACTTTAAATGTGCACCTTCTCCAATTATTTTTTCATCTTTTACAATTACACAGCCGACTAGGGGATTAGTTTTTGTATGACCAATGCCCAACTTTGCAAGCTCTATTGCACGTTGCATATAAAAGCTGTCGTTAAAATTTTCTATATACATATTATCTCCTACAAAAAAAGAGCCCACGCAGGGCTCAAAAATTTTAAAATTAATCTTCTTTCATCCAGACTATACTGTCGGTATTGGAATTGCACCAATTCAGCTTTCGCTCGCGGACTTTACCGCCGGTGAGGAATTTCGCCTCGCCCTGAAGAGTTTTATTAACTTATGAATTTATAATATCACTATGAATGCATTTGTCAAGGAAAAGAAAATCACTTTACTATACTATGAATTTTAATAATTTTTAAAACATTATCTAAAACTATATCCATATCTTTGTCGCTGTCGATTATATAATCCGCATACTCATCTAAATTTTCTAAAACAGAGAGCCTTTTTTCTATAACACTTTCATCTTCACATCTCTTAATCATTCTTTTTTTCAAAATTTCCTTGGAACATTTTAAATAAATTGCAATAACATTTTTAAATTCTTTTTTTATAGCAATGATTCCCTCTTTGTCTACAACAATTACACAATCACTTAAATCATTATTATTTTTTTCTAGGTCTTCTTTTAATGTAGAATAAAAATTTCCAGCATAGCAAGTTGAACCGATAAATAAATTTTTTTCTTCCATTTTTTTAAATTGAGATTTATCAATGAAATTGTAATCTATTCCATTAATTTCCCCTGGTCGAGGAGCTCTCGTGGTATAAGTTATTATTTTATTTAAGCCCTTTTTTGTAAGTTCCTCTCTAAGAGTGCTCTTGCCAGAGCCCGAATGTCCAAATATTAAATAAATCATAGCTTCTCCTTTAAATTTTATTATTACAAGTATAACATATATGTCAAGACACTTTACAAATTATAATTTTTGAAGTAATATAAAAAGGATAAAATATTAGATGGAGGTCAAGATGAAACATTTAATAGAGCCACTAGATTTTACAACTGAAGAATACGAAGAAATTTTTAGTCTGGTTGATGACATTATCGCAAATCCTATTCACTATTCCCATTTTTGCGAAAATAAGTTATTAGCCAGTCTTTTTTTTGAGCCATCGACTAGAACTAGACTTTCCTTTGAGACTGCAATGTTAAGACTTGGAGGAGGAGTAATTGGATTTTCTGACGCAGGAGTTAGCTCATCAACAAAGGGCGAAACTCTCCTTGATACAATAAGAGTAATAGAAAATTACGCCGATATATGTGCTATGAGACATCCCAAAGAAGGTGCTTCCCTTTTGGCATCAAAGGTAGTTACAAAAATGCCAATAATAAATGCAGGAGATGGAGGTCATTTTCATCCAACACAGACCTTGGCAGATTTAATAACAATTAGACATTATAAAAAGTCCTTTGACAATTTAACTGTGGGACTTTGCGGTGATTTAAAATTTGGAAGGACAATTCACTCCCTTGTAAGAGCCTTAAATCGCTACGAAAATGTTAAATTTGTATTTATTTCTCCAGAAGAATTGAAGATGCCAGAGCCCTTTAAAAATTTTATAGACAAAGAAAATTATTATGAAACAAGAGATCTTATGAGCGTAATTCCTAATTTAGACATTCTTTATATGTCAAGGGTACAAAAGGAAAGATTTGTTTCATCAGATGAATACGAAAGATTAAAGGACTACTATATACTAACAGAAGAAAAATTAAAATCAGCAAGAGATGACATGATAATTCTTCACCCACTTCCAAGAGTAAATGAAATTGCACCTGAAGTGGACAAAGATCCTAGAGCAGTTTATTTTGAACAAACAAAGTTTGGAATGTATGGCAGAATGGCGCTTATTATAAAACTTTTGGAGGCTGCAAAATGATAAATGTATCAAAAATAAAAAAAGGTATTGTCCTAGATCACATTGAAGCAGGTCGTGCTCGTGTGCTTTACAAAGCTTTAGAGTTAGAAAAAGTTACAGATGCAGTTGTTCTAATGCAAAATATTTTTTCTACTTCCATGGGCAAAAAAGATTTAATAAAAATAGAAACAGATTACAATTTGGATTTCACAGTCTTGGGACTTATTGCACCGCACACTACTGTGAATTTCATAGAAGATGGCGAAAGAGTAAAAAAAATTCGCATGGAAATGCCTGAAGTTGTGGAAGGTGTTTTGAAATGCAAAAACCCAAGATGTATTTCAAATAGCGAAAGAGAAATTGCAGGACACAAATTTTATTTATACAGCAGAGATAAAAAGGAATACAAGTGCGAATATTGCGATACAGTAACCATTTATGGAGAGTAAAATGGCAAAGATTTTAGAAAATAGAAGTATATGTAAAGATTATTTTATACTTAGAACGGATTTAGATATTAAAGTTTATCCAGGACAATTTTTTATGCTAAGAGCTTGGGAAAATTACCCAACACTTTCTAGACCAATTTCTGTCTACGATTTTACAGATGGAGTCGATTTTTTAATAGAAAAAAAGGGGATTGGCACAGAAATTCTTGAAAAATTAAAAGTAGGCGACGCCATAAAACTATACGGTCCCTTTGGAAACATTTTTTACACAAATGTCGATGAAGTTGCTTTAGTCGGCGGTGGCGTTGGAGTTGCTCCTTTTCATTATTTAATTAAAGAAATTCAAAAAGTAAAGCCCAAATCAAAAATTACACTATACATTGGAGAGAGAGAAGAACTTGAACTTGAAAAGTGCTTTGAAGATGTAAATTGCGACATAAAAGTGAAAAAGGGCGGGTTTATAACCGATATTATTAATTTTGAAAGCCATAAATTAATCTACGCTTGTGGACCAGAAATTATGATGAAAAAAGTTGTGGAACTTGCCAAAGCTCACGATATAAAAACTTACGTTTCTCTCGAAAAGAGAATGGGATGTGGCGTTGGTGCATGCCTTTCTTGCAGCTGCGACACAAAAGAGGGAAGAAAGAGATCTTGTAAAGAAGGACCTATTTTTGACGGGAGTGATTTAATTGAGTTCTAGAACGGAAATAAATTTAGCGGGCATAAAATTAAAAAATCCAATAATCATGGCAAGTGGAACCTATGGCTACGGTGAAGAATTTAAGACTTTTTACGAACCAAAAATTCTTGGGGCAGTTTCATCAAAGGGCATCACGAGACATCCAAAAAAAGGAAATGAAGGCATAAGAATTTGGGAGACGCCTTCAGGAATTTTAAATTCCATTGGACTTGAAAATCCTGGAGTTGAAGAATTTGTCAAAGAAAAAATTTATTCAATGCAAAAGCTAGGTACAGAAATTTTTGTAAATTTAGGTGGAAACACCATTGAAGAATACATTGAATCTGCAAAAATCTTAAATGACTATGAATTTGCAGCAATTGAACTTAATATTTCTTGTCCAAATGTAAAAGAAGGCGGAATGGCTTTTGGAATGGATAAAGAATCAGCAGCAAAAGTTGTAAGAGAAGTCATGAAAGTAACAAATAAAAAAGTTTTTGTAAAACTTTCACCAAATGCAGGCGATATTGTGGGAATTGCAAAATCTGTGGAAGCAGAAGGTGCAACGGGACTATCGCTGATAAATACAATTCTTGGAATGGCAATCGACTTTGATAGAGAAGAAATTGTATTCAAAAATACTTATGCAGGGCTTTCAGGTGCAGCAGTAAAACCAATTGCACTGAGAATGGTTCATCAAATAGCAAGAGCAGTAGACATTCCAATAATTGGAATGGGTGGAATCACAAATTATAAAGATGTACTTGAATTTTTAATGGCAGGAGCAACAGCAGTTGAAGTTGGAACTTATAATTTTATGAATCCAAATGCAGGTGCAGAGATAATAAATGATCTCGAAAAATATTTAGAAGAGAAAAATAAAAATATAAAGGATTACATTAAAAAATTAGTTTAAAGAAAAAGGCTTTCTAGGGTTTAGAAAGTCTTTTTTTGTGGTAACTATTTAGTACAATAAAGGGGGTGCCAATATGTTTAATTTATATAAAGATATATATGATGCTCAAATTAATTTACTAAAATCTTTTAATCAGGGAAATGAAAAAAATGATAAGGAAAAATTAAGTCTTGAAGATTACTTTAGAGAAATGGCAAGAATAAATGAAAAGATGGTGGATAATATTTATGATATCCCAAAAAAATACATGGACGAAGTGACAAAATTCAACCCTTTTCAAGGTAATTTTAGTGAGAGTATGAAGGGACTTTTTGAAGTTAATCCATATTTCGAAAATTTTATGAATTTTCAAAAATTTTTCGCCGATAATTTAAGAGAACCAAGTAAAGTTTACAGCGATTTTATGAATAATTTTAAAAATTATTTTCCAATGCTAAGTGCAAATGGAAAATTTATGGAAGATTATAGTAGTGCAGCCAAAGAACTATTTAATAGTTACAATAAATACCAAGAAAATTATATGAATATTTTTATGCCAGAATCTATGAGAGAAAGAGCAAAAGAAATTATGGACTTTAACCAAAAAGTTTTTGGCAACTTTAACTTCATGATTCCCAAATTTGGAAATATGCCTTTTATGACTGAAGGATTCTTTGGTAAAATTGATTATTTCAAAAATATGGAAAAATTTTCCAATCAAATGCTAGAAAATTTGGAAGAATATGAAAAGTTATTTGGCGACAATAATTATTTTGCAAGCACTTCAGAAGTTTTGAAATTTCAAAAAGCTTTCATAGAAAAATCCATGAAGTATTTTGAAGTTTATCTTAGCTATTACAAAGATATTTATGTTGAAATCGCAAAAATTTCTGAATTTACTTTTGAAAAATATAGAAGTGATTTGGAAGAACTAGCACAAAAGAAAGATCCGCAAGAAGTTTATGACTTCTTTGAAGAAAAAACAAAGGAACAATACAAAAAATTATTTGATGTAGATAAATTTAAAGAAATTTACAAAAAAGCAGAAGAAGAGACAAAAGCACTTCGAGAAGAATTATTTAAAATAAATATGGATTATATGAATTTTGTAGAACCATCAAGCAAAGAAGATGTAAAGGACTTAAAAGAACAAATAACAAAAATGTCCAATAAAATTGACAGTTTAAACAAGGAAATAGATAGACTAAAAAGCAAATAAAATTTAAAAAGATAATATACTTATTAAAAAGTAAATATTTGGTATAAATCAATCTCGACGCAAGTCGAGATTTTTACTTTAGTGAAATTTCGATAAAAAGAGCAAAACTATTATTTAAAATGAATTAATAATTTATTTTGGTAAAATATTGTTTTAATTTTAGTGAAATTCCGATATAATATTAGCATATTATCTAGTAAAAATTTTAGGGAAAATTTATTGAGATAATAAATATTAATTAAGGAGATGATTTTATAGATTTATTATGAATTTCAAATTAAAGCATTTTATCTATTGATAAGTATTTCGTTATTACCTTTTGGTATGTCTATCTTTTCAAAACAAAAAAACAAAGGAGCTAAATATTTCCCAAAATAAGATTAATTTAGTAATAAAATACTATGTTATTTTTATATAGTTTATTAGTTTTGTTATAATTGGTTTTATTATAATATTGTACAAATAATTTGAGTACAAAGATCATGATTTATATTTTAAGTAGAAAGTTAATTTCATTATAAGTTTAAGACAGTTGACTTTAATTATAAATATCTTGATTTATTAAATTTGATAACTTTTTATAAATTTAACATTAAGAATTATTTGAGCATTAATGTCTGACATAAATATTATTATGGGAATGGTTTTTTAACAGATTTTTATTAAAAAGAGTACATACAGGTATACTAAAAGCAAGAAGAACGAAAACTTTTTGTTGACAATTAGTAAATGTATACTTATAACTGTTTTTTGTTTTAAATTAGCTTTCAAAGCTAATTATCATATAGTTAAAGATTTTTTCTTATCTTTTGCAATTCTATAAACTATCAGCAGTGGGTTATATTTACAAATATGAAAATTTAATATTAATTAGTCAGATATCAAATTATATTAGAAATACTTATAAATAATGTATTATTGCAAAACTATTTAGATTTTGTAAATTCATTTTTAACAAACTATTAAGAAAGAAAATGCAAAGATTTCAAGAACTTTTGTTGCAGCAGTTAAAATTATGAAAAAATTTCAAAGGAGGATGATTTATTATGACAGGCGCTATGTTTACAACATTATTTCAAAGTGTATGCTTTCTATCACTATTTTTATTAATAGGATTTTTTCTGAGAGCAAAGGTTAAAGCATTTCAAGAAACATTTATACCAGCAAGTGTAATTGGTGGTTTCATACTTTTATTACTTGGACCTATTGGTTTTGGAATACTTCCAATACCAGAAGATTGGATTAAAATTTGGTCACTTATTCCTGGTATTTTAATTGTGCCAGTTGTTACTGCGACACCACTTGGTTTAGATCTTGGTGGAAAGAATGCAGTGAAAAAGTTTAAACCGGCAATACCATTATTCTTTATAATGTTTGCTACTTATTATCTTCAAAATGCAATTGGATTTGGTACAAATGAATTATTTAGATCAATGGGTCAAGATTTATACGACACATTTGGTTGGGAATTATGTATAGGTTATACTGGTGGTCACGGAACTGCAGGTATTCTTGGAAATATGCTTAATGAACTAAATATTCCTTATTGGGAAACTGCTCAAGGAGTGGGAGTTACAATGGCAACTTTTGGTCTTGTTGGCGGTATTTTAATAGGTATGGTTTTAATTAACTGGGCAGCTAGAAGAGGAGAAACTGCAATATTAAGGGAGCCAGGAGATATTCCAAGGGATGTTAAAATAGGTTATGAAAGAGATGTAACAAAACAAGGTTCTATTGGTAGAGAAACGACAAAATCTGCATCTATGGATACAGTAACTTTTCACGCTGCAATAATTTTTTTAGGTTGTCTAATTGCTTATGGAATTTTAGCATTATCTAAAAAATATAATATTCCAGGTCTAAAATCTATTTCAGTTTGGGCATATGGAATTTTAGTAATGTTTGTTATTTGGGCAATTATCAAAAAATTAAATTTAGATTTTTTAATTGATTCTAATGTTAAGGGAAAAATAACAGGTTCACTTACTGAATTTGCAGTTATTGGGGCGGTAGCTTCACTTCCACTTAAGACGGTTTTCACATATTTTGTTCCAATAATGGTAATGGTAATCTTAGGATATATTGGTACTGTAGGTATCCTTATGATCTTATGTAAGAGATATTTAAAAGTTGATTGGTTTGAACATATGATAGCAACTCTTGGAATGAGCACTGGTGTATTTTTGACAGGACTATTATTATTAAAGATTTGTGACCCTGATTCTGAAAGTACTGCACTTGGAAATTATTCAATTTCCTTCTCAATAATTTCGGCGGTTACATTTGCTTTTATGCCATTAGTATTAAACATAATATTAACTAAGGGACCAGGAACTGCATTTATATTAACTTCTGTTTTAACAGTTGTTGGAATAATAGCAACAATGACTTCATCTAAATTACTTTTAAAAGATTGATAAATTGAACTAGTAAAATTTTAAGGAGAATGATATGGATAAATATAATGACGAACTTATTAAACTTGCTAAAAACATTTGGGAATTTGCGGAAATTAAGTGGAAAGAATATAAATCTGTTGAAGCTCAAAAAGAAATTTTAAAAAAATATGGATTTAAGATAAAAGAAAATCTAGCTGATTTGCCAACTGCATTTAGCGCAGAGTTTGGCGATGAAGGCGGAATAAATATTGGAATTTTGGGTGAGTTTGACGCACTATCTGGTCTTTCTCAGGTTGAAGACTTGGCTGAGAGAAAAGAAAAGGTAAAGGGAGAATGTGGTCATGGATGTGGTCATCATCTTTTGGGAACTGCATCTATTGGTGCTTCCTTAAAGATTAAAGATTATATAGAAAAAAATAATCTAAAAGCTAAAGTAATTTACTTTGGTTGTCCAGCTGAAGAAGGTGGAAGTGGAAAGGCATTTATGGCAAAGGCTGGCTGTTTTGATGTTGCTGATATTGCAATCACGTGGCATCCTTTTACTGGAAATGCAATATTTACTGGTTCGCTACAAGCTAACAAACAAGTCTATGTAAGATTTAGAGGGAAGGGAGCTCATGCTGCAGCATCACCTCATCTTGGAAGATCTGCTCTTGACGGACTTGAACTTGTAAATATTGGAGTTCAATTTTTAAGAGAACATATGCAAGATTTTGAGAGAATTCACTACTCAATAATTGATCCAGGTTCAGCTTCTCCAAATGTAGTTCAGCCCTATGCAGAAGGATTATACCTAATTAGGTCAAAAAATACTGAATATGTAAATAGACTTTACGAAAGATTTAAAAAAATTGTTGAAGGTGCAGGGCTTATGACTGAAACTGAACCAGAAATAATTTTTGACAAAGCTTGCTCCAATGTAATTCCAAATTCTATAATTGAAAAAGAGCTTTATAAAGCTTTTTTAGAAGAAGGACCAGTTGAATTTACAGAAGAAGAAATAAATTATGCAAGAAAATTTAGAGAAACTTATCCTCAAGATAATATTGAAAGTGAAAATACAATTGGCTTTGCTGAAGACAAAAATGCTGAATTAAATTATCTAAAGGAAAATATATTATATGACAAAATTTTAGATTACAAGCATTCTAATGAAATAGTAATGGGTTCTTCAGATGTTGGCGATTGTTCCAATGTAATACCAACTGCACAGATAATTACAGCTTGTTTTGCTATTGGGACAGCTGGTCATTCATGGCAAGAAGTAGCTCAAGGAAAATCTTCCATAGCAATGAAAGGTATGCTAAAGGCTGCTGATGTAATGGCAAGAGCCGCTATTAGTTTTATTGAAAATCCTGAACTTGTTAAAAAAGCAAAAGAAGAGCTTATAAAAGTTCGTGGAGAAAAATTTATTTCACCAATACCCGATGGATTAAAACCAAGGATGGCTTAACATGAAAGATATTTTAAAAAAGTCAGAAGAAAATCAAAAACTATTAGTAGATATTCGAAGAGAACTTCACATGAACGCAGAAACGTCACAAAACGAATTAGAAACTTCAAAGATAATCATGAAATATCTTGATGAATTTAAAATTCCTTACACTAGTGAAGTAGGTGGACATGGTATTATTGCAGAAATTACCGGTTCTGAGCCTGGAAAAGTTGTTGCGCTAAGGGCAGATATGGATGCACTTGAAATGGAAGAAGAAACGGATATAAGTTTTAAATCAAAAAATAAAAATGTAATGCATTCTTGTGGTCACGACTCACATATGACTTTTCTTCTAGGAGCTTCAAAATTATTAAATGACAATAAAGATAAAATAAAGGGAAAAATAAAACTTGTATTTCAACCAGCAGAAGAGTTATCACCAATTGGAGGAGCACCTAAAATTTTGGAATCAGGATTATTAAATGATGTTGATGCTATTTTTGGCTCTCACGTCTGGCCAGATCTACCTTTTGGAAAAATTGCAATAAAAGAAGGAGCCATGATGGCAAATTCTGATCACTTTACAATAAAATTTATTGGAGCATCATCTCACGCAGCAAAACCTCACGAAGGTGTTGATGCTATAGTAATGGGTTCTCAATTTGTAAATGCTATGCAAACTTTAATTTCAAGAAATACAGATCCAATGAATTCTGCTGTTTTAACCGTTGGAAAATTTATTGCCGGAACTAGATATAATGTAATGGCTGAAGAAGCTTTGATAGATGGTACTTGTAGAACTTTTTCAGAAGAAGATAGAATGAGAATCTTTAAAGATATGGGAAATCTTGCTAGAGCAATCGCTGAAGTTAATCATGGACATTGTGAATACAATTATGGATTTGGATATCCAGCTGTTATGAACGAAAAAAATTCCGTGAAATTAGTGAAGAAAAGTGTAGTCGGTTTATTTGGAGAAGATTCGCTTTTAGAAATTGATAAGCCGGCAATGACAGCCGAAGATTTTGCTTTTTATCTTCAAAAAATTAAAGGAGCATTCTATTGGGTAGGAATTGGAAAAGAAGGAGAAAAGAATTATCCTCTTCATAGCAAAAAATTCTATCTAAATGAAGATATATTATATAGGGGAGCTGCTCTTATGTGTTTAATTGCATTAAACTTCTTGAATGAAAATTAATATTTTATTTTTTCAAAAAGTTTTAGGTCTCTAAGGAGACCTTTTTTGTTAATGTAATTTATAAAAGCACTTATATTTTACAAATTTACTATAGAATATTATAATTTAATAAAGAGTATTGAATTTAAGGTGTTTTATAAAGGAGAAAAAAATGGATTACAGAAATGGATATAAACAAACTATTAAGGCAAGAGAGCGAATAAGAGATTATGTTTACGACACACCTCTTGTAAGGCTTGATTATATTTCGGAAATTTTAGGCACAAGTGTTTATGCAAAGTTAGAAAATATGCAAAGAACAAATTCTTTTAAAATAAGAGGGGCGCTAAATAAAATTAGAAAACTTTCGCATGAAGAATTACAAAGGGGAGTTGTTACTGCTTCTAGTGGCAATCATGGCAAGGCAATAGCGACTTGTGCAAAGATGCTAGGGATTCCTGCGAAGATTGTTCTTCCAGATACGTCTACTGATATAAAGAGGCAGATGATAAGAGATCTTGGAGCTGAAATTGTTATTTCAACTGTGGAAAAAAGATTTGTTGTTGCAAAGGAAATTTCTGAAAAGGAAGGAATGACTTTTATTCATCCCTTTGATGATTTAGATGTTGCTGAAGGTCAAGGTACCATTGCTGTTGAAATTTTAAATAAAATGGATCACTTGAAGATGATTGTGCCTATTGGCGGCGGCGGACTTATTTCCGGAATAGCTATGTATACTAAGGGAGTAACTAGATGGGCAAAGGTAATTGGTGTTGAGCCAGAAAATGTAGCGAGATATACAAATTCTTTAAAGGAAGGAAAGCCAATTGAAGTTAATAGAGGTGAGACTCTTGCAGATGGCTTGTTATCAGTTAAACCTGGAGAAAGTGTTTTTCCTATTGTAAGAGATTTGGTTGATGATGTTGTAACTTGTGAAGATAAAAGTATTAAAAAAGCTTTGGATTTGTTGTATAATAAAGAAAAGTTAATTGTTGAGCCATCTTCTGCTATTGGACTTGGAGCTATTTTAGAAGGAAAAATAAAATACGACGAGAGAGATAAATTAGTTTTAATTATCACAGGTGGCAATGTGGAAGGTAGCATAATTGAAAAAATAATTAATTCATAAGGAGGAAGTTATGAGGGATTTTATTTGTAGTAAATTTAATAATGTAGAGCCATCTGGAATTAGAAAAATTAACGAAAAAACTCTTGAAATGGAAAGAGAAGGGAAAAAAATCTACCATTTTGAAGTTGGAAGACCTGATTTTGATACGCCAAAGGTCATAAAGGATGCAACTATAAAAAGTATTGAGAATGGAGATGTTTTTTATACTTCAAATTATGGAATTATGCCATTAAGAGAAGCTGTTGCTGAAAAATTAAGAGAGGATAATAACTTAGATTATTCTGCAAAGGAAATTCTAATAACAGCAGGTGCATCTGAAGCGATTTTTGATACTTATTCATTAATTTTAGAAGAAGGCGATGAAATCCTAATTCCAAATCCATGTTGGCCAAATTATGTAAATGCTGCTCATATTATGAAAGCAGTGCCAGTTAGATATAGTTTGTCAGAAGAAAATGATTTTCAAATTAATTTTGATGAATTAGAAAAACTTGTTACAGAAAAAACTAAGGCAATTGTAATTATTACGCCATCAAATCCAATTGGATCTATGCTTTCAAAGGAAACTTTAGAAAATCTTGCTGATTTTGCAAAAAAGAAAGATATTTTAGTAATTTCTGATGAAATTTATGAACAAATTGTCTACGGAACTAAGAAACACTATTCTATTGCATCTTTTGATGGAATGAAAGAAAGAACTATTACTATTAATGGTTTTTCAAAAACTTATTCTATGACTGGTTTTCGACTTGCGTATATTGCAGCACCAGAAGAATATATTAGAGTTTTAAATATTATTCATCAACACAATACTTCTTGTGCAACATCCTTTGTGCAACACGCAGGCATTGCTGCTCTAAAAGAAGGACGAGAAGGCTCACAAGAAATGTTGAATGAATACAAGAGAAGACGTGATTACATTGTTGAGAAAGTTAATTCCATAGATGGACTTAGCCTAAATAATCCTGATGGAGCTTTTTATGCCTTTATTAACATAAAGGGAGTTGGAGTTAGTGCAGAAGAATTTTGCAATTATTTACTTGATGAATTATGTGTTGCAGTAGTTCCAGGCGATGTATTTGGAACTGCAGGAGAAGGATTTATAAGATTTTCCTATGCAAGTAGCTACGAAGACATTGTTGAAGGTCTAAACAGAATGGAAAAAGCTTGTAAGCATTTTATGAATAAATAAAAATGTTTAAAATAAAAAAAGTGAAAAGAATTTTTGCTATTATTTTAAATGTAATTATCTTTGGATTAATGTCAATTTTACTTTCTAGGATTCCGAAAGGAAGCTTATTATTAAAATTGATTTATTCAATAATTTTAGTCATGGCAGGATTTAATGTAGCAAAGGGAATAAAAGAGGAGTAGGTTTCATCATGAAGCCTACTCTATTTTATTTGCGTAAGTTTTTAAAAATATGCCGACAACTTTGTGAAATCTTGCGATATCGGTAATATAGGCGTAGTCATTGCCATAGATTTTTTTGATATTTAAGCTTTCCGATTCTTCGCCAGTAAACACGCCAAAGGTGTTTATACCCATTAACCTTGTCAATAGCACTTCCTTTGATGTGTCCATGACTGCTTCGTCATCTTTATAATTTTCACCAGGAATTTTTGATGTGCCTACAATTCCTATGTCGATTTCGTCAAAGGGAAGTCCGTCAGTTAAAATTATTAAAAATCGCCTTGCATCGTAATTTTTTGAAATTAAATATCGCATAAATTTTATTGCAAGACCATCTCTATTAGATCCACTTGGCGAATATTTAAAGATGTTCATGTTTTTAATTTGAGGGTCATTGTAATCTCTATATTTTTTTATAACGAGATAATTGTAAAAATTATTGTAAGAAAAAATCCTAGTTTTTATATTTAAGCTTGTTAGAGACTCTGCAATAATGTAGCTTTCTGTTGCTACAATTTCTTTTCTTTTGTTTTGGGATGCAGAGGAGTCTAGCAGAATGTCAACAAAAATTTCGTTGGAATCCTTGTGATTTATTTTATTGAAAATTTTATAATCGCTAAGTTCCTTTGATTTCCAAATTTCAGAGGCAATAATTTTTCCCTCATTTGATTTTGCAATTTCATCTTCAGATTCTCTCAGCAGAGAATTTTTTATTATGCTTGAAAGTTCACGAATTGCACGTTGGTTTTGGATTTTGTTGTCTTCGTAAAATTTTAAATTTTCTAGGTAATTATTATTTTCTTCTTTGGCAAAGTAGGAATTTTTATTTTTAAATTCGCCACTGGGAAAATAAATTTTAATATCATTATGAATGTCTGTTGCGATTTTTGACGCAATTTTATCGGCAGTATGCCTTTTGATTTTTTCTATACCATAGTGTTTTTCTAATGCGTCGTAAATATTTTGGTCGCCAAAATTATTTTTAAAATTGTCTTCTTTTACATTTATATCTCTATAATCGTCGTTAAAGAAAGTAAACTCAGCAGATTCAATATTGTACCTTTCGAGAAAAGTGTTGTCCACAAATTTTTTTCTTTTGTAAGGGCGATTGTTATTTGAAGAAGAGTTGGACTTTGCTTCCTTTTTTAATTTCTCATAACTTTCGTCAATGTCATTGGGAAGATTTTTGTTAATGTGAAAATACTTTTTGAATAAATATTTTAAAAATTCTAGGTACTTAAATGTGTCTAAGCTTTTAAAACCATAAATTTCATCTAACATTTCTTCTAAAATTTTTTGAACCTTTGGGAATTTTCCTCTTTCTTTTCTAATGTATCCAATTTTTAACTCTGTTGTTAAAATTATTTTTTGTCTATTCAAGTGTTTTAAAATTTCTTCATCGTGAGATTTTTTGAAATCCAAAGTGCCAGGTCTTTCTAAAATCAATTCATGTGAAAAAATATTTTCAATAATTAGTTTTGAAATTTCCCAAAAGTCTTTTTTATTGTTTAAATTATTTATATATCTTTTGAAAAAGTCATCAATTGTATAAAAATAAAAATATTTCGACGCATAGCCAAGGATTGCAGCTTCGTAGGAGTCCTTTGGTTTTAGCGAGAATTTAAAAATATCGAAGTTATAAAGATCTGAAACAGTCCAAAATATATTTTTTAGTCTATTTTTATCCTTCAAATAAATCAGCTCTTTCAATATTTTTTACAAAGAGAGTGTCTATTACATCTGTAACAATTTCTCTCTCGTAGGAGTCAAAGGTTTTATCTACAATTCCAAGTTCAAGGGAACCTCTAATGTCTAATCCTTTATTCATAAGTTCAATGCTAGAAAGAAGTCCGCGAAGATCAATTGCCTTTGAAGAAATTTCTGAGTTAAGGGATTTCTCTTGCAAGTCCAAAAATAATTTTGTGAAAATTTTTATTGCATTTTTATTTAAATTTGTATTTTCTTTAAATAATTTTCCCAAATCGCTTTCTGCTATTGTTGGCATATCAATTACCAAAAACCTTGATACCAAGGCTTCGTTTAAATCACGAGTGCCAATGTAACCGTAATTCATTGTTGCTATAAATCTCGTTGCATCATTTAAGTTTAGTCTGCCATAACCAGAAACATCGATAACTCTCCTGTAATCAAGAGTTGAATGCACAACAGAGAGTGCTTCGTTTTTTGCCATATTTATTTCGTCAAATACTGCAAAGCCACCTTGTTCGGCAGCTTCGTAGACTGGTCCTTTTTTTAGGATAACTTCATTATTTTTAAAAGTATCAGAGCCAATAAGACTTGAGGGGTCTGATGCAATGTTTAGAGAAATCGTCCAAAGAGGTCTCTTAAAAAGATAGGCAAGATTTTCTGCTAAAACATTTTTGCCCGTTGCCTTTGGTCCAGATAAAAGGATGTTATCGCCAGATAAAATTGCTGCGATTGCCTTCTCCCAAGTTTTTTTGCCATAGTATTTATATTTAATTTTTGGAATTCTATATCTATATTCTTCATTTAATTCATGTTTTTCTATAAATTCATCCACTCCATTGAGTAGATCTTCTGAAACGCCTTGTGAAAGTAAGAACTCTCTCATTTCATCACCTCTAGCATATTATAACAAAAAGAAAAAATTTTATCTTAAATAATAATTTGTTAAAAATTTTTCTATGATATAATGAAATAAAAGGGGGATTATTATGGCTTGTGTGTCTAAATCTATAATAAGTTTAATAATAGGTTTTGGATTTTTTGTTGCAGTTTTTGTCCTTATAATATTGGCAATAATTGCCTTAATAAAATATATAAAAAACAATAGATGAACTAAAAATTAAATATATGACAATGGAAATGTTTTAATTTTACTATAACTTTTTTATGATAATTAGTTATTTTAAATATTTAATTTTACAAGGTTGTAAGATATTGTAAATGTTAGGATTTATAACTAGGTTCAAAATATCAACGATTATTTTTATTAACAAAGAAATATTTTGATTCATAATCTTTTAACATAGTATTATTTAATTAGTTGACTTTACTTTACACGCTAAAGACTTGAACTTATTTTTTCTTGTGGTATAATATTAAAAACTAAAAAAGGCGATAATTGAGAATAGTAATTTTAAAAAGTTTTTTAGAGAGCAGGTGGTTGGTGCAAATCTGTAAACATTTAAAATGAATCCACCTCATAGTCTATGAATTTTTAAGTGAACCATTTGGTTAATTAGGGTGGCAACGCGGGTCTCTCGTCCCTTTAGGGATTGAGGGGCTTTTTTTTATTTTAAGGGAGGATTTATGTTAGACATTAAATTTGTAAGAGAAAACCCAGAAGCAGTTAAGGAAAACATCAAAAAGAAATTCCAAGATGAGAAACTTCCACTAGTTGATGAAGTTATAAAAATCGACGAAGAACTTAGAGAAGCAAAAACTAAGGGAGATAATCTTCGTGCAGAAAAAAATCAAACTTCAAAAGAAATAGGAAGCTTTATACAAAAGGGTGAAAAGGATAAAGCCGAAGAAGCTAAAAAAAGAGTTGCTGAAATAAATAAAGAAATCACAGAATTAGAAGCAGCTGAAAGAGATCTTGGCGAAGAACTTAAAAAAAGGATGCAAATTATTCCACAAATGATTGATGATTCAGTGCCAATAGGAAAAGACGACAGTGAAAATGTGGAAATCGAAAGATTTGGTGAACCAGTTATACCGGATTACGAAGTACCCTATCATGTTGATATCATGGAAACCTTTGATGGAATTGATTTAGATTCAGCTAGAAATACATCAGGAGCAGGATTTTATTATTTAAAGGGCGATATTGCAAGACTTCACTCTGCAATTTTATCCTATGCAAGAGATTTTATGATCGATCGTGGATTTGAATATCACATTCCACCATTTATGATTCGTTCAGATGTTGTTACTGGTGTAATGAGTTTTGCTGAAATGGAAAATATGATGTATAAGATTGAAGGAGAAGACCTTTATCTAATTGGTACATCAGAACACTCAATGATTGGTAAATTTATTAATACAATTACTCCAGAAGAAGATATGCCACTTGCATTAACTTCTTATTCTCCATGTTTTAGAAAAGAAGTTGGAGCTCATGGAATAGAAGAAAGAGGAGTTTATAGAATTCACCAATTTGAAAAGCAAGAGATGGTTGTAATTTGCAAGCCCGAAGATTCAAAGGATTGGTTTGTAAAATTATGGCAAAATACAGTGGACTTCTTCCGTTCATTAGAAATTCCTGTAAGAACTCTTGAATGTTGTTCTGGCGACTTGGCAGATTTAAAGGTAAAATCTCTTGACGTTGAAGCCTTCTCTCCAAGACAAAATAAATACTTTGAAGTTGGATCTTGTTCAAATCTTGGAGATGCACAAGCAAGAAGACTTAATATTAAACTTCGTGGTAAAAATGGAACATATCTTGCACATACTTTGAACAACACAGTTGTTGCACCGCCAAGAATGTTAATTGCCTTCTTAGAAAATCTTCTACAAGAAGATGGCAGTGTAAAAATTCCAAAACCACTTCAAATGTATATGGGCGGAAAGGAAAAGATTGTTCCAAAAAAATAATTTAAGAGAATATTTTTGGGTAATATTAACTTAGATTGTTTTAGGCAAAATAATTTGATATAATTTATTCACTTAGGGGAGTAACTTTTAAATTTTCAGTCGTCATTACGGCATTGCCCGGCTGGAAAGCTTAGTATTAAGTATGTGAGACCGATGTAACAATCGGTCTCTTTTTTTATTTTATATGAAATTATAAGGAGGAATTATGGAAAAAAATTGGTATAATCAGTCGCCAGATGAGACCTTGAAAAATCTCTCGACAACAAAAGAGAAGGGACTATCTCATGAAGAAGCTCAAAACAGATTGCAAGAGTATGGAGAAAATGCACTTGAGGCAGAAAAGAAAAAATCCTTTGGAGAAAAGCTAAAGGAGCAAATCCTAGACCCAATGATAATTATTTTAATTGCAGCAGCAATTGTATCTGTTTTTGTAGGAGAAGCCCTTGATGCTGGAATTATCATTGCAATTGTAATTGTAAATGCCTTTCTTTCAATTTATCAAGAGGGAAAAGCAGAAGAAGCCATTGAAGCACTACAAAAGATGTCTTCGCCAAAGGCAAAGGTAATAAGAGATGGCGAACATGAAGAAGTTGATTCAAATAAATTAGTTCCAGGAGATATTATTGTCCTTGAAACAGGAGATATTGTTCCAGCAGATTTAAGGCTTATAGAATCATCAAATTTAAAAGTCGACGAATCATCACTTACTGGAGAATCTGTTGCTGTGGAGAAACACTATGACGCAATATATAGTGGAAAAATGGAAATTGGAGATAGAGAAAACTTAGCTTATTCTTCAACAATTGTAACTTACGGTAGAGGAATGGGAGTAGTTATTGAAACTGGACACAATACAGAGATTGGCAAGATTGCAACTTCAATTGCAACGGTAGGAGAAGAACAAACACCCTTGCAAAGAAAACTTGCAAAACTTTCAAAAACTCTTGGCATTTTGGTAATAGTAATCTGTGCAGTTGTAATGGCTGTTGGACTTTTATATAAACATGATCCACTAGATATGTTTATGACAGCAATTTCACTTGCAGTTGCAGCCGTGCCTGAAGGCTTACCTGCCATAGTAACAATTGTACTTTCAATTGGCATGGGCAAGATGGCAGAAAAAAATGCCATTGTCAAAAAACTTTTGGCAGTTGAAACTCTTGGAACAACTACAGTAATTTGTTCCGACAAAACTGGTACTCTAACGCAAAATGAAATGACAGTTGTAAAAGTTTTTACCGACGGAAATGTTTATGATGTTTCAGGAACTGGCTATGTCCCAGAAGGAGATGTAACTAAAAAAGAAGAGGTAGTTACAATAGAAGATGATGAAAACTTAAAAATTTTATCATCAATTGCAGCTCTTACTAATGATGCAAAATTAAAGGTGAAGGGCAGCGAAGCATCCATTACAGGAGATCCAACTGAAGGTGCGCTCCTTACTTTTGCAGAAAAAGCAGGAAATGGATTAGAAAATCTTTATAAAAAATTTGATAGGCTGGAAGAAATTCCCTTTGATTCAGATAGAAAGATGATGACAACTTTTCATGACAAAATTTTTGACGAAATCACATCTTTTACAAAGGGTGCACCTGATGTAGTATTAGATAGATGTAGTAAAATTTTAATTGGCGGAGAAGAAGTTGAACTAGACGATAAACTTAAAAAAGAAGTTTTAGATAAAAATTCAGAATTTGCAAGATCCGCTCTTAGATGTTTAGGTTATGCTTATAGAAAACACAAAACTCTTCCAAGTGAACTTACATCTGAAGTTGTTGAAAAGGATATGGTCTTCGTTGGACTTACTGGAATGATTGACCCATCAAGACCAGAAGTTAAGGATGCAATAAAAGAATGTAGAAGTGCAGGTATAAGACCAATTATGATTACAGGCGATTATCTTGAAACAGGTCTTGCAATTGCAAAGGACCTTGGTATTGCAAAATCAGATGATGAAGCAATAATGGGTAGAGAATTAAATGAAATGTCTGAAGCAGAACTTCGAGAAATAGTAAAGAAAAAATCTGTCTTTACGAGAGTTTCTCCAGAAAACAAAGTTCAAATAGTAACCGCCTTGAAACAAAATGGACATATAGCAGCTATGACAGGCGATGGTGTAAATGACGCACCAGCAATTAAAAAGGCAGACATTGGCATTGCAATGGGAATTACAGGGACAGATGTCGCTAAAAACACAGCAGAAGTAATTTTGACAGATGACAACTTTGCAACTATTGTAAATGCAGTTGAAGAAGGACGAATTATTTATTCCAATATTAAAAAATTTGTGGCATATTTACTTTCATGCAACTTGGGAGAAGTGTTAATAGTTTTAATTTCTATATTGATGAACTTGCCAGTGCCGCTTATTCCAATTCAACTTCTTTGGCTTAATCTTGTAACAGATTCTTTTCCAGCCTTAGCTCTTGGAGTTGAAAGAGGAGAAGCTGACATAATGAAGGAAAAACCGCGCGACCCTGACGAACCAATCCTAGACACAGAAATAAAAATAACAGTTGCAATTCAATCTATTGCAATAACAGTTGCAACACTTCTTGCATATTTTATTGGCTTAAAATGGTATGGATTAGGTGAAGGACTTCACCACGCAAGGACAATGGCATTTTCATCACTAATAATTTGTGAACTTCTTAGATCCTATACGGCAAGATCAATAGACAAGACTGTTTTTGAAATTGGAGTATTCACAAATAAAAAATTAGTAATGGCAACAGCATTTTCTTTCTTATTGATGCTAGTAGTAATCTATGTGCCAGTGTTAAACGATGCCTTTGGACTAATGGATTTAGGACCAAGAGAAATTGCAGTAGTGCTTGGCTCAGCAGTAATACCACTTTTAGCAGGAGAAATCCAAAAGAAAGTAAGATTTAGGAAAAATAAATAATTTATTATTAAATAAAATTTATAATGAAAAGCCGACATTGAAATTTAAGAGGTCAACTTAAATTTTTGTCGGCATTTTTATTATAAAATTTGTAAATAGAATTTTTATAATGTCTAAAAATGTTTAGCCTTTTTTATTGAAAATTTTAAATATCTTGACAAAATAAATACACGAGGTTAAAGTGTAGATATAAAACATATACACTTTAGATAAAAGGGGTTTGAGAAATTTATGAAAAAAGATTTAAAAATTTATATTGGCGTTTCATTTATTCTTCCATACATAATGGGATTTGCAATTTATTACTGCAAATTAAACAATATAAATACAAATATTTATCCTCTATTTCAAATGTTTATGCCATTTCTTGGTGTAGTAGCCTTATTGTACAGTGAGGATAAGAGTATTTTGAAGAATAGTGTAATTAAAATTTATATAATTACAAGTTTTATTTTATTTGCATTTTCAATAATAAATATTTTTTCTTCTAATTTTAATACAAGCTTTTCAGATTTTATAATCTTGATATCTGCGATTCCAATGATTATATGTATTTCAACTATGGATAAAAATCTTAAAAGAAAATTATGTTTAGACAATCCAAATAAGAAAACAACATTGTTAATTTGTCTAGTTTTTATAATTATTTATTTTCTAAGATTATTTTTGGGAGGTATATTACAGGGAGAAACAAGAGAGATAATAAAAATCTTAAATATTAATAGTGTAAAAATTCTTGTTTCAATTTTTATTTTTTCTTTTTTAAATATCGTGCCTTTTATAGGCGAAGAATATGGTTGGAGAGCATATTTAGCACCAAGGCTAAAGGAAATTTATGGATATAAAAAATCTATTCTGATTACGGGCTTTATTTGGGGGATATGGCATTTACCACTTAATCTTTTCTACTATTCCGATGGTCACTTAGCATCACAGATTTATTCAATACTTGGGCAAATTGTATTTTGTACATTTTTTGGAATATTTTTAACTTATGCTTATAATAAAACAAAATCTATTTGGGCTCCTGTTATGATACACTACTTAAACAACAATTTGGCATTATTATTTATTACAGATATTTCCAAGGATATTTTTTCTGGTCAACATTATGATTTAAAAGGATTTTTATTTACAAGTATAAGTTCAATTATATTTTTTGGAATCTTTATATTTTTTAATCACGTTAAAGATGAAAGCCTTTGGGAGAAATCGGTATTTGAAAACATAAAAGAAGACTAATTTTTAGTTTTTTTACCTAAATAATAATTAAAATAAATTAAAATAGTTTTAGCATAGAAAAAATGTATAATAAATTTAGGGGTTAATTATTGAATTATGAAAGGAGAGATAATTATGAAAAAGAGAGATTTGACAAAGTTTAAAACTCCACATACATATGCGATTATATTTTTCGTGGTAGTTTTATCTTGGATTCTTACTTTTTTAATTCCTGCTGGTAAGTTTTCAACTCATGAAGTTGAATATGAAAATGCAAATGGAGAAATTAGTTCAAGAACTGTATTGCAAACTGAAACATTTAGGTACATGCATCCACTAGACAAAAAATTTTTATCTGAAAATTTAAGTAAGTTATTTGAAGATAAAGAAGCGCTAGAAGAACATGAAATTGACGAAGATGGTTTTGCTCTACTTTTAAAAGAGCCAGCAGATTCTTGGACGGTAGAAAGCTTAGCTGAAGTTGGATTAACAGATGATACTTTATATGAAATTTATGGAGAAGATTTCTATGACACTTCAGTTAAATTAAATAAAACTGCAACTGTATGGGGTACAGAGGACTTCAATGGTTTTGGTTTTCTAAACTTTTTATTTGAAGGTTTAGTATCAGGTGACAAGTATGGATCAGCAGTTGGTATAATTGCTTTACTACTTGTTGTTGGGGGAGCCTTTGGAATTATAATGAATACTGGAGCAATTGATGCTGGTATTTATGCAGTAATAGACAAGACAAAGGGACTTGAAAAATTTGCAATTCCCATTTTATTTTATTTATTCTCACTTGGTGGAGCTACATTTGGAATGAGCGAAGAAGTTATACCATTTTCTATGGTCATGGTTCCCTTTGTAATAGCCCTTGGTTACGATTCAATTGTTGCTGTAACAGTTACCTTTGTTGCATCTCAACTTGGAAATGCAGTTTCATGGATGAGTCCATTCTCAGTTGCAATTGCACAAGGTATTGCAGGTATTCCTGTACTTTCAGGGGCTGGATTTAGACTTATATGTTGGGTAGTAGTTACAGGACTTGGTGCAGCTTATACAATGTTATATGCACAAAAAATTTACAAAGATCCTAGAAAATCTGTAACTTATGAAAATGACAATAAATTTAGACTAAAATTACAAGAAGATACATCTGCAAAAGAATTTAAACTTGGTCACAAGATTATATTATTAGAAATGCTTGCAGTTTTAATTTGGATTGTTTGGGGAGTTATGAAAAAGAGTTACTATATTCCAGAAATAGCATCTCAATTCTTCGTAATGGGTCTTGTTGGAGGTATAACAGCAGTTATATTTAAGCTAAACAACATGACAATTAATGATATGGCTTCAAGTTTTCAATCAGGAGCAGCTGACCTTGCAGGCACAGCAGTTGTAGTTGGTATGGCAAAAGGAATATTAATTGTACTCGGCGGCAGTGATGCAAATAGTTTTTCAGCATTAAATACAATACTTTATTCTGTGGGCAATGCCTTTTCAGGTGTACCTAAGACTTTAGCTGCCATAGGAATGTATTTATTCCAATCACTATTTAACTTAGTAGTAACATCAAATTCTGGACAAGCTGCTCTTACAATGCCAATAATGGCTCCACTTGCAGACCTTGTTGGACTTTCTAGACAAATTGCAGTACTTGCTTATCAAATGGGTGCAGGATTTATGGACGCCTTTACTCCAGTATCTGCAAGTTTAATTGGAGTACTAGGTGTTGCAGGAATTGATTGGTCTAAATGGGCAAAATTCCAAATAAAAATGCAAACATTCTTCTTTATTATAGGATCAGTAATACTTATTATTGCCGTTGCAATTAATTTCCAATAGGAAGTGGAATATGATAAAAATAATTAGAAATGTAAAAGTTTATACTCCAGAAAATATTGGCAAAAAAGATGTGTTAATACTTGGAGATAAGATTGCTTCAATAGAAGATAAAATTGATATAAAAATTTCCTCAATGGAAGTTGAAGAAATAAATGGAGAGGATAAAATTTTAACTCCAGGATTTATTGACTGTCACGTTCACATTTTAGGTGGTGGAGGCGAAGGTGGTTTTAAGACAAGAACTCCTGAAATAAATCTTACAACTTTAACCACAGCAGGTGTTACAACAGTTGTTGGCACACTTGGAACAGATGGAGTATGTAGAGATATAGAGTCACTACTTGCAAAAGCACGTGGACTTGAAGAAGAAGGAGTAACATCATATATCTACACTGGTTCCTATCAAGTGCCTACTCCAACTTTAACAGGAGATATTATGAAGGACATAATGTCAATTGATAAGATAATAGGAGCAGGAGAAATTGCACTTTCAGATCACAGATCATCACAACCAACCTTCGAAGAATTTATTAGACTTGCTGCAAATGTGAGAGTAGCTGGCATGCTTTCAGGAAAGGCTGGAATAATAAATATCCACATGGGTGATGGAAAGAAAAACTTAGATTATTTAAACAGAGCAGTAGATGAAACTGAACTTCCAATTACACAATTTTTGCCAACACATTGTGGTAGAAATAAGGAGCTTTTTGAAGAAAGTATAAAGTACATGAAACGCGGTGGATATTGTGACTTTACTGGAGCGGATGACCCCGATTTGTGGGAAAGAGAGTATGGAGAAGTTAGAATATCAAAGGCAATTAAAAGAATAATAGAAGAAAATATATCCCTAGATAATTTCACATTTACATCTGATGGGCAGGGAAGCTTTCCAATGTTTAACGAGAAAAATGAATATATTGGACTTGGCATGGGAAAATCAAGCTGTCTTTTAGAAGCAATAAAAGAATGTGTATTTAAAGAAGATATACCACTTGAAATTGCACTTCGAGGAGTAACATCAAATCCTGCAAGAATTTTATCATTAACTAATAAGGGAAAGATAAAAAAAGGATTTGATGCTGACATTAATTTGCTTGACGAAGAAACATTAGATATTGATACAGTAATTGCAAAGGGTAGGATTATGTTAAAAGACAAATTGCCAATAGTATTTGGAACCTTTGAAGAAAATAAATAAATTTAGAAAGCCTCGATTAATTTCGAGGTTTTTTATGCATAAATTCCTTTATTTATGTTATAATTCTAAAAAACTTTAAGGGGTGAAAAGATGATTAAAAATTTAAAAAAGACCTTTCCCTATACTATTCCAATATTTATTTCTTTTTTATTTATAGGAATTTCTTTTGGGATATTCACTTCATCAAAGGGATATGCACCGTGGGTTGCTCCACTTACTTCAGTTGTGATTTTCTCAGGATCAATTCAATTTGTTGTAGTTGAGGCAATGTATGCTGGCATGAATTTACTTTCTTTTGTTTTAATTGTTGCAATGATGAATATTAGACATTTCTTTTATGCACTTACTTGTCTTACGAAGTTTAGAGACATGAGTGAAGGTAAGAGAATTTATTCAAATTATGCCCTTTGTGATGAAGCTTATTCAATGATAATGGGCGTTCCTGTGCCCGATGATATGAAAGAGGAAGATTTTTATTTTTCTATAATAATTTTACTTCAAGCATACTGGTTTTTGGCTACGACACTTGGCGGAATTCTTGGAAATTTTGTAAAGACAGAAATTTTAGGAATAGATTTTATACTTACGGCTTTATTTTTAGTAATATATTTAAGTCAGTGGAATCAAACGACTGACCACTTTCCTGCTATTATTGGAGTTGTGGCTTCGGTGTTTTCATTAATTATCTTTGGAGAAAATTTTATTCTTCCAGCGATGATTATAATCTTAATCTTTTTATACATCGACTTTAAGAAAAAAGGGGAGGAAATATAAATGCTTAAATATATTTTTATCGCAGGTTTAATAACTGCGATGGCGAGATTTCTTCCTGGAATAATTTTTAGAAAGAGAAAACTAACAACCTTTATTGAATATCTTGGAGAAAAACTTCCCTATTCATTAATGGGGCTTCTCCTCGTATTTTGTATTAGAAAAGTTAATTTTTTAAACCATACAGAAGTAATACCTGTTGCAACATCCTTTGCAGTGATAATTTTAAGTTTTAAATTTATTAAAAACTTTTTCTTGTCCATTGCACTAGGAACAGTATTGTATATGGGATTTTTATATTTAATTTAGTTTTAAAACTGTCCTTATGGGCAGTTATTTTTTTGCAATTTTTATTGACAAAGGCATTTACAGGATATATACTGTAAATATAAAATATACACAGTATATATTAAGAATTTTGGTGATGATATGAAAATAATTATTTCAAATGACAGTGGTCTTCCAATTTATGAACAAATAAAAAATCAAATCAAGGCTCAAATTGTATCAGGAGATTTATACGCTGATGAACCGCTTCCTGGTATGAGAACTCTTGCCAGCGATTTAAAGGTTTCTGTTATAACTACAAAACGTGCTTATAACGACTTGGAGCAAGAAGGCTATATTTATTCTATGCCAGGTAAGGGCTCCTTTGTTAAAAAATTAAATGAAGAAGTTGTAAGAGAAAATGCTATGGCTGAAATTGAAAAACATTTTACTGATGCTATGACTGTTGCGAAAGCTGCAGGAATAAGTTTAGATGAGTTACAAGAAATTTTAAAGACCTTAGACGAGGTGGACTGATTATGAAAAGTATAGAAATAAAGAATTTAAAAAAAGATTTTAAGGATTTTGAACTAGATATTGACAGTTTAGACATACCAGAGGGTGCAGTTATTGGACTTATTGGCGAAAATGGTGCAGGTAAGACAACTCTTTTAAAATGTATTTTAGATTTGTATAAATATGGTGGCGATATAAAAGTCTTTGGCGAAAAAATTCATAAAGAATCTTTTGAAAGAATTGGAGTAGTTTTGTCAAATTCCTTTTTTAACGAAAGTTTTAAAGTTAAAGATGTAGTTGATATATTAAAAGTTGCCTACAAAAATTTTGACGAAAAACTTTTTTATGAGCTTGCAGATAAATTTAAGATGCCAAGGGACAAAAAATTAAAGGAACTTTCCACAGGAAATTTAATGAAATTAAAAATAATTTCTGCAATTTGCCACAATCCAGAACTTTTGATTCTTGATGAACCAACATCTGGTCTTGACCCAGTTATTCGTGACGAGATAATTGAGTTTTTATTTAACTATATGCGTGACGGCAATAAGACAATATTATTTTCTTCACACATTTTATCTGACATTGAAAAAATTGCAGACTATATAATTTATATTCACGATGGAAAAATTATTCTATACGATGAGAAGGATGCTCTTATAGAAAAATATGGAATTTTAAAAACTTCTGAAGAAAATTTAGAGAAATATGGCGATTTTATTTTGAAATTGAGAAAAAATAAATATTCCACAGAAGCTTTGATTAAAAATGTAGAAGTCTTTAAAGAATTTTATCCTAATGAGGTTGTTGACAAAGTAAATGTAGAGGACATAATGATATTTTTGTCAAGAGGTGCAAAATGAAAGCAGTTTTATATAATGATTTTAAACTGGTAAAGAAAATTGCAATCCCATTTACAATATTTATTGGAGTCATACTTGCCATAAGTTTATTTACTACTGGAGAAATTTCTAATAGAATTTTCGTTCAGTGGGCATTTACTATGATATTTATCATGAGAACTCAAATTATCTTTGGGGATAAATTTAATGATTTTGAAAAATTTATTACTATGCCAGTTTCCATAGAAGACTATTCTATCGCTAAAATAATAAAAAATTTTGTAATATTTTCTATTACCTCTATTATTTTTTGGGTTGGATTAATTATTAGCAATCAAGAAGTCAAAGTATCAATTTTAAATATATACCTAAATATATTTATTGCTTTAGACTTTTTGAGTCTAAGTTTAAGTCATATTTTATACGCAAAACTCCAAAAAGGAATTGTGATTTTATTTTACGGCCTATTAGTAATAGGATTTGGCATAGCTACCGCAATGGGATACGGAGCTTATTATGATTATTTAATAGATTACAAATCAATATTTATAATTGCTTCTGTAATAATTTTCGTCTTATCCCTATGGGCAGATTATAAATACTCAACAAAAAACATTAGAGAGGGGCAAATAATATGAAAATACTTTTATTAAATGATTTTAAAATTAGAAAAAAGTTTATTATTGTTTATTTCATATTTATAGGAATAATTTTTGCTTTAAAAAGTCTTGGACTTTTCTCAGAGGAATTTTCTTTCTTTGCAGACAAAGCCTTTGCAGTATTATTTATGTCAGCCCTCCTAATTCACTATGTCCTATATATAATATCCAGCGAAGGAATGATATTGGACAAGAGCAAGCCTTACCTTTTGACACTTGGTGCATCAAGGAGAGACCTAATAAATGTAAAATTTCTAAAGGTTCTTATTATTTTTATAATAGATTCAATATTAGTTTTTTACATCATGCAAGAGGTTGAAATAAATGGCATGGACTTTAACCTAGGATTTTTTATTGTGCTATTTTTAATGGCCTATTACCTTATAAGTATTCCAATCTATCTTTACTTTGGACAAACAAGTGGTGTGGGAACAATGTTTACATCATCGCCTGCGCTTCTTCCTATATTAGATAAGTTTGGAAAAAATCCAACAGGATTTTTTATTGGAATAATTAAAGGAAGCAGCAACTTAGTCTTATCCTTATCTTTAATTATTTTCATTATAATAATTTATGCCGCAGCTAGAATAATAGCGGAGAAAAAAGATTTTTAAATATTAATAGACTCAAAGGACTTTTGATTTCAAGAGTCCTTTTTAATTTCAAAATTTATAAAATAAAAAGTTTACCATCTTTGTGCCATTTAATCTAATTTGTGATAGAATAAAAACTGAATTTATTAAGGAGGAAAAAGAAAAATGGAAACAAATTCAAGTTTTTTAGAAAAGACTTTTTCTCTTACTGAGAGAAAGACAAATGCCAAGACAGAGTTTATGGCAGGACTTACAACTTTTATGACTATGTCCTATATATTAGTTGTAAATCCAAATATGTTATCGGAAACTGGAATGGACAAGGGTGGAGTTTTCACTGCGACTATTTTATCGTCAATTATTGCAATGCTCTTTATGGGATTATTTGCAAACTTGCCCTTTGCACTTTCAGCAGGAATGGGGCTTAATGCTTTCTTCACTTATACAGTAGTTTTAAGCATGGGTCACGATTGGACCTACGCACTTACTGCGGTATTTTTGGAAGGTGTTATCTTCATAATCATGAGTTTATTTAATATTCGTGAAGCAATATTTACATCAATACCCATGTCATTAAAAAATGCAGTGTCAGTTGGTATAGGACTTTTTATAACTTTAGTTGGACTAATATCTTCGGGAATGATTGTAAATAACGATGCAACATTAATTTCACTTGGAGAAATTGCAACAAGACCTTCAGTTGTATTTATAGTTTCCCTAATGGTTATGGCATTTTTGACAGCTAAAAATGTCAAGGGAGCACTTTTATATGGAATAGTAACAGGAACAATTCTTGCACTTATTTTAGGAGTTACTCATCTTCCTAATGGATTACTATTTTCACTTCCACCATCAATATCAAGTGTTGCCTTTAAACTTCACTGGGGAGATTTATTTACCTTTGATATGTTCTCTGTAATGTTTACATTTTTATTCGTAGACTTATTTGATACTGTGGGTACTTTAACTGGAGTTGCGACAAAAGCAGGATTAATAGACGAAGAAGGAAATTTGCCAGGAGTTGGTCGTGCCCTTTTATCTGATGCCATAGGTACAGTTGTGGGAGCACTTCTTGGGACAAGTACAGTTACAACTTTTGTTGAATCTGCATCAGGAGTAGCAGACGGTGGTAGAACTGGACTTACATCTCTATCATGTGCTTTCTTTTTCCTATTATCGCTATTTTTATTTCCAATCTTTTCAATTGTGCCAGCACAGGCAACGTCTGCAGCTCTTGTAATGGTTGGACTTTTTATGATTAGCCCAATTAATCAAATAAAATTAGATGATTTCACAGAATCTGTGCCAGCATTTTTAACAATGGTTACAATGCCCTTTGCTTACTCAATTGCAGAAGGAATTTCTGTTGGAATGATTTCTTATGTAATTTTAAAAGTAGCAACAGGTCGTGGAAAAGAAGTATCACCTGTAATGTATATCTTGGCAATTATATTTACTCTAAGATATTTAAGACCAATTTTGCCATTTTAATAAAGTAAGGGACTTTAGCGTTTTAGATGCTAAAGTCTTTTTTATTTGATAAAATATTTTAAGGTATTGTTTAGGTGTAAAGAAAAGAACTTAAAGACAAGTTTATATAATATATTAAGAGCCAAGGAAAATCCTTAGCTTTTTATATTATCTAGTGTTATTTCATCATAAATCTACACATAAATAATTAAATTCAAGCATTAATAAACTATATTGCAATAATAAATATCTTATAATTTATCTATTTATGTTAAAATATTTGTAGTTATTTTAAATAAACTGATATAATAAATATATTAAGGGGGATTTTTTATGAAAAAAATGCTTTTATACATAGTTATGACCTTTATACTTTTTGTAAATGTTTTTGCAGCTGAAGATATTCAAGTTGTATTAGAGCAACCTGCAGTTTCAGAGGCGAAAAGTGGAGATACTTTTAAGTATAATTTAATTGTTAATTTGCCAAAAAATTATAAGGAAAAATATTCTTCCTTCTCTGTTACACTTTTATTTGACAGTGCAATTGAAGTTAAAAGTACAAAACTTTTAGATGAAGCAGAGTCCAAAGGTAAACTGGATATTAGAGAAACCTCTATAAAAGGGAAAAATCAAAACATTGTAACTATAAATGCAAATGATCTATCAGTTATAAAAGGATACAAGTTAAATCTTGAAATTATAACAAAGATAAAAAATGATGTGGGCTCAAGTTCCAATTTAAAAAATTCCTTTGTTCTAAGTTATGTGGACAAGGGCGGAGAAACAAAGAGCGACCAAAAAAATCTCGAGTCTTCAACAAAGACACAAAATGGAACTCTTTCAATAAAGGATGTATATCAAGATTCAAATGAAATTGTTGGAAATACTGAAAAAAATGCAAGTGTCAGAGTTGCAATAGACAAAAAAGTTGTTGCCAATGTTAATTCTGATGATAAGGGCAATTTTAAAGTAGAAAATTTAGATTTAAAAGAAGGTTCCTTAATTAGGATAGTTGCTGAAACTAAAGATAAAAAAGCAAGTTTAGATTATATTGTTAAGCCTAAAGTTGAGTCTAAAAAATCAACTGAACTTGTAACTGAAAATAATGAAGAAAAAGATTTATATAGCACAATAAAAACTCTTGAAAAATTAACTGATTATGTAGATTTTGCAAAAAATCTTTCCACTGCAAAAGCAAGTAATCAAAATGAAAAGAGAATTCGCGCTGCAATTGCATCAGCTGAATATGTAGTTGTAAAAAGTGAAGTTTCAACAGAAGAAATTAATAAATCATTAGAAGAGTTACAAAAATCAATCGAAGTTATTAGACTTCCATATATGTCAGGCATTTCAAATGATAAATTTGCTCCTAACGAAAAAATAACAAGAGCTGAGGCTGCTTCAGTTTTAAAAAGAATAATTGATGACAAGGCAAACGCTAATGACACAACTTCTTTTAAAGATGTAAAAGAAGGCACATGGTATTATGACAATATAGTTTTTGTTGAAAAGGAAGGATTAATTTCTGGCTATTCTGACGGCACTTTTAGACCAAAGGACGCAATGACTAGAGCACAATTTGCAAGCATGATGGCGAATTATTTGAAATTAAAAGAAGGCAACAATCCAATTACCTTTAAGGATGTAAAGGAGGATTTCTGGGCAAGTAAAGCGATAAACACTTTATCAAGCCATGGAATAATGGTTGGAAAATCAAAAAATGAATTTAAACCAAATGATAAAATAACAAGGGCAGAAGCTGCTACAATTTTTAACAAAGTTCTAGACAGAAAGATAAATAAATCTTTCTTAGATAAATATTCAAAGAACCCATTTAAAGATCTTAACAGAGATCATTGGGCTTATTACCAAGTTATAGAAATTACAGCAAAATAGAAAGGATGAAAAAATGTCAGATGTTAAAGTAAGATTTGCACCATCACCAACAGGATATTTACACATTGGTGGACTTAGGACTGCATTATATAATTATTTGTTCGCAAAAAAGAATGGCGGCAAATTTGTTTTGAGAATCGAAGATACAGATAGAACTAGATATGTTGAAGGCGCCATAGAAAATTTAATTGATTCCCTTGAATGGGCAGGCATTACACATGACGAAGGTGTCTTTGTAAAAGATGGAGAAATCGTAGATGTTGGAGATTGTGGACCTTATATCCAATCCAATAGACTTGAAATTTACCGAAAGTATGTTGATGAATTAATTGAAAAGGGCTACGCTTATTATTGTTTTTGTTCTAAGGAAAGACTTGACAATCTACGTGAAGAACAAAGAATAAAGGGAAAAGTGCCTAAGTACGATGGACTTTGCCGTGGCATACCTCTTGAAGAAGCAAAGAAGAGAGTTGCAGCAGGAGAAGATTATGTTATAAGATTAAAACTTCCTAAGAACAGGGACATTACATTTCACGATGCAGTTCGTGGCAAAGTTACAATAAATACTGATGAAATCGATGACCAAGTTTTGATGAAATCTGACGGATTTCCAACTTATCACTTAGCTGTAATAGTTGACGATCACCTTATGGGAATCACTCATATTGTAAGAGGCGAAGAATGGCTTCCATCAACTCCAAAGCATGTATTTATGTATGAATGTTTTGGTTGGGATGCACCAGAATTTGTTCACCTTCCAACAGTTTTAAATAAGGATAGAAAAAAACTTTCTAAGAGACAGGGCGACGTTTCAGTAGAAGACTTTAGAAAAAGAGGATATCTACCTGAAGGAATTGTAAATTACCTTGCACTTGTTGGTTGGTCTCCTGAAGATGGCGAAGAAATTATGACAATGGATGAATTAATTGAAAAATTCTCCTTTGAAAGAGTTGGAAAGAGCGGAGGAATTTTTGACACAGATAAATTAAACTGGGTTAACTCACATTACATTAAGTCCTACGATTTAGACAAACTTTCTGAACTTTCAATCCCCTTTGTTACAAAATCTGGACTCTTATCTGAAGAAGAAATTAGAGAAAGTTTTGAGTGGTACAAAATTTTAATCGACACAGTAAGAGAGGGAATAGACAAATTAGAAGACATTCCTGAACACATTGACTTTTTATTTGGAGATATTGAAATTACGGAAGACTCAGCTAAAGAAGAGTTAGCACAAGATCATGTAAAGGGACTACTTGAATCCTTTATAAAAATTGTAGAATCTCATGATGAAATCGACATGGAAACTGCAAAGGGACTTATGAAAGAAGTGCAAAAGGATTCTGGAGTAAAGGGCAAGAAACTTTATATGCCAATTAGGGCAGCAATCTCTGGAAATGTTCATGGACCAGAAATGCAAAATATTTTATATCTTTTAGGAAAAGATAAATTAATTGAAAGAGCAGAAAAAATAAAAAATTCTCTATAAATTTAGAGACAATAAAAGAGGGCTGTCTACGAAGAACAGCCCCTTATTTTATTATCTTAAAAATTATTTTAAAACTCCAAATTCATAGTCTCTGTCTTTAAAATATTTTATAATAGACCTTAGAGAGTCTACTGTAAGTTGTTTATTTGTCGCATCGTGCGCAAGTACAACTGCAATTTTTGTGTTTTTATTTTCATGAAGACTTTTATCTAGATAATTTACGAAACCGTCAACTGTTGTAGGTCTAACAGATTTTTTCTCTGCATCG
>NZ_JALEOV010000027.1 GCF_022767005.1 Peptoniphilus sp. | reverse complement strand
GAAAATAATAAAAGACCAAGGAAGAAAGTTAAATACAATTATCAATGTTATTTGAGGTGATAAAATGAAAAAAGAAGATTTATTAAGAAAATTAGGAAGTAGAAAATTTTGGGCTTGCATTAGTGCAGTTGTAATTGCACTTGTTGCATTTTTTAATGCTCCAGCAGAAACAACAGAAAGAATTGTTGCACTCATTAGTGCCATTGGAGGTTTATGTATCTATATGTTATCTGAAGGAATTGCAGATTCAAAACCAAGTGATGTGACAAATTATATTGAAACAAAAGATTTTAAAGAATAATAAAATTTTTTAAGCCTGAAGATTTATTTCTCCAGGCTTATTTTTTTATGTATAAATATAGATAAGGTCAGATTATTAGAGATCCATTTTACATTATTGTTTATTAATTCTAAATTGAAATTTTGTATCCACTTTTGTAGTCCACTTGTATATTTAAAAGCTACTGTAACAATGCTATTGCAATGTGTGTAAGAAATAACTTTTTGGGTTCAAGTTCCCACCTTTAGCACCATATCGTGTATCATTATCGTTATTATGCGAAATTGATGCACGATTTTTTTATAAAATTTTCTGTATAAAATTAAAGGATTTTAAATTAAATGAATTTTATAGAAAAATTTTAATATTTAAAAATACAAATTATTTTAATTTTAGTTTGAAAGAGAAATTTTACAATATATTAAAATTTTTTTCGATTATTGATAAAATATTATGGGTAAATACTTTCTAGAAAAGGAGGTCAACTTGAAAAATTTAAAAAAATGTTTTTACGCTCTTCCATTTTTAATACTATTTACAAACTTTGTATACGCAGTAGGGGAAAGTAATTTTATAGAAAGTATTTTTTCCAATGATTATATTTTTACAATTTTACTTATCATTGCAATTGTGAGCGCTGTTTTTGAAATTTTGACGCCAGGTTTTGGCTTAGGCGGAATTATTTCAATCCTTTCCTTTGTAATATTCTTTTGGGGAAATATCACAATGGGAAACACTAATTGGTTTGAGATTTTGTTGTTTGTCTTGGGACTTTTATTGATTGGTTTTGAGATAATGATTCCAGGTTTTGGTGTAGCAGGAATAAGCGGAATACTTTCAATATCAGCGGCTATTGTTTTATCTATGAAAGATATTTACTTTGCTATTTTTTCTCTTGCGATTGCCCTTGTAATTGCAATTGTCTTAGGATTTATTCTTTTGAAAAAGGGAATAGACTCTGAAGTTATAAATAGACTTAGACTTTTTACAGAAAGTTCAACTGAAAGAGGATATGTATCTGTTAAGAGCGAAGAGGTAAAAGTAGGAGATGTTTTAATAACTAAGACGGCTTTAAGGCCAACTGGTTATGCCACTTTTGAAGATAAAAAAATTGAAGTTATTTCAGATGTTGGCTTCATTGGAAAGAATGAATCGGTTATAGTAGTTAGAATTAGCGGCGCAAGAGTTTTCGTCGAAAAAAATATTTAGGAGGATTTATGAATATTTATCCCTTTGGAAGCATTGTAGTTATTGTATTAATTTTTATAATTATATCAATATTTTTGTCCTTTGTTCCTATTGGACTATGGGTTACGGCATTTTTTTCTGGTGTCAAAATTAAAATTTCAGAACTTATTGGTATGAAACTTAGAAGGGTTAAACCTTCAAGGATTGTTGTTCCTGCTATTAAGGCAACTAAAGCTGGTTTAAATCTTGAAATTTCTAATCTTGAAGCACACTATCTTGCTGGTGGTAATGTAAATACTCTTGTAGATGCACTTATTGCGGCACAAAGAGCAAACATTCCCCTACAATTTGAAAGAGCTGCAGCAATTGATTTAGCTGGTAGAGATGTTCTTGAAGCGGTACAAGTTTCAGTTAACCCAAAGGTTATTGAAACGCCAAATATTTCTGCAGTTGCTCAAGATGGTATTGAAGTAATTGTTAAGGCAAAGGTAACTGTTAGAGCAAATATTGAAAGGCTTGTCGGCGGTGCAGGTGAACAAACTATTATCGCAAGAGTTGGTGAAGGAATTGTAACGACTGTGGGCTCATCTCAAAGTTACAAAGCAGTTTTGGAAAATCCAGATTCAATTTCTAGAGTTGTACTTGACAAGGGTCTTGACTCAGGTACTGCCTATGAAATTTTATCTATTGATATTGCAGACGTAGATGTTGCAAGAAATATTGGTGCAAGACTTCAAACTGATCAAGCAGAAGCTGATAAGAGAATTTCAGAAGCTAAAGCAAGTGAGAGACGTGCTATGGCTCTTGCTCGTGAGCAAGAAATGAAGGCTGAAGTTGAAGCAATGAGGGCAAAAGTTGTGGAAGCTGAATCACAAGTTCCTATTGCAATGGCGGAAGCTTTAAAGAGTGGAAACTTAGGAGTCTTTGATTATTACAAAATGAAAAATATAAATTCTGACACTGATATGAGAAATTCTATTTCAAAAATTTCTGACAAGAATCAAAAAAAGGAAAATAAATAATGAATCCTAATTTTAGTATTCTCATAACAATATTTTCTTTAATGCCAGCCATAATTTTTGTGATAATTTTTAAAATATTATTAACCATTATGAAGCGTGGGAAAAGAAAATTTACTGAAGATATTCACGAAGAAAACAGAAAGTTTCACGGAGATAGAAAATTAGATACAGATACTCTAGCTAGTGAAATAAAAAGAATAATCAATGAAGAGAGAGAAAAAGAAAAGAATAAAAAGAATTCTAAAGGAGAATCTAAAAAAATAAAGGAGAATATTTTAATAGATAAAGATCCAAAACTTTTTCAAAAAGAATTAAAGGAAAAACTTTTAGAGAGTAGAAAGTTAAAAAATCAAGATAAAAAGAATTCTAAAGAAGAAAATTTGTCGGAAACTTACAATCTTGAAAACACTTATAATTTGTCAAAAACTTATAATTTAGAAAAGGACAGTGACAAAATAATTGACAGTGAGTTTATTAAAGAATGTGAATCTGACCAAATTTTTTATGAAGATGAAAGTAGTGAAAATATTAATCTTAATTTTTTAGATTTTGGTGTAGAAGATTTGCCGAAAATAATTGTTTATAAGGAAATTTTTGACAAACCTTTAAGTCTTAGATAAACAAGGGCTTGCTTTTCATAATCTATGGAAAAGTGAGCCTTTTTGTGGTATTATAATAATCACGTTTAAGGGGGTATATATTTGGCAAAAGTGGAAAGGTCCATTGATATTAATGATATAAATTTATTGTCAATTGTTTTTGGAAAATTAGATGAAAATATTGGTTTAATTGAGAAAGAATTAGATGTATTCGTTAAATCTAAAAACGACAAGGTTTTAATATATGGAGAGGAAGAAAGGGTTGAAGATGCTTTAGTTTTAATAAATAATTTAATTGAAACTGCAAAGAAACAAAACAGCCTAAGTCTTTCCGATGTTAGATATTCTATTTCTTTAATTAAAAATAATGAGAAAAGACCAGTATCTGAGCTTTTAAAGGACACAGTAGTTTATACTTCTATGGGTAAACCCATAAGGGCAAAAACTCTCGGTCAAAAGAGATATATTGATAACATTAACAATAACGACATTGTATTTGGAATTGGACCTGCGGGCACTGGGAAAACTTATCTTGCAATGGCAGCGGCAGTTCGTGCCTTCAAGTCAAAGGAAGTAAATAGAATAATCTTAACTAGACCGGCTGTCGAGGCTGGAGAAAATTTGGGATTTTTGCCGGGAGATTTGCAAAATAAGGTAGATCCATATTTAAGACCTCTTTATGATGCTCTCTTTGAAATACTTGGTCATGACACGTACAACAATTTATTTGAAAAGGGACTTATTGAAGTCGCACCTCTTGCTTATATGAGAGGTAGGACTTTGGATTCTGCCTTTGTAATTCTTGATGAAGCTCAAAACACAACAAATGAGCAAATGAAGATGTTTTTAACTCGTCTTGGATATGGTTCTAAGGCAATTATTACTGGCGATGTTACTCAAATAGATTTACCTCGTGGCAAGCAATCAGGACTTAAAACTGTTCTTAGAATTCTTGCTGGAGTTAAGGGAATAGGAATTACTTATCTTAATAAAAATGACATTGTTAGACATCCCCTAGTTCAAAGAATTATCGATGCCTATGAAAAATATGAAAAAAATAACGAGAAGGCGGAAAAGTTAATAGAAGATAAAAAGTCAAAGAGTTGGGGAAAATAATGGAAGTTTATTATGATGACAGACAAGAAGATATAGAAATAACTGAAGAAATAAAAAACTTAATTGAAAAATCCATTGCTGCAGTTCTTAAAATTGAAGAACTTGACGAAAATGTAGAAGTTTCAGTTTCTTTTGTTGGAGATGAAGAGATAAGAAGATTAAATAGTGATTACAGAGGCATCGACAAAAGTACAGATGTCCTATCTTTTCCCATGGATGATGAATTTATTATAGACAATAGAATTTTAGGAGATGTTATAATAAATACAAGAAGAGTTATGGAGCAAGCAGAAGATCTAGGTCATTCCAATGAAAGAGAGTTATCTTATCTAACAGTTCATAGCATACTTCATCTTTTAGGTTATGATCACATGAAGGATGAAGATAAAAAAGAAATGAGAGAAAGAGAAAAACTTGCAATGAAGGAGCTTTCAATTTACAGGTGATTTTATGAAAAAAGGACGTTTTATATCTTCATTTAATTATGCAGTGCAGGGAATCATTTCTGTGTTAAAAACAGAAAGAAACATGAAGTTTCACTATCTTGCAGCACTTGGAATAATTATTTTATCTCTCTTTTTTGACATTTCATCTACTGAATTTTTATTAATGCTATTTGCAATTACACTCGTAGTATTTGCTGAGATGATAAATACTGCTATTGAAAGGACAATTGACCTAGTTGTTCAAGAGTATAATCCAATAGCAAAATATGTAAAAGACGTATCAGCTGGTGCAGTTTTAATAACAGCAATCAATGCAATAGTAGTAGCTTATTTAGTTTTTTACGACAAATTTGCATCTTTTGGAGACTTACTTTTGTTTAAAATAAAAAATATGCCAAATCACTTGGCTTTTGTGTCCCTACTTATAATTATAATTGCAACAGTTGGTGCAAAACTTTTAATGGCTAAAAAGAGTGGAGGTACATATTTCCAAGGTGGAGGACTAAGTGGACATTCTGCAATTTCTTTTTGTGCAGCTACAATTATAACTATGATTGCAGAAAATTCTCTTGTAACGCTATGTTCCTTTGGACTTGCGTTTTTAGTTGCTGAAAGTCGTGTTGAAGGTAAAATCCATAAAGTTTCAGAAGTGGTCGTTGGTGCAATACTTGGAATATGTGTTGCCATATTTGTATTTAAGGTAGTTGGTTAAATGGAATATAATAGATTAATAGAACTTGCTATAAAGGCAAGAGATAACATGACATATACGCCTTACTCACACTTTAATGTGGGATGTGCAGTTGAAATGGAAGATGGGTCAGTTTATTCTGGCGGAAACATTGAAATTGCTTCCTATTCTCCAACAAATTGTGCAGAGAGGACTGCGATTTTCAAGGCGGTTTCTGAGGGCAAAAGAGAAATAAAAAAAATTGCCGTAGTCGGAGATAGCGACTACACTTTTCCCTGCGGAGTATGCAGACAAGTTATTCGTGAATTTTCAAAAAATCCTGAAATAATAATTGCAAACTCTACGGAAGATTACAAAGTTTACGGAATTGAGGAAATTTTACCTCATTCCTTTGGTCCAGAGGACCTTATGGGAGATGAAAATGACAGAAAATAATTTTAAATCAGGATATGTATCTGTAGTGGGCAGACCTAATGTTGGAAAGTCAACTTTATTAAATGCTATAATTGGTGAAAAGATTTCAGCCATATCTTCAAAGCCACAAACTACAAGACAAAACATTACTTTTATTCACACAGATTATAATTCACAAATAATATTTTTAGATACGCCGGGAATACAAAGGCCAAAAAATAAGCTTGGTGAATTTATGCTTACCGAATCAAAGGAAAGCATAGAAGATGCTGATGTAATAACTTATATTGTGGACACTTCAAAGAGAATTGGAAAAGCCGAAAGATCAATTATTGACATTTTGAAAGAATATGAAGGCATAATTCCAATAATTTTACTAATTAACAAAGTTGACACAATAAGAAAAGATGAACTTTTAGAGATTATTTCAATGTATGCAAAGGAAGAAATTTTTAATGAAATTATTCCTATTTCAGCAATGAAAAACGACGGAGTTGACCTTTACTTAGAAACTTTAAAAAAATATTTAAAACCTGGTCCAATGTACTATCCAGATGACATGATTACAGATAAAAATGAAAGGTTTATTGTATCAGAAATAATTAGAGAAAAGGGACTAAAATACTTAAATGAAGAAGTTCCCCATGGTCTTGCCATTTCAATCGAGAAATTTAAAAAGAGAGAAGATAAAAACATTTATGATATCGAAGCAAATATTTATGTGGAAAGAGATTCACACAAGGGTATTTTAATTGGAAAAGGTGGATCAATGTTAAAGACAATTGGAACTGAAGCAAGAGAAGATATCGAAAAACTTTTAGATGCGAAGGTTAATCTACAAATTTGGGTAAAAGTTGAAAAAAATTGGAGAGAAAGAGAAAACTTGGTAAAAAGATTTGGCTACGACAAATAATTACACCTTGGGAATTGTCTTAAATGAAATGGAATTTGGCGAGAGCTCGAAAATTATTAGGGTTTTTACTAGAAATTATGGGAAAATTTCCATAATGGTAAAGGGAGCTATGACTCCAAAGTCCAAAAATTTAGGAGTTTCACAAGTTTTTGGCGTAAATGAATATCTTTTGAAAAAGGGACAAAACTTTTTTTATATTGGCGATGCAAAAATTGTAGAGTCTAATTTTAAAATTAGAGATGATTATTATAATTTAATTTATGCATCAATTCTCCTTGAGATTTTAGAAAAATCTTCTATTCGTGGTGAGGCTAATGAAAGAGTTTTTGACCTAATGAGAAAATCTCTAAACTTTTTTAACTTTACAAAGGATCCAATTTCACTTGCTATCGCCTTTGAACTAAAATATTTATCCTTTATAGGTTATAGGCCTAAGCTTGATATAAAAGAAAAATCTTATTTTTCTGTAAGAGAGGGAATTATAGATTTTCAAGATCCCTATTCTTTTTCTCTATCGAGAAGGGATTTAGTTTACTTAAACAAACTACTTTATAATAAGTTTGAAGAGCTGGAAGACATGGAAGAAATTGATGTGAATAGAAAAAAATATTTGCACAATATTATTATAAAATATATAAAATACAATTTAGACATAAGCAGTTTTAAGTCAGATAGGCTGTTTAATTAAGGAGGAAAAAATGTATTTCCAAGATTTAATTATGACATTGGAAAATTATTGGAAGGAAAAGGGAGCAATTATAATGCAACCTTATGACACTGAAAAGGGTGCAGGAACTATGAATCCTAACACTTTTTTGAGATCACTTGGACCTGAAGAATGGAAAGTAGTATATGTTGAGCCTTCAAGAAGACCTGCAGATGGTAGATATGGAGAAAATCCAAATAGATTATATCAACATCATCAATTGCAAGTTATTTTGAAGCCATCTCCAGAAGATGTTCAACAACTTTACCTTGATTCACTTTTCGCAATTGGAATTGATCCTAAAAAGCACGATATAAGGTTTGTTGAAGACAATTGGGAATCTCCTACACTTGGTGCTTGGGGTCTTGGCTGGGAAGTTTGGCTTGATGGGATGGAAGTTACACAATTTACTTATTTCCAACAAGTTGGAGGAGTGAACCTTGACCTTGAAAGTGCAGAGCTTACTTATGGACTTGAAAGAATTGCAATGTATCTTCAAAATGTTGAATCTGTTTATGATATTCAATACAACGAAAATATAACATATGGAGAGGTATTTAAAAAGAATGAATATGAACATTCTAAATATGCCTTTGAACTTGCAGATGTCGATATGCTTAGAAAACTATTTGATATGTACGAAGCTGAAGCAAATAGAGTAATTGAAGAAGGAATAGTAATTGATGCTTATGACTATACTCTTAAATGTTCTCATACTTTTAATTTATTAGATGCAAGAGGAGCTCTTTCTGTTTCTGAAAGAACAAGTTATATTCAAAGAGTTAGAAATCTTGCAAGAGTTGTTGCAAAGACACATCTAAAACACAGAGAAGAAATGAACTATCCCCTTATCAACAGAGGTGAAATAAATGAATAATTATTTACTAGAAATCGGAGTGGAAGAGTTGCCTTCAAGATTTGTCAATATGGCAATTGAGCAACTAAATGAAAAATCAAAAAAATTATTAGCTGAAAATGAAATTGGTTTTAAAAATGTAAAAGTTTATGCAACTCCAAGAAGACTTAGCCTTATTATTGAAGATTTAGATGAAAAGCAAAAAGACATACAAAAGGAAGTAAAAGGTCCTTCAGTTAAAATTGCCTACGATGATGACAAAAAACCTACAAAACCTCTTTTAGGTTTTATGAAGTCACAAAACATCAGTGAAAATGATTTAGTAATCAAAGAACTCAAGGGAACGGATTATGTTTTTGCAAATATTTCATCAATTGGAAGAAAATCCTCAGAAATTTTGGCTGAGATTATGCCTTCATTAATTAGAGATATTAATTTTCCAAAAAATATGCGTTGGGGTGGCAAAAATATTAGATTTGCAAGGCCAATAAGATGGATTGTTTCACTTTTAGGCGATGAAGTTGTTCCTTTTGATTTTGAAGGAATTTTTGTAGGGAATAAGACTAAGGGACATAGATTTCTAGGTTCATCAGAAATAATTATAGATAAAGTTGAAAATTATGAAAAATTACTTGAAGACAATTATGTAATTTTAGATCAAAATAAGAGACGTGAAATAATAAAATATGAATCAACAAAAATTGCCAAATCCCTTGGTGGAGAAATTCATGAAAATGAAGATCTATTAGAAGAATTAACATATATTGTTGAGTATCCAACGCCAATAAAGGGAAGTATCAAGGAAAAATATTTAACTCTTCCAAAGGAAGTTGTAACAACTACAATGATTGATCACTTGAGATTTATTCCAATTTATTCACAAGATGATGAGCTTTTGCCATATTTTATTACAGTTAGAAATGGTACTAAGGATTATGAAGACATTGTAATTGCTGGAAACGAAAAAGTTTTAGGTGCAAGACTTGAAGATGCAAAATTCTTTTACGAAGATGATATTTCAAAGCCTCTTGAAGACTATGTAGATAATCTTAAAGGAGTATTATTTAACGACAAGTTAGGTTCTATGTTTGAAAAAGAAAAAAGAGACGGCGTAGTTGCAAAGAAAATTGCAAAATCTCTTTCTTTTGCAGATGAAGCTATTGAAGCGCTTGATAGAGTTGCTCATCTTTCAAAAGCTGACTTAACTACAAAGATGGTAATAGAATTTACTGAACTTCAAGGAGTAATGGGAGAAATTTATGCGCTAAAATCTGGCGAAAAAGAAATTGTTGCAACAGCAATTAGAGAACAATATCTTCCTAAATTTGCAGGAGATACACTTCCAGAATCAAGTGTGGGTTCAATTTTCTCACTTGCTGATAAAATCGATACAATAGTTGGACTTTTTGCAATTGGAGAAATCCCTACGGGCTCAACAGATCCTTTTGCATTAAGAAGATCTGCAATTGGAATTATAAATATAATTAGAAAAACTGGATGGAAATTTAATTTAAATGAAGTAATAGAAACAAGCCTATACGAATATATTAATGATTTAGGACTTACATTTAATCACGAAGAAGTAATAGCAAATGTAAGGGAATTTTTCTTTGGAAGAATTAAGACAATGCTTCAAGAAGAAGGAATAAGATATGACATCATAGATTCTGTATTAATTCCTGACAGTGAAATTTATAATATATTTGAAAAAGCTAAAGAATTAAATGAATGGTTTAACGAAGATAGATCAAATTTTGTCGATGCTTACAATAGAATTAACAATTTGACTAAAAACGTGGACTTTTTAGAAGTAAAGGAAGAACTTCTAAATGAAGATGCAGAAAAGAATCTTTACAACAAATTTGTAGAAACTAATAGCAAATTTAAAGAAGCACTTTCTTCTGAAGATTATAAAGAAGCAATGGATGCTCTAAATGATTTAGTTCCAGCTATTGATGCTTTCTTTGAAAATGTAATGGTAATGTCAGAAGACGAAAAAATTAGACAAAATAGACTTGCGTTAATTAATAGTATTGAGGAAAATATTCAAGAAGTATTAAAAATAGAAAATGTTGTAGAATAGGTCGGTGTATGAATGAAATTCAGCGATAGGCAGACTGAGATTATTGAAATTGTAAGAGATGAAGGTCCTATTACAGGCGATGAAATTGCAGAAAAGCTAGGTTTGTCAAGAGCGACTATTAGATCAGATCTTTCAGTTCTCACTATGATAAATATATTGGGGGCTAGACCAAAATTTGGATATTTTTATACAGGCAAATCTATTCTTTCACAGCTTTCCGATGACCTAAAAAAATTAAAATTAAAGGATTATATGTCACTGTCATTTTCTTGTGATCAAAAGACTTCCGTTTACGATGTAGTTGTAGATCTTTTTATGGAAGATTTATCATCTATGTTTATCACGGAAGGGGGTTACCTTACTGGCATTGTTTCAAGAAAAGATTTAATTAGATTTATGATAGGAGATGCCGACATAAAGAAGACTCCTGTAAGTGTTATTATGACAAGGATGCCAAATGTTTTTTATGTTGATAAAAATGACAGTGTATATGAAGCAGCGAGTTTAATTGTGGAAAAGGGAATAGATTCTCTTCCCGTTGTTGAAGTTAAAAATAGTAATGATCTTGAAGTTGTCGGTAGATTTACAAAGACAAATATAACTAGACTTTTTGTAGATGTATGTGACGGCGAGATAATCTAGGAGGAAGTATGAATAAAGAAGATAATCAACTTACAATTTTTGTAATCTCTGATTCAATTGGCGAAACTGGTGAATTAATTGCTAAAAGTTCTGCAAGACAATTTGAGTCAGAAAATTATGAAATAATTAGATATCCATACCACAATAGCATTGATCAAATAAAGCCAGTTCTCGAGAAAGCTTCCAAAATTCACAATAGTTTAATAGTTTATACAAATGTTGTAAAAGAGACTAGAGAATTTATAGAAAGGAAAACTCACGAATTAAAGCTTCACACAGTTGATGTAATGGGTGAACCTATGAAACAAATCGAGGATATTTTGGGATATGAACCTCTTAGAGAACCTGGACTAATAAGAAGACTTGATGAAAATTATTTCAAGAAGGTAGAATGTGTGGAGTTTGCAGTTAAATACGACGACGGAAAAGATCCTCGAGGTGCAAAAAAAGCCGATATATGTTTAGTTGGCATTTCAAGAACTTCTAAGACTCCACTTTCAATGTATCTTGCAAATAAATTGTATAAAGTTGCAAATATTCCGCTAGTTCCTGAAGTTCCTGTACCAAAGGAAGTTTATGAAAAAGATGTGGATAGAGTAATTGGACTTATTGCAAATCCTGAAAAAATTATTTCTGTCAGAGAACAAAGACTTAAATCTCTTGGCCTTACTTCAGGTGCAAAGTATGCCAATTACGATAGAATTAGAGAAGAACTAAATTATTCAAAGCAAGTTATGGAAGAACTTGGATGTTTTGTAATAGACGTTTCTGATAAAGCAATAGAAGAAACAGCTGAAATTATAATTAATCATATGAATTCTAGGATGTGAAATTATGAATTTAAGAGTCGAGAGAGAAAAACTTGAACATGTTATGCTTTTTGATTTTGCTACATTTGCAGATTCAACTTTGGGAAGAAATGAAAAAGAAGAAAAATGTAATCTTAGGACTGAGTTTCAAAGAGATAGGGATAGAATTATTCACTCAAAAAGTTTTAGGAGATTAAAACACAAGACTCAAGTATTTATTTCTCCAGAAGGAGACCATTTTAGAACAAGACTCACTCACACTCTTGAAGTCAGTCAAATTGGAAGAACTATAGCTAGATCACTTAGGTTAAATGAAGATTTAGTTGAAGCAATTTCTTTAGGACATGATTTGGGACACACTCCCTTTGGGCATTCTGGCGAAACTGTATTAAATGAATTAAAAAGTTCTGGGTTTATCCATGGTGAACAATCTTTAAAAGTTGTAGATTTCTTAGAGCGTTCTGACAAAAGAATTGGACTAAATTTAACGAAAGAAGTGCGCGATGGAATTTTAAATCACTCAGGTAGAGGAGTGGCAAAAACTCTTGAAGGTAAAATCATAAAATTTGCTGACAGAATTGCATATATCAATCACGACATTGACGATGCCATTAGGGCAGGTATTATTTCATCAGATTCACTTCCAAAGGAACTTACAAAAATTCTTGGAAACACTTCTTCAGAAAGAATAAATACAATGATAACTGGTATAGTAAATAAGTCCTATGGGAAACCAATTATAGAGATGGAAAAAGAAGTTTACGAAGCAACTATGGAACTTAGACAGTATATGTTTAAGACAGTTTATATGGATTCTGTTGTAAAAAGTGAAGAAGTTAAAATTAAAAGACTTCTCACAGAGCTTTATAATTATTACATGGATGACTTGAGTAGAATTCCTGAAAATCATTTAAGCCTTTATAATGATAGAGTTCACAGTAAAGAAGATATTGTTTCTGATTATATTGCAGGGATGACAGATACCTATGCTATGAAACAGATAAAAAATATTTTTATACCGAAGGGATGGAGCATTTAATTGTATGTAATAAATGATGATGTTCTTAATGAGATACGGGATAGAGCAGATATAGTTGATTTAATTGGAGAATATGTCGAATTAAAAAGGTCAGGTTCAAACTATATGGGACTCTGTCCTTTTCACTCTGAGAAGACTCCCTCCTTTTCTGTTTCTCCTTCTAAATCTATTTTCAAATGTTTTGGATGTGGTGTTGGGGGCGATGTAATTACCTTTATTATGAAAAGGGAAAATTTAAGTTTTCCTGAAGCTGTGGAATTTTTGGCGGATAAATATAATATAAGGCTTTCTGAATATAAAGATGAAAATAAAGAAGCGCGCGATAAAAAAAATAGGCTTTACGATATAAATAGAGAAGCAGCAATGCACTTTTTAAATAATTTTAAAGCATCACGAAAGGCACAACTTTATTTAAAAAATAGAATGTTAAGTGATAAAACTATTATTAGATATGGCATTGGCTATTCAAAGGACTCGTGGACAGACTTATACGATCACTTAACTAAATTAGGTTACAAAGAAGAAGAACTTTTAGAATTGAATTTAATTACCAAAAGTAAAAAGGGAAATTATATTGATAGATTTCGCGACAGAGTTATGTTCCCTATTATAAATAAACACGATAAAGTTATTGGTTTTGGCGCAAGAGGCTTTGGAGATGCTAAACCAAAATATTTAAATTCAAGTGAAACTTCAATATTTCACAAGGGAAGCAATCTTTTTAATATGAATATTATTTCAAGAGAATCTACTCGAGAAAGAATAATATTAGTTGAAGGCTATATGGATGTTATTTCTTTATACAATAGTGGTATAAATTATAGTGTAGCAAGCCTTGGTACTTCACTTACAGAAGATCAAGCAGGCATTATTAAGAATATGGCGAAAGATATATACATCTGTTATGACAGCGACAATGCGGGAATTAACGCAACTTCAAGGGCAATTGATATATTTTTATCTAAATCTGTCAAACCAAAAATCATTGAATTAGAGGGTGGACTAGACCCAGACGATTTTATTAAGAAATATGGAATGGAAGGCTTTGAAAATAAAATAAAAAGTGCAATTTCATATATAGAGTTCAAAATAAAAAAGCTAAAAGAAAATTTCAATTTGAATGAAAGCGAAGGACTTAGCAATTTTACTATTGAATCTGCAAAAATTCTATCTAGCATTAAAAATCCAATAGAGAGAGATATTTTTGTAAAAGATTTTTCAAAAAAATATAATATTTCTTACAATGCTATTGAAAATTATATAAATTTTCTAAATAGAAATAAAATAAAAAGTTCGAAAAAAGAAAAGTTCAAGGTAAAGAAAAATACAAATGTTGTGAAAAGTACAAAAACTAAGGCACAAGAGGAATTATTATCATATTCTTTACTTGACAATGATATTTATACTTATATAAAAAATAAAATTGAAGTTTTTTATTTTAGCAATGCAATGACTAGGGCTGTTTTTGAAGAAATTCCTAGAATGTTTGAAAATGAAATGGAAGTTTCTGATTTTCTAAATTTATTGGAAAATAATATGTTAATAGACTCTAATTTTAGAGAGAACATTTTAGAAATAATAGAAAATATTCATGTAAATAACAGAATTGTAGATGACTTAATCAAAACTTTAGAGAGAAATTATCTAAAAAGGGAAAAAGATAAAATCTTAGAAAACATTGAAAAACTTCAAGTGGAAGAAGACAAAAATCTCTTACTCCAAGCTTTAAAAGATCTTAAAGAGATTAACTTAAAGTTAAGCGAGTTAAAAGAGGAGGGCAATTATGAGTGATAATTTAAAAAATAAAGATTCAATAGAATCAGTAACAGAACAGCTTTTAAAGGATGGTAAAAAAGAGGGTAATTTAAGCTACGATAAAATAGGAGATGCCTTCGAAAAGTTTCAAATTGATTCTGACGATATAGATGAATTATATAAAACCTTTGAAAAAGAAGGGATTCATTTAATTGACAAAAAAGATTTAAAAGATGATGAAGATGACGTAGATGAGGTAGATGTTACTAAGGAAGATCTATCAGTCCCTAAAGGAGTAACTGTTGACGATCCTGTAAGGATGTATCTTAAAGAAATTGGTAAAATTTCTCTACTTACTGCAGATGAAGAAGTCGAAATAGCAAAGAGAATGGAAGCTGGAGATGAGCTTGCTAAAAAAGAACTTGCAGAAGCAAATTTAAGGCTTGTTGTTTCAATTGCAAAAAGATATGTTGGAAGAGGCATGAGTTTTTTAGATTTAATTCAAGAAGGAAACCTTGGACTTATGAAAGCTGTTGATAAATTTGATTACACTAAGGGTTTTAAATTTTCAACTTATGCAACTTGGTGGATAAGACAAGCAATTACAAGGGCAATTGCCGATCAAGCTAGGACAATTAGAATTCCTGTACACATGGTTGAAACAATTAATAAACTTGTAAGAGTTCAAAGACAACTTGTACAAGATTTAGGACGTGATCCACTTCCAGAAGAAATTGCTGCAGAAATGAATTTAGATGTAGATAGAGTTCGCGAAATTCAAAAGATTGCACAAGAGCCAGTTTCTCTTGAAACGCCAATTGGAGAGGAAGAAGATTCGCATCTTGGAGATTTTATACCAGATGATGAAATTTTATCTCCACAAGATGCTGCTACATTTACTTTGTTAAAAGAACAACTTAACACAGTTCTTGAAACTTTAACTGACAGAGAAAAGAAGGTATTAACCCTTAGATTTGGACTTGACGATGGAAGGGCAAGAACTCTTGAAGAAGTTGGAAAAGAATTTGACGTAACTCGTGAAAGAATTAGACAAATAGAAGCGAAGGCATTAAGGAAACTTCGCCATCCAAGTAGATCAAAGAAATTGAAGGATTATTTAGAATGATAAAATTGTCGAATAGGCTAAAAAAAATTGCAGAACTTGTAGATTTTGGAGCTTCGGTAATTGATGTGGGCACAGATCATGGATATGTGCCCAATTTTTTGTGTGAAAAAAATATATCAAGAGATATTATTGCTACGGATATTTCAAGAAATTCTTTGAAAAAATCTATTGATCTCACAAAAGAATTAGGCAATGAAAAATATATTAAAAATATACTTGCAAATGGAATTGTAAATGAAAAAAGAGATGACATAATTATTGCTGGTCTTGGCGGAATTCAAATTGCAGAAATTATTTTAAATTCACTAGATATTTCTAAAAATGCAAAAAAATTAATTTTACAACCGATGCAAAAAACAAATATATTGCGCCGAGAATTAAATAATATGGGCTTTTTAATAATTGATGAAGAAATAATTTATGAAGATGAAAGGTTTTTTGAAATTCTTGTTGCAAAATTTACTGGTAAAAAAATAAATTTTAATGAAGTGGATTATTATTTTTCAAAGATTTTAATAGAAAAAAAAGAAAAAGTATATTTAGAATTTTTAAAAGAAAGAAAAATTGAACTTCAAAATATAATAAGTAGCATTAAAAATAAAAATGATAGGTCAACAAAGAGAAGTGCTGAACTTAAGGCGTTATTAAAAATGACAGAGGAGGCAATAGATGAAATATCAAGTTAGTGAAATTAAAAGTTATATGGAAAATTGGGCAAAAGATGAATATCAACTTAGCTGGGATAATTCTGGAAGTCAAATTGAATTTAAAGAAGTTACAGATTCTATCATTCTTGGATTAGACATTACAGATAAATTAATTAAAGAAGCAATTGAATTGGACTCTAAGTTAATTATCACTCATCACCCAATGTTTTTTTCAGGAGAAAAAAATATAATTCAGGGAACATATATGGGCAATAATGTAATTTCTCTAATAAAGAATAATATTTCAGTATTCTCCTATCACACTTCTATGGATATTGCAAAGGATGGAGTAAATGATACTTTATTTGAAAAGTTAAATTTAAAAAATAAAAGTATTCTTGCCTATGAAGAAGAAAAAGCCATGGGCTTAGTTGGAGAACTTGAAAAGGAATACTCTTTGTTAGAATTAAATAAATTTTTAATGGAAAAACTCCAAGTTAAAAAAATCAAGTTTTATGGAAGAGAAGATAAATTAATAAAAAAAGTTGCAATTTTAGGAGGAAGCGGCGCGGAATTTATTTCTAATGCAAAAAAATCCGGTGTAGATGCCTTTATAACTGGAGATGTAAAATATCACGATGGACAAAAAGCTTATGAAAATGGAATTATTTTAATCGATGTGGGACATTTTTATTCAGAAAAAATAGTTCTCGAAAAAATAAAAAATAGACTTATGGAAAATTTCAAAGGTTTAAATTTTTATATTGAAGAGGAAAGCAGCTTCGAACTTGATATTTGACGTTTTTAATGTTAAACTATTTAAGTAAGTAAATTGGTCAACTGCACATATGTGAGGAAAGTCCGCGCTCCACAGAGCAAGGATGCTGGCTAACGGCCAGTGGGGGCGACCCTAAGGCTAGTGCAACAGAAATAAACCGCCCTTTTGGGTAAGGTTGGAAAGGCGAGGTAAGAGCTCACCAGATCATTAGTGATAATGATGCTATGTAAACCCCATTCGGAGCAAAACCAAATAGGAATAACAGATGTTGCTCGCATCTGCCGGTAGGTAGGTTGCTAGAGATTATAGGCGACTATAATACAAGATAGATAGTTGACAAAACAGAACGCGGCTTATAGATTTACTTACTACATATTTTAAAAACAAAAAATACTGGAAATAGCAAAGGTTACAAAATAGTTAAAATTAATTTAACTTTTTTGTAACTTTTTGTTGTTTTTTTGTAACAACTTTGCTATACTTAATGAGTAATAAAAAATAGTACGCAATAAATTTCTTAAAAGATATAAAATAAAGAGTATAGGAGTTGTTAGTATTGGTTTCCTTAAAAAATAAATTGCCACTTGGTCTATTTGCACTATGCGCAGTTTCAATAGTTGGCATGAAAGATACAGGAGTATTTATTAACGAACATGTACAAAAAACATATAGTGGAAGTGAAATTGAATTTTCTATTGGAGAAAAAGTAGAAATACTTGAAAACAAGGGAAATGAATATTATGTTCAAAAGGGTAAGGCAAAAGTTACTATTCCACAAGAAAAAATTTTACTTACAGAAGTAAATGTTCCTACATACAAAGTTGTCAAGGCAAGTCCGATTTTAGATGATAATGGTAAAATTATTAGGAACTTATTTATAGATGAATATGCAATTGGTATTTCAATAGACAACAATAAAGCAAAGATAAAATGTAATGACGGAACTGTAGGAAGTGTTGATAGAACTGCACTTAAAAAGATTTCTGATAAGAGAAACAATGTAACTGAAGTTCAAGTAAAAAACAATACAGTTGCAAGAAGTGACAATGGGAAAAAAATAAACTTGAATAAGAATCAAGTTGTTAATGTTGTTGATTATAATAATGGATTTTTTGTAATTCAAGACAATGGAAATTATTATAATGTTGAAGCAAAAAATTTAAATATTGTATCAGGGTTAAAACAAGAAAAGACAGAAGATAAGGTAGATGAAAAATCACTTTTATCTGCTGATGAAAGAGAAATTCAAGAAGCTATAAAAAACAAAGATTTAAAAGAAATTAAAGAATTCAAAAAAGCTGCTGCACCTAATGCTTCAATTGCAGGTAAAGTAATTTCTTCTGCAGAAAGTAAGCTAGGATCAACTTATGTATATGGAGATACTGGAAAAGAAGGATATGATTGTTCAGGTTTAGTTTATTCAATTTATAATGATGAACTGGGAATATCAATTCCAAGATCTTCAGTCTCACAATCAACTTTTGGAAAGCAAGTTTCAAAATCTGATTTACAAGAAGGAGATTTAGTGTTCTTTAATACAACAGGTAATGGAGTTAGCCATGTTGGAATTTATGTTGGAGATGGTAAGTTCATCCATGCTTCATCAGGACAAGGTAAAGTTATGACTTCTTCACTTACTGAAGATTATTATCAAGATAGATATGTAAACGCAACACGTATTATATAAGAATTTTTAAAAGAGAGCCATAGGGCTCTCTTTTTATGGTTCTATAATAAATAGTGTTGGTAAGAAATCATCAGCACTACTTTATAGTATGCAATTAAAATAGACATAAAATCATACTACCATAAATATCCTTGTTAGGTTTTTATAAAATGAATAAATCTTTTAAATTGGATTTTTGTCTTCAAACTTTTTTTCTTATGTTATAAAAGAGTATTTAGAGTTCTACTACTTTTATAATTTCTAATTTAGAATTACCCTATGTTTTTAACATAAAAATATATGGTTTAGGCAATAAACCTTAAACCATATATCAATAATTTCCTCCACCAACACTAATTGTCAAAGAGCTACACTTTCTGTTATCAGAAGGCAATAGTCTAAAAAGCATTAGTCCAAATTGTATACCAAAAATATAAATAGATTAAATATCAAGAACTTCTATTATTTCTTCATTTTTTTCTTTAAGCTTAATTTTTTTTATTATTTCGTCACCTAAGTATTTAGTAAAATCTTCTAATTTTGATGACACTTCAAATTTTATATCACTTTTTATTTCACTTATGTCAAAGCTATTGTCATATTTTCTTTTATCTGACCAATAATTCCAATTCACATCTGTCCTTTCATAATAAACATAATTTTGTTTTTTGGTTACAAATACTCTTTTATTGGTTAATTTTTTTCCATCTTCAGATTTAAACATCTCTGAATATAATTTCATTCCTTCAAAAACTTTGTATTCGCTTATGCTATTATTTGACACATTTAATTTTATTATATCTTGCTTCATATTACACTTCCTTATTTATTTCTTTTGTTTTTAATATACTCTTTTTGTATCTCAATAATCAAGAAATCTATTATAATCTTGTAATTATTTTTTTAAGTTTTGACCTTTAGATACATTTAGTAAACAATCTAAAATAATTTATATATGTAAATTAAATTTTAAAAGTTTTAATACAATTTTTTTAATACAGTGGTAAAATGGTAGAAGAAGTAATACTTCAAATTTTATAACTTTACAAGGAGGAGAAATGAAAAAAAACAGTTTTTTTAATTCCTTAGTTTTTAAACTAATACTGGGAATTATTATTGGAATTTTTGTAGGAAGAATTTCTAATGAATCTGCTATTGTTGTAATTGATACAATTAAGAGAATTTTAGGAGATTTAATAAGTTATATTGTTCCACTTATTATTTTGGGATTTATAACTCCTGCTATTGTTTCTTTAAAGGAAAGTGCAGGCAAGATACTAAGTGTAACACTTATTATATGCTACATATCATCTGTTGGAGCAGCTACAATGTCATTTTTGGCAGGTAGAGCAATAATACCTAAACTTAACATCGCATCAAATGTTGGAGCAGGAAATGTTATTCCAGAATCAATTTTTAAATTATCAATAGCTCCAATTATGCCTGTAATGACTGCTCTCGTTACATCAATTTTATTTGGAATTGCAGTAATAGTTACAAAGTCAGAACATTGGGAAAATTTACTTTTAGAATTAAACAAAATAATCTTATCTATTGTAAATAATTTTGTTATAAAAATCCTTCCACTTTACATTGCTACAACTTTTGCAGCATTATCATATGAAGGTGCAATTATTTCTGAACTTCCAATTTTCCTAAAGATTATTCTTATAGTAATAATAGGACATTTTATTTGGATGACAGTAATGTATTCAATTGCAGGAGCTATTTCAAAAACAAACCCTAAGGAAGTATTTAAACACTATTTACCAGCGTATTTAACAGCAGTTGGTACTATGTCTTCAGCAGCAACACTTCCTGTTGCACTTGAATGTGCTAGGAAATCTAAGACACTAGATCCAAAGATTAGAGACTTTGCAATTCCACTTTGCTCTAACACTCACTTGTGTGGCTCTGTATTAACTGAAGTTTTCTTTGTAATGACAGTTTCACAGATTTTAACTGGAAAGCTTCCTGAAACATCAAATATGATAGTATTCATAGTTTTACTTGGAATTTTTGCCATAGCTGCACCAGGAGTGCCTGGCGGTACTGTCGTTGCATCTCTAGGACTTATAACATCAGTTCTTGGTTTTAATGACACAGGAACAGCACTTATGCTTTCAATTTTTGCACTACAAGATAGCTTTGGAACAGCATGTAATGTAACATCAGACGGTGCAATTGCACTAATGGTTACTGGAATATTTGACAAAGTTCCTGGCAAGGGAAAAAATAGTAAGGCTAAGGAAATTTAATATTAATTTAAAGATTAAACCAAGGAGCTTCCTTGGTTTTTTCATTTAGAAGCTATTAAATGATAAGTTAATAATTTTTAATATAATTTTTGTTAAACCTAAAATTATTGAAAAAGTCCAAATTATTGCAAAATAATATGGGAAGATTTTTATTTAACAAATTCCTATAATATTATATAAAAATTCCTCTTTAAATTTATTAAAATAAAAGTTAGATGATAATAAATTTCAGAATTGGAGGAAATAAAATGAGTAAAGTAAATGTAATATACTGGTCAGGAACTGGCAACACAGAGAAAATGGCAAATGCCATTGTTAAAGGCGCAGAAGGTGAAGGCGCTGAAGTAAAATTAATCCAAGTTGGATCTGCAACTGAGGATGATGTAAAAAATGTTGATAGAATTGCCTTTGGCTGTCCAGCAATGGGTGCAGAAGAACTTGAGGAAACTGAAATGAGACCTTTTATGGATAAAGTAAATCCACTTCTTTCAGGGAAAAATGTTGTGCTATTTGGCTCTTACGAATGGGCTGACGGCGAATGGATGAAACTTTGGCAAGAAGAAGTTGAAAATACTGGAGCAAAATTAGTTGCAGACGGATTTGCTGCTTATGATGATCCAGATGAAGATGCATTAGAAGAGTGCGAAGCTCTTGGAAAGGATCTTGCGAGGTCATAAGATATCATGGAAAAATCTATTTTCATTGAATTTTTTAATCATATAAAAAATTTTAAAGATTTTGAATATATCTTAGCTTTAATAAAATCCACTGTGGCTCCAACTTTAAAAGATTTAAAATTAGGTACAATGATAAACTTAAGAAATGGAAATAGACCATTGAAAGATTTATGGGTAAAAAATAAACTTCTCATAAAGGAAGCTTTAGGACTAGATTTTTATGAGCTCAATGAGGGAGAGGATTTTATTTTAGTTTATTTTTTTAAAAAAGATTTACTTATAAAAAAATTATCCACGCGAAAGATTTTAGATTTTCTAAATACAATGGGTTATGAAAATTGTTTTAAACTTGAAGATTATCTTAGCTTATTAAAGAGTCGATTTAATGGAACTTGTCCTGATGAAATTGGTGTATTTCTAGGATATCCTCTAAAGGATGTAATTGATTTTAAGGATCGCCACAAAAAAATATGCAAATGCACAGGATATTGGAAGTGTTTCAACGATGAAGAAAGTTCCAGAAAAGCTTTTGAAAAATTTGATGAAGTAAAAACTATTGAGATGAAAAGTATTTTAGATGGATGTTAAGATTAAACTTGAACATAAAGTTGGAAGTAAACCAGAGTTAGTTTATAATAGCTCTGGTATTTTCTATATATTTTAGTCCATCATAAACTTGAGTTTAATATATTCTAGCAATGCTTTCATATTTTTATTAATTATTAATAATTTATTATTAGGAAGCGATTTGCAGCTAATGTATTATTCAAAATATTTTTAGCTTTTTATTTTAATTTTCAAAGTAATTAAAAAACCACCCTTTGACAGGTGGTTATAAACTAAATTATTGTACAAAAGTTTTAATAAATGTTAGAACTATTGGTTGGTATATAATGTCTACTAAGAAAGCTCCTACTATGGGAACTATCATCATGGCTTTTCTACTCATGCCATATTCTTCATTAATTGCAGTCATATTGACTATGGCAGATGGGGTAGCACCAAGTCCGTGGCCACAAAGTCCTGCACACATAACTGCCGCGTCATAGTTCTTTCCAAGGGCTCTAAATACGAAGAAGTAAGCGTAAATTATCATGAAGATTACTTGACAAATTAGAACCACGAGAACTCCACCCATTAAATCTTGAAGTTCCCAAAGTTCTAAAGTCATAAGTGCAAGCGCAAGGTATAGGTTTAACATTACATCACCAATACCATCTACTAAATTTCCGCTGAATTTATATAGATGTATTTTTTCATTTACATTTCTTAGTATTACTGCTATAAACATTGAACCAACATAGTCAGGAAAATCCATTTTAATTAAACTGCCGATAAACTTGGAAACTAATGTGCCAATTGCCATTGAAATAATAATTGCTGCGACATTTTTAATTATGTCTAAGTTTGTTAGTTCGATTTTTTCCTCTTTAAAAAGGCTGTCTAGTTTTGAAGAGTCAAAATTGTCGTCAACAGGTTTTAAGTCATTTTTGTAAATCAATCTTCTTCCAAGAGGTCCACCTATTACAACTCCAAAGATAAGACCAAAAGTTGCAGCAGCAGCGCCAACTACTGGAGCTTGCTCATATCCCAATTTAGCAAATGTATTACCATAACTCAATGCAGCTCCGTGTCCACCAATCATTGATATAGATGATGCGAGCATTCCGTAAGCTGGCTGAAGTCCAATAGTTTTTGAAACACCGATGCCAATAATATTTTGGAAAAGTGATAAAAGTCCACAAATTAGCCAGTAAATAATTAACAGCTTACCACCAGACTTTAATATCTTTAAATTTGCTCCAAGACCTACTGTGGTAAAGAATGCCAACATGAATGTTGATTGAAATAAATTTTCATAACCAAAGTTAAAAGTATTTGTTTTGTACCCTATAAATGTGATAAACATAAACATGAATCCACCAACAACTGGTGCAGGGATACAATATTTTCTTAAAAATGAAGATCTATTTTTAACTCCGTAACCTACAAGCAGTAATATTACTGCCAGTGCAAGCGTTAAAATAGAATCGAGGTTAATTGTTAAAATGCCATTTTCTCTTATAAATTCCATAATTTCCTCCTTAATAAATATATAATTGCATTGATACCTACCTAATAAAATAGTAACATTTATATCCCTTTCCTTCAAGATTAGAAGTTACTAATTTAATTTGTTAAATAGATTTTTAAATAATTCTCTAGATTATTTCTGATTTTTATTATACAATTATAAAGACACATTACTTATGCTAATGCGTTAAAGAAAAAATTACTAAATTTTTACGTAAAATATATTTTTAGATAAAATTTTATTATTATTATTATTATTACAGAGGTACTATGAAAAAATTAATTTTTAAGTTTTTAGGAAAAGAACATATTGATGAAATTTACGAACTTACTTCAGAAGTTTATGAAGGAATAGAAAATAAAGAAATTTTCTCACACGACTCTAAAAGTGATTTGGAACATTTAATAGATAATGGAGGAGCTTTTATTGGAGTTTATGATGGGGATAAACTTGTTGCTTATAGAAGTATTAAAGTTCCTGACGATGACGAAAATTTAGCATATGATGTGGATTTTTATTTAGATCCAAAGAAGGTTATTATAAATGACACAGTTGTTGTCTTAAAGGAGTATAGGGGAAAAAATCTTCAAAATATTACAAGGGAAAAATTGGAAGAAAAATATAAAGATTCTAATTTTACTCATAAAATGTCTACTATTTCACCGAAAAATTATCATTCCTACAAAAATACTTTGGATTCTGGCTATATGCTTGTAGCACTAAAAAAGAAATACCCAGATGAATTATGTGAAGAGGGTTATGATAGATTTATACTATTAAAGTCAGAGGATATTGATTTTGATTTTACTGGCGAAGAAATTGTAATTCATGCCAGTGAAATAAATAAATTAAAAGAGGTTTTTGATTCAAATTATGTTGGAGTATCCGTAGATGATGGAGGAAATATCTTATTTAAGAAAGTTAAAATAATTTGAATAAATTTATCGCAGAAAATAAATAAATAATTACCTTATTAATAACATAAAAAAAGGGTATATAATAATAAAACAATAAAGAATATTATAAGATAATTGTTAGTTTTAATACAAAATAAAAGGAGGAATTACTTTGGATAAAGAATACAATTTTTTTGAAGAGTATATGAATTCACAAAAAAAGATGATGAATATGTGGCAAGAATACGCAAAATCCTTTGGTGGTAACTTTAATCCCTTTAATAATGAATATTTTTCAAGTTTGAATAAAATTTTTGGGGATATTGGATCAGCAGATTTTTTAAATTATAGTGGCTCACCTTCTGAAGTTGCACAAAAAGTAAAGGAGACATCCAAGCTTTATTATAGTATTTATGAACTTTATAAAAATACTTACGACAAGGATATCGAACCAACTAGGGAAAATTTTGAAAAGATAATGAAACAATATAAGGAAAGCTCACTTCAATATATTAATAACTATCTTTTCCCATATATACCTGTTGATTTACAAAATTTAATAAAACAATGTATGGGCGCTGCTGAAAGTTATAAGAATATGATTGTTACAATTTATGGTCCATGGATGGATAATTCAACTGAATTAATGGATTCTGTCATGAAAGGGGCTTTTGATGATCCAAAAGCTTTTCTTGAATTTTTCAAATTGTGGAAGAAAAATTATGGAGAAACTTTTGGGAAAATGTTAAATGCTCCACAATTTGGAATTGATAGAAACACTTATGAAATGCAAATGAAAACAATAGATAAAATGATTACCTTTATAGGTAATTATTTAGAACTTAGCATTATGCTTTCAAATTTGGTAAATGAATCAACTGAAAATGTTGTAAAAGAAAGCTTTGAAATGATTAAAAAGGGCGAAGCGCCTAAAACCTTTGAAGAATTTTACGATTATTGGAGAGCAAAAACTTCTGAAGAGTTTGATAAATTATTCTACTCTGATGAATTTTCTAAATTTTTAGGAAACTATGTTGACTCTTTAATGCTATTAAAGATTGACCTAGATAGAGTTATTGAAGAGTCACTTAAATGGGTTCCAATCCCAACAAATTCAGATATGGATTCATTATATAAGACTGTTTATGAACTTAAAAAAGAAGTTAGAACATTAAAAAAACATATTAGAGATAAAGAATACGAAGAAGAAAAAAAGAAAAATAAATAATAGGAGGTTATTAATTTGAAAAATGCATTTGGAATAGATTATGTGAAGTCAATGTCCGATATGGTCGATTCTTACGAAAAGATTATAAAGGGTGTGGACACTCTTATGAATGTAGATTATAGTGGATTTGATGCGACTCCTAAAGAATTAATTTTTTCAGAAGACAAGATGAAGCTTTATCACTATGAACCAAAGGTTAAAGATCCTAATAAAACTCCTACATTAATTGTTTATGCTCTTGTCAACAAACAATACATGATGGACTTGCAAGAAGATAGATCTCTCATTAAAAATCTATTAGAAGGTGGACAAGATATTTACATCATTGATTGGGGATATCCTACAATGGACGACAAATATATTGGTTTAGATGATTACATCAATGGGTACATCGATGACTGTGTTGATATCGTTAGAAGAAGACACAATATAGAAAAAATCAATATTATAGGAATATGTCAAGGTGGTACTTTTTCCTTTATTTATACAGCAATCCATGGCGAAAAAGTAAACGCATTAGTATCTCTTGTAACACCAATTGATTTTTCTACCGATGATGGACTTTTATTTAAATGGGGACCATATTTAAATCCAGAAAACATGGTTAAGGCCTTTGGAAATGTGCCGGGAGAATTTATGAATGCAGGATTTGTATTCTTAAAGCCAATTGATCTAATGGTGGATAAATACATTGGTGTAATTGATTCTCTTGATGATCCAAACAAACTTGCAAACTTCCTTCGCATGGAACACTGGATCTTTGATTCACCTGATCAAGTTGGACGAGCTTACCAAGAGTTTCAAGAAGAAATGTATCATAAAAATAGTTTGATCAAGGGAGAATTTTATCTTGATGGAGAAAGAGTAGATCTTAAAAATGTAAAATGTCCTGTGCTTGCAATTTTGGGTACAAAGGACAATCAAGTTCCACCAAATGCAACTAGACCAATACCTAAAGTTGTTGGTACAGATGATGTTGAACTCGTTGAAGTTGAAACAGGTCATATTGGACTATTTGTATCTGGAAGAAGTCAAAGAGAAGTTGCACCAAAGATAAACGAATTTTTGACAAAAAAATCTAAATAATTTTATAATTTATTAAAAAGGGCCGAGCATATTGCTCGGTTTTTGCGTCTTTATATTTATTTTGAAATAATTTTTGGATTGCCAATATTTAGTGAATAATAGTAAATTTTTGCAGCATCCTCTAAATATTCTGCTGATAAAAAAGCTCTATTTAAATCTATTCCACAGCAGACCACGCCGTGATTTGCCATTAGACATGAATTTGAACTTTTTAAATAAGGAAGAACAGATTTTGCAAGTTCAAGAGACCCTGCCTCGTGAAAGGGTGCAACTTCTATTTCGCCACCTAAAAAAGCGTCCATTTCAATTAAAATCCTTGGAATTTTTTTATTACAAACTGCAAAGGCTGTCGCAATAGGTGAGTGAGTGTGGACAATGGCATTGTAATTTGGATAATTTTTATAAATTTCTGCGTGCATTTGCCACTCTGAAGAAGGTTTTTTATCACCTTCAATAGTTTTGCCATCAAAGTTTATTTTTACTATGTTCTCTTCTGAGATGTCTAAATAATCCATTCCACTTGGAGTGATGTAAAATGTTTCCCTATTTTCGCCACGAAGGCTCAAGTTGCCACTTGTTCCTGCAACTAAATTTTTATCTAAAAGTTTTTTCCCATATTTTACTAAAAGTTTTCTATAATTCATTCTGCACCTCAAATATAATTTATCACATTTTTCTTATAATTGACAATTTATTATGCTGTGTTAGACTAAAATCATAAATGAATGGAGAGAAGTTATGTTAAAAGAAAAGATTTTTGATAATTATAAACAAAGTGCTGATTATATTTTGAAAAAAATAAAAATAAAACCTGAGATTGCAATAATTCTCGGCACAGGTCTTGAAAAGCTTTTAGATGAAATTGAAGATAAAATTGAAATTAATTATAAAGATGTGCCAAATTTTTTGATTTCAACTGTAAGTGAAGACAGTGGAAAATTTATTTTTGGGAAATTAAAGGGTAAATTTGTAATTTGCATGACTAAAAGATTTCATTATTACGAAGGTTATGATTTTAACGAGCTTGCGACGCCAGTCTATGTTTTAAAACTCCTTGGTGTAAAAGAATTAATCCTTACAAATGCAGCTGGTGCAGTGAATTACAATTTTCATCCTGGAGATATTTGCCTAATAACTGATCACATAAATTTTGCTGGAGTAAGTCCAACTAGGGGAAATAATTTATCTCAATTTGGCAATAGATTCTATCCAATTGACAAATTGTACGACAAAAGTCTTCGCAATATAGCAAAAAAATCTGCAATAAAGTTAGGTATTGAACTAAAGGAAGGGGTTTATTTCTTCACAGTGGGTCCATTTTTTGAAACACCGTCAGAAATTCGCGCAATAAGGAATTTAGGTGGCGATTTAGTTGGGATGTCAACTATTACAGAAACATTGACGGCAGGTCATTGCGGCATAAAGGTCCTTGCATTTTCAGTTGCAACAAATTATTCTTCTGATCGAATAGAAAATATGGATGGAAGCGAGGTTGAAGATGTGGCTAGAGAAGTTTCACCAAAATTAAAAAATTTAATCATTGATATTATTGAGGAGTTGAAATAATAAATGGAAAGACAAGATTATGATATGCCCTTTATGCTTAGATATGAAAATGTAGCTTGGTATGAAGAGGGAAAAGTGAGAATTTTGGACAGAAGGGTCTATCCAAGGGAAATAAGATTTGAAACTTGTAACAGTTATAAGGATGTTGCAAGAGCAATAAAGGACATGGTAACTCAATCAGCAGGTCCTTACACTGCAGCAGGCATGGGAATGGCACTTGCAGCTTATGAAGGAAGGAATTTAAAGGGAGAGGAGTTAATAAAATTTTTAGAAGAAGCTGCCCATACAATTTCCACTGCAAGACCTACTACATCAAGTAGACTTAAAAAAGTAACTGAGGGATCAATTAAAGCTGCTAGAAGAGCAATTAAAAATAGAGAAGATGTTGTAGATGCAGTTTTTCAAGAATCCATAAATTCACTAAATAGAAGATATAATGCAATGAATGAAGTTGCAAAATATCTATGTGATGTAATCCCTGATGGCGGAAAAGTATTGACACAATGTTTTGCAGAAACGATTATTGGAACTATGACTAGAACTTTAAAGGAGCAAGGTAAAAATGTAAAATTTTACTGCACAGAAACTAGACCTTATTATCAAGGAGCAAGACTTACTGCAACTTGCATAAATGAAATGGGATTTGATACATATGTAATAACAGATAATATGGTTGCCTACACCATGGAAAATATAGGAATAGATGTATTCACATCGGCGACAGATACAATTACACTTGACGGTCATGTTGCGAATAAAGTTGGCACACACCAAATTGCAATTGTTGCTCGTGAATTTAATGTTCCTTTTTATGTGACGGGAATGCCCGATATGGGAAAAAAGAAAAAAGAGGACATAGTGATTGAAATGAGAGATCCATCCCTTGTGTTAGGCAATCACACTGCAAAGGGAGTAAAGGCAATTTATCCTTCTTTTGATATAACACCTCCAGAGCTAATTACAGGCTTTGTAACAGACAAGGGAATTTACAAACCAAGGGAACTAAAAAAATATTTTGAAACAGATTATAAAAGTTATTATTAAATATAATAAAAATTGTATTGAACTTTAAAAAATAAATAAATAAAAAAGGAGAGTAGTTAAAAATAATTTAACCATTCTCCTTGAGTTTAAAAAAGTGTTACGAAAATAAAATTAATTATAAACCATATCATCTTAAATAAAAGTTCAAAAAGCGTAAAAGCAATTGCATACCATCCAATGAAATTAATTTTTGATCTTCCAACAAATTCTTCTTTATAAAGAGTTATTGCAATGAGAAGGGATAATATAACTAATATTAATGTAGCAAGAGGCATAGCAGTAAGTGCCTGCAACATATTGTATTTCAGAAATCCACCAAAAGGTGTGATAATAAATCCAATAAATAAAAATACTTTACATATTATCCAGTTTATAAGAGCAAACTTTTTGACTTCAGGATAACTTGTGTCAATTTCATCTCTATCAGTTGCAATATTAAGTGGGATATAAAATTCTAAGTAATCAAATACAAGTTTAAGTATTAAAAATAGTATTAAAATAAACTTAAAAGATCCACTGCCAATTAAAAGTGCAATTGCATTTAATATTGTACCAATTCCAATTAAAATTTTACTTTCCTTTGAACCAAAGTCCCCAATATAGTTAGAAATTTTGTCAGTAATATTACTTAAAACTTCCATTATTTTGTCGAGGGCATCTAAAGATGATTTAGAAATTTTTGATTCCATATCATTTACCTTTTTGGAAAGATTATTTTCAATAGCTTTGTCAACTTTTGAATCTACAGATTCTATTTCTTTTACAGGTTTTTCGCCATTATCTTTAAAACTAAATAAATTCTTTAAGTTTTTAGGTTTAATATTTTTTTTATTAATTGTATGCTTATCTGAAGAGTTAGAAGTTTCTCCTTGTTTAGGTATTTTTATACTGTTGAGTTTTTCAGAAAGCTCAGAATTATTTTTTGATTTAAGATCTTTAGAATTATCGTTAAGCTCATTAGATTTATCTTCTTTTGTGATATTAATGTTTGTATCATTGAAACTTTTTTCCGCTAAATCTTTATTTTTATTTTGAAATTCTTGAGGTTTCTTTTTTATATTTTGAGGTTTATTACTTAAATCATCCTTTTTTTTGTCTTCCTTTTTTTTCTTCTTTGTTTCTTCAGACTTTTTAATGGCATCTTCAATGTCAATTTTTGGTGTAGAGAGAGTATTTTCAAAAGATTTTTCAGAATCCTCAACAGATTTACTAATTTCTAAATTTCTTGCATTTTCCTTTTTCTTGCTATCGTCTTTAATGCTTGAAAAAATTGAAAATTCGTCGTCTTCTTCATTTATAAAATTTTTCCATTTTTCTCTTAAAGAAAATTTTTTAGGACTTTCATTTTGAAAATCTTCATTACTATGAAATCTTTCATAATTATTAATTGAATTATCTAAAGGAATTTCTTCTGTAGAAATGTCTACTTTTAAATCAGAAGGTTTCTTTGAACTTTCGTTAAAATTTGACTTTTTAAGTTCTTCTTGAACTCTTCTTATTAATTCTTTTTGACTCATTCCTGATTCGGGTTTTGATTCCCTATTTGCATCTAAAAATTCTTTATCAGCTTTTTTTGCATCAACAGCATCATATCCATTTTCAGATGTTTTAGATTCTTTTTTTATATCAATGTTCTTTGAAGGAGATTCTTTAAGTTTTCTTTCTCTTGCAGTGGATTTTGCTTGGACACTACTTTTTTCGTATTCTTCAATATTTTTAGAAA
>NZ_JALEOV010000016.1 GCF_022767005.1 Peptoniphilus sp. | reverse complement strand
AGTAAAGTTGTGATTATTACAGAAGATAAAAATATTAATCCACCAATTGTGGGTGTGCCGCTTTTTATCATGTGACTTTGTGGTCCATCTTCTCTTATACTTTGACCTGCGTGCAATCTTTTTAATATTGGGATTAAAATTCTTCCAAAAATCAATGAAAAAATTAAACCCAATGCTAAATTAACTAAATAATTCATATTATTTTTATCCTAATCCCTTTTTTTATTTTTTGTATTGTCTTCTTTATTTGAATTTTTATTGTTCACTGTCTTTTCCTTTTTAACAGTATCTTCTTTATCTTGCAATAAATTTTTCTTGTTGCTAGAGCTTTCTTCCTTTACATTTTTACTATTTGTGTCGGCACTATTGTTAACTTTAGAATTTCCCTCATTCAAATCTTCTTCGTCATTTCTTTTTGAATAATTAATTGTAACAGTTTCGTCGCCCGACAATTTTTTCCCAGCTCTAGGGCTTTGTGATATAAAGTCGCCATTTCCCTTGATATTATACTCTATATTCATAGATTTTAAAATAGATTCAGTTTCTTTTCTGCTCTTTCTTGATAAATTAGGCATTATCAAAATACCGCTATCTTTATCATTTACAGCTAAATCAACTATTGTATCTTTAATTACATATGATCCCTGTGATGGACTTTGATTTATTACCACTGAATAATTTTCTACACCTTCAGCATTAGTGTTAAATCTAAGTCCAGATTTTAATAAAGTTTTTCCGGCATCTTCTAAAAGCAATCCTTCAACATCAGGCACTGATACAAAATCTTCTTTTTCGCTTACTTCTTCAGTTTTTTGAATTTTCATATAATTTAAAGATTTACTTAAAATTTCTTGTACTACTGGAGCAGCAACAGCACCACCTAGTATTGCCCCTTTAGGATTATTTACTACAACAAGTACAGTTAATCTAGGAGCATTAAGAGGAGCGACTCCGACAAAAGATGAATTGTATGCATCTAAATAACCTGTTTGAGTTGCGATATTTGCTGTACCAGATTTTCCTCCAACTTGATAACCTGGTACTTGTGCTAATTTCCCCGTTCCACTATCTACTACTCTTTTCATCATATACTTCATTTTATCTGAAGTTTCTTCGGAAATTACTCTTCTCTTAAGATCAGTTTTCTTTTTTTCAATTATATTTCCATTGGAGTCCACTAATTCCTTTATAAGTGTTGGCTTGTTTAGAAAACCACCATTTGAAATTGCACTCACTGCATTTACAAGTTGAAGTGGAGATACTGCAATTGAATGCCCATAAGACATTGTTGCAAGTTTTACTATGCTAATTTCCTTTGCAGATGCTGGAATTAACCCTACGGACTCACCATATAATTCTATACCTGTTTTTCTACCAAATCCAAAAGCCTGGATGTAATTTAAAAACTTTTCAGCTCCTAAACCTTGACCTACTTGTATCATAGTCATGTTACAGGACTCTTCAATTGCCTTTGCGAGAGTTTTTGTTCCTCTAGTTGGACTTGTACAAGATAATTTTCTATCTCCTATTTTCATCCAACCATTACAATAATACTGTGAATCTGGTTGAGAAGTATTTTCTTCAATAGCAGCTGCAGCCGTAATAAGTTTAAAAATTGAGCCGGGTTCATATTGGTCATTTACGTTAAAATCTCTCCAATTTTCGTATAGGGCATCCATTTTTTCTTCTTCATTTAAGTTATTCCATTCTTTTTCTTGTTTTTCATTTATAGGAGCCCTTGGATCATTTAGATTGTAATCATCCTTAGTTGTCATTGCCAAAATTTCGCCCGTCATGGTATCTTGCACAATTACAGAAACTTTATCTGCATTATTTTCTTTTTTTGCATTTTCTGCAGCAGTCTCTGCGAATTGTTGAATGTTTGAATCTATCGATAAAACTACAGAATAACCTTCTTTTGGAGCATAAGTTTCTTCATCTGTCAAAGGAATCTTATTTGATGCGTTGTCCTTTAATGAAACACTTTTACCAGAAATCCCAGAAAGTTCTTCGTCATAGCTCGCCTCAATCCCATATTGTCCAACATTTTCATCATTTGTGAATCCAATTATATAAGAAGCAAGATTATTAAAAGGATAAAGTCTTCTCGTTACATCATCAATAGAAATTGCCATTAAACTTTGATTTTTATTAGTTTTTTTGCTTTGATTTTCTTTTGCAATTTTTGTTCTTAAATCCTTTAACTCATTTGCTTTCGCTCGATCAATATTTGTGGCGACTCTCACAACTTTATCGCCAGTCATATTCCCTCTTATTTCGTCATAATCTAATCCAGTAACATCAGAAATAATTTTTGCATCTTCATCATATAATTTTTCTTTTCTACTTTTAAAATCGCTATTACTTTCGTCCTTACCCTGTGTCAAAAAATCTAAATTGTAGAAAATATTGCACTTAGTAATATTTATCGCCATCTCCTTTTTATTTCTATCGTAAATAATGCCACGATTAGAATTTATAACCTCTGTCCTAGTAAGTTGGTTAAGAGCAGCAATAGTTAAATCTTCCGATTGAACAATTTGAATATACAAAAGTTTTGCGATTACAGCTACAAATAAAAAAGCTAGAAAGATAAAAAATATAAATATGAATTTATTGGCATTATTTGTGTGCCTTTTAAATCCACTTTCTTTTTTTCTATCTCTAGCTTTAACCTTATTATTTTTCAATATATCCTCCTAATCTCTTGTAAAGGATCTTAGAACAGATACAATTGGGCTTAAAAATACGTTGTAATTAATATCTCCTAAGTTTTTTTCTTCCTTTGAATCAATGTAAACTATTTGATCCTCGGAAGGATAAACCATCCCAAGTTTATACATAGCTTCTTCAGCAATTTGCGCAGAAGATTTTACAGCTTTTATTTCACCTACAAGAGTTATCTTAGTTTTATTTAATTCATCTATTTCAGCCTTTTGTTTTAAAATTTCTCTATCAAGACCTGCAATTTGAGAGTATAAAATTAAAATTGCAATCAAAACAATTGTAACAATTGCCAAAGTAAAAATAAAAGGCTTATTATTTAAAAGATTATTCTTATATCTATTATAACTTTTATTTGAAATTTTAGTTAATTTTTTTGCCATTTTACACCTCTAATTTTTCGGCAATTCTTAGTTTAGCTGAGTGAGATCTGTTATTTTCTTTTAACTCTTCCTCACTTGCAGTAATTGGTTTTCTAGTGATAATTTTGATTTCTCTCTTTTTATCGCAAGTGCAAATTGGAGATGTTGGTGGACATATGCAGTCCTTTTCCAAATATTTAAAAGAATTTTTTACAATTCTATCCTCTAAGGAATGAAATGTAATTATAGCAATTCTACCACCAGGATTTAACCTATTTACAAATCTGTCAATTGAATTTTTAAGAACATCTAGCTCTTTATTAACTTCGATTCTAAGAGCTTGGAAAGTCCTTTTTGCTGGATGAGGTCCATTTCTTCTCGCAGATGCAGGAATTGCATTTTTTATTATTTCAACAAGTTCAAAAGTAGTTTCAATACTTTTGTTTTTTCTATAATCCACAATAAACTTGGAAATTCGGGAAGCCCATTTCTCTTCACCATATTCTTTTATAATTTTTGTAATCTCATCTTCACTATATGTATTTATAATATCTTTAGCAGAAATTTCTAAATCCTTATCCATTCTCATATCAAGTGGTGCATCAAATCTATATGAAAATCCTCTTTCTGGATTGTCAAATTGATAAGAAGAAACTCCAATATCTAATAAAACTCCATCAATTTTATCTATACCAAGTGCATCAAGTGCTTCTTCAAAGTCTATGTAATTTAAATTAAAAAATTCAACATTTTTAAATTCAGAAAGTCTAACTCTAGCTGCCTTTAGCGCCTCTTCATCTTGGTCAATTCCTATTAAAAGTCCAGTGCCTTCTAATTTTTTTAAAATTTCATAACTATGGCCAGCTCCTCCAAGAGTCCCATCGAGATAGATTTTATTCTTTCTAACATTTAACCCATTGATCGTTTCCTCTAAAAGTACGCTTTTATGTGAAAAATCCATTATATTCCCAACTCCGACATTTTTTCAGCAAGCTCTTCATAAGAAAGTGCTTCTTCTTCATTGTATTTATTCCAGTTTTCTTCAGACCAAACTTCTGCACGATTGGAAAGACCTATGATTACACACTTATCATCTAAATTTGCATAATCCCTTAAGTTTTCTGCAATAAGCACTCTTCCTTGTTTATCTAACACACAATCAACAGCACCAGAAAAAAATGTTCTCACAAAGGATCTTACAGCTTTATTTGTCATAGGGAGTTCCTTTAATTTGTTTTCAATTTTCTCCCATTGCTCCTTTGGATATAAAAATAGACAGTTATCTAAACCCTTTGTCATTACAAATACAGAAAGGTCATCTCTAAATTTTGATGGAATTGTAATTCTCCCTTTTGGGTCTAGGTTATGTCTAAATTCACCTATTAACATTTTATTCTCCACTTTATTCCATTTATATTACTTTTTAATCCATTTTGCTCCACTTAAGTTAATTTTACTACATATACTTGCTATTTTCTAGTACTTTAATTTCTTTTTTTAATATGGGACCAATGGCATTATTTTTTGCAATTTTAAAAAATTTTATACAAATTAGATTTTCTATATAAATACAAAAAAATCGACTATCTCTAGTCGATTTCAAAACTTTATTAAATTTTTTAATTATTTATTTCCAATAAAATAAAAGTCTGAACCTTCATTTATTTTTGAATGAACGCCATACTCGTATCCATGAAGATCCATAATAGTCTTTACAATATAAAGACCAAGGCCAGTGCCAATTTCTGGTCTAGTGTGATTATTTCTAACTCTATAAAATCTGTCCCAAATTCCATTTATATCTTCTTCTCTTATGCCAATCCCTTTGTCAATGCAATGAAATTCAGTTTTATTTTCGTCACCCTTGATCACCAATTCTATATTTTTATTCACTGGAGAATAATTTATTGCGTTATTAATTAAATTATAGATTACCTGATTTATCTTTGACCTATCGCCTAATATCCTTGTATCTCCACTTGAATCAATTTCGAATTTATAATCGGAATAATTTTTATTAATTTTAAATCTATCGAGAACCTCATAGACTGAATCTTCAAGGCAAAACTCTTCTTTTTTTATTTTTTCAAGATTAGATTCAATTTTTGATAAATCTAACAAATCATTTACTAAAGCTGTTAAGTTATCTGCTTCATTAATTATTGTTTCTAAATGCTTATTTCTTAAAGCTTCGTTTGAACCAGAGATATCCCTAATCATCTCGCCATAGGATTTTATAACAGTAAGCGGAGTTTTTAAATCGTGACTTACATTTGCCACTAAATCCTTCCTCATTTCAATTGTCTTTGTTAATTCATCCTTTGCATAGTTAAGAGTATTGGAAAGATCGTCGATTTCTGTGTATTCGCCCTTTCTAAACTGAACTTTATAATCGCCTTTGGCAAGTTCCTTCGCTGTATTTGACATCCTTACAAGAGGTCCTGAAAGTCTTTTTGAAACGAAATATGCAGTAATAGATGCAAAAATAAGGGCCAAAAAAGATATAATAACTAAAATTCTTCTTATGACATCAACTGTTGCATCAACTGGTTTTAACACTGAATTTATATAAAGGTAATATTCCTCTCCATCTGTGTTTCCGAGATAACCTGCATAAATAATTGATGGATCCTTTAAATTTTCATACCTAACTGTATAAATTTTATAAGTCCTATTATCTCTTTTAAGTGATCCAAAAAACTTATCGAAATTTTCCCAAATCATTCTAGGTCTTTCAACAAATTCGTCAAATAATCTCAAGGGATAAACCCAAGCGCCATTTTCATCTAATACCTTTATCTCGAGTCCCTTTGTATTAGCATAATTGGATAATTTAGTTTCAAAGTCCTTAGAATTGTAATCACTTCTAAGCTCGTTGCCAACTTTTGTAACTTCGCGAATTTTCATTGTCTCGTAAAAACTTGACAAGAAAACTGTTTGGAAAAGCCAAATAGAAATTAAAATCAGTCCAGCAAAAAAGACAAAATATTTCCATAACTTAAATAGAATGCTATTCTTGTCAATTTTAACTCTCCTTATTTCTTTAATTTCTTGTATCAAATTTATATCCAACTCCTCTTACAGTAATAATAAATTTTCTATATTTCTTAATTGAATTTCTCAACATTTTTATGTGAGTGTCAACTGTCCTGTCTTCTCCATAAAAATCGTAACCCCAAACTTGATTTAAAAGTTTGTCTCTTGATAAAGCAATATTTTTATTTTTTACCATGTAAACTAAAAGGTCGTATTCTTTAGGTGTTAAATCCACAATTTCATCGTCTACAAAAACAACTCTTCCATCTAAATCAATTTTTAAACCTTCAAACTCCATGATATTATTTTCTTCAGTTTTATTATTTCTGTTTACAATTACATTTAATCTCGCCATAAGTTCCTTTGGAGAGAAAGGTTTTGTAACATAATCGTCAATTCCTATTTCAAAACCAAATAATTTATCGTACTCTTCGCCTCTGGCAGAAAGCATTAGAACTGGAATGTCCTTTATTTTTTTTATCTCCTTGTAAGAAGAAAATCCATCAAGCTTTGGCATCATAATATCCATTACTATTACATCAAAATCTTCTTCACGTACTTTCTCTATTGCTTCAAGTCCATCTGAAGCTTCAACAACTTCATGACCTTCAAATTCTGCATAAGTTCTAATAACTTCTCTAATGCTTTTTTCATCATCTACAACTAAAATCTTAAACATTTAATCACCTGCTTTATTATAGTAAAAATTTGTGAATATTTAATGACAACTTTGTTAAGTATATTAATAACATAAATCTATATTTTAGATGACCTAATTATATCAATACTTCTAATAAATTTGTAAAATATTTATTTTTAATTAGTTTTAGATTGCAAATAAAAAAGGTGCCACCTTTGACACCTTAAATTATCTTTCCTTTAATTTTTTTACAAGCATTTCATTTGCAATTTTTGGATTTGCCTTGCCTCTTGATTTTTTCATTACTTGTCCAACTAAAAATCCCAAAGCTCTGTCCTTTCCTTCTTTAAAATCAATGATTGATTGCTCGTTTTCATTGAGAACTTCGTCTACAATTTTCTCTATTTCAGATACATCTGTCATTTGAACAAGACCAAGTCTTTCAATAATTTCCTTTGCGCCGTTTCCCGTTTCAAACATTTCACGCAAAACTTTTTTGCCGGCGTTATTGCTAATTTTTTCATTTTTAATTGAGTTTAACAGTTCAATAAATTCTTTATTAGCAAAAGGAAGCTTAAATTCTACATCATCAGAAATTTCTACTCTTCTTAAGATTTCTGTTTGAATCCAATTTGAAAGAAGTGTGTAATCTTTAAAGTCAGCTGCTATATCTTCAAAAAACTTAGCAAGCTCTCTTGATGATGCAAGAACTCCTGCATCTTCCTTTGTAATGCCGTAATCTTTTACAAATCTTTCCATCATTTGTGATGGAAGCTCTGGCATTTTGTCAACAATTTCTTTTATCTCTTCATCAGTAATGTGAACAATTGGCAGATCTCCTTCAGGTGCAAATCTGTAATCACTAGCTGTGTATTTAACTCTCATTAAAACAGTTTCGTTTTTCGCATCGTCCCATCTTCTTGTTGTTCTAATTTCATCTTCGTGATTTTCAAGAAGTTTAATATGTCTTTCTACTTCAAAGTCAATTGCCTTTTCAACTCCTCTAAAAGAGTTAAGATTTTTTACCTCAGTTATAGCAGTTTTTTTGCCCGTTTCCATATCCTTTATGTTGACATTGACATCACATCTAAGGGAGCCCTCTTCCATTTTACAGTCTGAGATATTTAAAAATCTCAATGTCGATTTTAATTTTTCAAGAAATATACGAGCTTCTTTACCACTGGAAATATCAGGTTTAGTAACAATTTCAATTAATGGAACGCCACATCTATTGTAGTCCATTAGCGTTTCATTTTCTTCTGTGTGAAGACTTTTTGCAGTGTCTTCTTCCATTTGAATTTGAAAAAGTCCAATTTTTTTGTTTCCTTCATCAGTTTCGATTTCAAGATAACCGTCTGTACAAATTGGATTGTCATTTTGCGTTATTTGAAATCCCTTAGTTAAATCGGGATAAAAATAATTTTTTCTATCAAATTTTGATTTATTATTTATTTTACAATTAAAGGCAGTTCCAGCCATTACTGTATAATTAACAACATTTCTATTTAAAACTGGCATGCCACCTGGAAGTGCTAAACATACTGGGCATACATTTGTATTTGGTTCATCTCCAAAGGAGTTCTTGCATGAACAAAAAGCCTTTGTTTCTGTGGAAAGTTCAACGTGAATTTCCAAACCTACAATTGTTTTATATTTCATTTATTTAAACTCCTTTCAAAAGCAAGTGATGCTTGAAGTAAATCTTTATCCTTAAATCTTCTTGCAGTAAATTCAATTCCAACAGAAAGTCCATCTTCTGCTGATGGCATTGGAAGTGAAATTGATGGTGAACCTACCATATTTGCAGGAATTGTAAACAAATCTGCTTGGTACATTTCTATTGGACTCATATCGTCGTCGATTTTAAATGGTAAAACTGGAAATGTTGGACAAATCATAAAGTCATAATCTTTAAACATTCTATCCATATCTCTTTTTATAAGTCCTCTTACTTTTAATGCCTTGTAGTAAAATTCGTCAGCATTTTCCATTGAAAGAATGTGCGTTCCAATCATTATTCTTCTCTTAACTTCTTCCCCAAAACCTTCGCTTCTTGATGCACGATACATTTCTTCAACTGTATCAAATTTTTTGTCAGTTCTATGACCATAACGAATAGAATCAAAACGAGCGAGGTTAGATGCAATTTCACCATTTACTAAAATATTATAAGTTTCAATAGTGTGGTTAAGTGAATCAATATCGTAAGGTTCGACAATTGCACCATTTTCTTTTAAAATTTCAATTGCCTTGTCCAGTTCTCCCCTTACTCTTTTATTTAAGTCCATTTCCAAGTAAGTCTTTGGTATTGCGAATTTTTTTCCTTTTAAATTTTTTATCGCATCATCAGAAAAGTCAAAGTCAAATTTAAGTCCAGGATTTCCAACAGAAGTTGCATCTCTTTCGTCACGTCCTTCGATTACGTTAAACATAATTGTAAGGTCTCTAACATCCTTTGCAATTACTCCCGGTTGGTCAAAAGTATTTGCCATTGACGCCATGCCAAATCTTGAAATAGAACCATAAGTTGGTTTCATTCCTACAGTTTTACAAAAACTTGAAGGTTGTCTAACTGATCCGCCAGTATCTGAACCAATGGAAATTACAGCCATATTTGCACTAACTGATGCAGCAGAACCGCCTGATGAACCTCCTGAAACTCTAGTTAAGTCAAGTGGATTTTTTGTAACTCCAAAATAGGATGTTCTCGTTGATGCACCCATGGCAAATTCATCAAGATTTACTTTGCCAAGAATTACTCCGTCATTATCTTTAATTTTTTTCACTAAAGTTGCATCGTAGGGAGCAGTATAATTTTCTAGCATCCTAGATGCACAAGTCATCTTTACATTTTTTACTGAAATATTATCTTTTACTGAAATTGGCACTCCAGCAAGAAGGGACATTTCTTCTCTGTTGTGAAATTTTTCATCAACTTCTCTTGCTTTTTTCATCGCCATTTCTTCTGTAATAGTAATGTATGCGTTAATATCCTTGTTTTTTTTATTAATATTATCTAAAAACTCCCTTGTAACTTCCTCACAAGAAAAATCTTTGTTTCTATATCCTTGGGCTATCTCCCAGGCTCTTAAATTGCTAAAAGTCATGAGTCCCTCCTAATCCACAAATTTAATAAGTTTAAAATAACCGTATTTTGTAGTAGCGGCATTTTCAAGTGCCTCTTCTTGTGTAAGAGACTCTCCAGTTTTATCTTCACGAATATTGTTTTCTGTTCCATTAACTTGAAAAACTTTTTCAACACCCTCAGTGTCGATTTCCTTAATTTTATTTACAAGTTCAATATTTTCATCAAAGGTTGGTGCAAATTTATCTAATTCTTCATTAGAAAAATCAATTTGAGCAATATTTGCAATATGCCTAATATCTTCTTTATTCATTTAAACCTCCTACTAATTTTTCAAGTTCTTCTAAACTTAAAATTTTTATACCTAAGGACTTTGCCTTATCGTATTTTGACCCTGGATTTTCTCCTGCAACTACATAATCAGTTCTTTTGCTAACAGAACCTGTTACCTTAGCTCCAAAAGAAATTAACTTTTCTTCCAATTCCTTACGTGGCAAATCTAATGTACCTGTTATTACAATTGTTTTATCAAGGAGTGGTTTTGGAACATCATCTTCATCTTCAAACTCTGGAGAAACTCCAAGTTCAAAAAGTTCATCCACTGATCTTACTATTCTATCATCATTAAAAAAATCTACAATTTCTTTCGCGGTTATATTTCCAATATCACCAATTGAAATTAATTCGTCTTCCTTAGAGTCTTTTAATTTATCAAAATCTTTAAAGTGATTTGCAAGATCTCTTGCAGTTTTTATTCCAACATTTGGAATACCAAGTGCATAAATAAAATTTGAAAGATGAGGTCTCTTTGAATCCTCAATTGCCCGCAAAAGATTTTTTGTCCTTTTTTCCTTAAAACCCTCAATTTTTATTATGTCATCATACTTTAATTTGTAAATATCTGGGATTTCTTTTAAGTTCACTGCCTTCATTAATTTTTCAATTGTCTTTTCGCTAAAACCTTCGATGTCCATGGCATCTCTCGATGCAAAATGCGTAAGCCTTGACACAAGTTGAGGCACACAAGATAGTGTGTTTGGACAAAATATGTGGACTCCATCTTGATACAAATGTGAACCGCAATAGGGACAAGTCTTTGGTCTTTCAATCTCGCGAGTTTCATTATCACTAGGTAAGGTTCCAAGTATTTCTGGAATTACGTCGTTAGATCTCCTAATTAAAACTCTTGAACCTATTTTAACTTTTTTTCTAAGTATATCGTCGTAATTATTAAGTGTTGCCCTTTGAACTGTAACTCCGCCAATGTCCACTGGCTCAAGTATTGCTGATGGCGTTACCTTTGCAGTTCTGCCCACATTCCAGACAACATCTAATAGCGTTGTTGATATTTCTTCTGCTTCAAACTTATAGGCAATTGCCCAGCGTGGAAATTTATTTGTGTAGCCAAGAGCTTTTCTCGTTGCAATATCATTCACTTTAATAGTAACTCCGTCAATTAATATATCAAGCTTATCTCTATTATCTCCTATTTCACGAATCTTATCTATTATTTCTTTAAATTTTTTTACCTTAAAATTATATTTTGAAACTTTAAAATTATTCTCTCTTAAAAATTCTTTTATGTCATCATCTGACTTAAATAATTCTTCTTCAATGTAGCCAATATTGTAGAAAAAAGCTGTTAAATTTCTCTTTTTTGTAACTTTTGGGTCTAAATTTCTAAGAGCCCCAGCTGCTGCATTTCTTGCATTTTTTAATTTATCATCGAATTTTTCATTGTACTTTTGAAGTTCAGAAAGTGGCATCAAACCTTCCCCTTGAACTTCTATTTTTCCAGCATAATTTATGCGAAGTGGAACAGAATATATTGTCTTAACTTGCTCCAAGATTTCTTCACCAATGATTCCATTACCTCTTGTCGATGCCATAACTAGATTTTTATTTTCATAAGTTAGATTAATTGTAAGTCCATCGAATTTTAATTCTACAATAAATTCTGGCTCTGGAAGTTTGTTAATATTTACTAAATTATAATCACTTACAAATTTTTCAATACGATTGTACCATGCAAGAAGAGCATCATCTCCCTGTGCTTTATCCATTGAGTAGAGCCTTCCTAGATGTGTGTGCTTAACAAATTTATCTAAAATCAATCCTCCAACTCTTGTAGTTGGGGAATAGGATAAAACTGTTCCCGTTTCATTCTCAAGATTTACAAGTTTGTCATAAATTTTATCGTATTCAGCATCTGAAAGAATAGGGTCATCCAAGGTATAATAATGGTAGTTTAATTTGTCAATTTGCGAAATTAAATCATCCATTTCTTTTATTTTGTCAATCATATTTCACCAACTAATCAATTAATTTTATAGGAGCAACTGATAGCATTAATCTTTTTAATCCCTTTTTATCGAAGGAAATAACAACTTCATAATCGCCATTTTTTTCTTTCTTTTGAACTACCATTCCATTGCCAAAAATTTTGTGCTTTACTTTATCTCCAATATTAATATTTACATTTTTATTATCAGATTTTTTTGAAGTTTCAACTTTCTTTTCAATTCCCAAGAATTTTTTAGGTCTAGTAATGGAAGTGCCTTCATTGTAATCTCTTACTTCTAATAGTTCTCTACTTTTGTCTTCGATGATTTCTATTTTATCTCCCATTTCTTCAATAAATCTACTTCTCTTTGCGGGAGTTAATTTTCCATACATTGAACGAGTCCTTGAAGATGAAATAAACAAATTGTTTCGAGCACGAGTTACACCTACATAACAAAGTCTTCTCTCTTCTTCAACTTCTTCTTCGCTTTCAAGAGCCCTACCAGTTGGAAAAAGTCCTTCCTCAAATCCAACTAAAAAAACGGTGTCAAATTCAAGGCCCTTAGCAGCGTGCATTGTCATTAAATTTACTCCAGTATCTTCAGAAGTTTTATCCACATCAGATAAAAGTGAAAGCGCATTTAAATACTCTGAAAGCTCAACTCCCTCTCTGTCGTATTCCATAATATTTGAGTGAAGCTCTTCAATGTTTTCAAGCCTAGTCTTTGCCTCTATTGTATTTTGGCTCTTTAAATCATGAACATATCCACTTTCATATAAAACTTCTTCAAAAAGTTTTCCAACAGAAAGATTTTCTGCCCTATCCTTTAGAATTTTTAAGATGCTACCAAATTCCTTAATGTTCTTTCTTGCCCTAATATTAAGATCTTCAAATTTGTCAATATTTGTAACTACATCATAAAGGGAAAGAGCATTGTTATCTGCATAATCTATCAAATCTGACAACGAAGTATCTCCAATCCCTCTTTTTGGTCTATTTATAATTCGTGCAAGACTTACATTGTCATTGGTATTATTTAGTATTCGAAGATAAGCAAGGACGTCCTTTACTTCCATTCTATCGTAAAACTTTAGTCCTCCTACAATTTTATAGGGTATTCTCTCTCTCACAAGGGCTTCTTCAAATCCTCTTGACTGTGCATTAGTCCTATAAAGAATTGCCATATCTTTAAAGTCTTCGCCCTTATAATTAAGCGCAATAATTTTATTTACAACGCCATATTCTTCTTCATTTGAATGTGGAAATTCGCGATAAACTACATCCTTACCTTCATCTCTTGAAGTCCAAAGATTTTTTTCTATTCTAGTAGCATTGTTTTCGATAACTTTATTTGCAACATCTAATATTTTTTGAGTTGAGCGATAATTTTGCTCAAGTTTTACAATTTTTGCACCTGGAAAATCTTTATGAAAGTTTAAAATATTATTTATGTCTGCTCCTCGCCACTTATAAATGGATTGATCATTGTCGCCAACTACTGTTAAATTTGGATTTGTACCTGCAATTAATTTTATAAGATTGTACTGAATTTTATTAGTGTCCTGATATTCGTCTACAAAAATATACTCGAATTTCTTTCTGTAAAAATCTCTAACATCATCTTCTGCCTTTAAAATTTCCACAGTTTTTATTAACAAGTCATCAAAATCTAGTGCATTATTCTTTTTAAGTTTTTTTTCATATAAGTCGTATATTTTTCCAATATTTTTTTTGAAAAAATTATCATCATTTTGCTCCATGTATTCAACTGGTGATATTCCTTCACTTTTTATATTAGAAATATCATTTACAATAGATCTAGGTTTATACATATCTTTATCAAGAGCAAGTTCAGAAATAGCTTCCTTTACAACAGTTATTTGATCATCTCTATCATAAATAGTAAAATTTGAATTATATCCAATCCTTTCAATATTTTTTCTTAAAATTCTCACACATATTGAGTGAAAAGTTCCTATCCACATTGAGGAGATGTCTTTATCTATTAACTTTTGAACTCTATCTTGCATTTCTTTAGCTGCTTTATTAGTGAAAGTTATTGCCAAAATCTTCCATGAAGGAACATCTAATTCTTCTATTAAATATGCAATTTTTGAAGTTACAACTTTCGTCTTTCCAGATCCAGCTCCTGCTAATATTAGTAGTGGACCTTCTGTCGCTAAAAGTGCTTCTCTTTGTTTATCGTTTAATGTATTTATATCCATGACTTCTCCTTACTGCTAATTATTATATGTTTTTTTTGCCATCATTTCAACTTCTTAAAATATCAGAAATCACATAAGACGCCAAAACCATGCCGCAAACAGGTGGCACAAAAGAAATTGAACCGGGAGTCCTGTCATGAGTTTTTATTGGAATCTCTTTTGAGCAAACTACTTTTAACTTTTTTATGTTCATTTCTTTTAATTTTTTCCTCATAATCCTTGCAACTGGATCGTTTTTAGTCTTTTCGATATCAAGAACTTCAAACTTTGTTGGATCAAGGCGATTTCCAGCACCCATAGCAGAAATTATCTTGATGGTTTTTTCATGTGCAGTCTTTATTATTAAAAGCTTTGATGTAATCGTATCAATTGCATCTACGACATAATCGTAATCTTCAAAATCAATTCTACATATATTTTCTTCTGTAACAAAAATATCATATTTTTTAATTTTTACTTGAGAATTTATTTCCAACATTCTTTCTTCACAAGCATCTACTTTTCTAGTTCCAATAGTCTTCATGGTAGCAAAAATTTGTCTATTCAAGTTTGTAATTTCATATTCATCACCGTCAACTATGCCAATTTTTTCAACTCCAGCCCTTACAAGTGCTTCAACACATGAACCACCGACGCCGCCTAATCCAAAAACTAATACTGATTTTGAATTTATTTTTTTTATATCCTCAGATGAGAGCATTATCTCCATTCTACTTAAAAATTCCAATTTTCCTCCAATTTGAAAGGGCCGTCATTAAACAGCCCTTAATAATTATTTTAATTTTATATTTGTTAAACTATTTTCTCCTAAAATTCCGCTACCTTCAACATTATCATCGACTTTATGATTTTTAAAGGTATTAACAGTAATAATATTTCCTGACATAAATTTATTTGAATCAGTTTCCGTAATTTCAATTCTAATATATTTGACTTTTCCACCATCAATTACTTCAGCAACTTTTCCCTTAAAATTGACAATTATACCTGCCTCTGCAGGTTTTAATTCATCTGAATTTTCTTTTTCAGTAAAAGTCCCTAAAATTGAATTATTATTTTCAGTCTTATTTACTTCATTATTTATA
>NZ_JALEOV010000008.1 GCF_022767005.1 Peptoniphilus sp. | reverse complement strand
CCTGAATACTGCCCAATTAGATTTTTCGGAAATCGAAGTTATAATGGATTTTATTAAAGTTTAAAAGGTGGATAGTATGATAAAACAATCGTTAAAAATTTTATTTATCTTCATACTGGGGATGGTTCTTATCCCCAGTATATCCCAAGCAAAAAGTAAAGAAATTTATGCAGTAAAGTGTGAAATAAATTATTGCGGAGAAGATATCCAAGCTTTTTATATGAAAGATGCCCTATTCATTAAATTAAGGGATTTCCTAGATTTTTTCGACAAACAAAATGATAGTTTTGTGAATTATGATAGTGCATCAAATAGCGTAATGTTAAATATCCAACCAAAGATGTTGAGAATGAAGAATTCCATTAAAATTAAGCCTGTAAAATCCGATAAAAAAATAAAGCTTTTTAATTCAAGTCATAAATTAATTGCTTATTCAAAAGAAAATAAAGATAATGGAAAGAAACAAGAAATTAAAGGAATGCAGATGTACTTGATTAATGGAGATAACTATGTGCCTTTAAAAGAAATTTGTGAAATTTATAAAATTCCAATGAATCAAAAGAGTGAATATATAACTTTAAACACAAGTGAAATAAGCAAAGTAAATGATAAAAAATTTACACTTGATAACAAGACTATTGGATGTCAATCTATGAATATAGAAGTAATTACAGATGAAGATCTAAATATTAAATCTTTTATTGTAATAGGTAAGTTGAAAGAAGATATTTTGGACACAATCATAAAAAACATTAGTAGTCAAGGACCAGAAGACCCACTAAAAAACGAACCATATAAGGGAACGGTTATAGTAAATATAAAAGCTGATAAGGATGATGATATAACCTTCACATTTATTCCAGAAAATAAAATTGGGAATAAATATTATGTATCATATGGAATAGGTAATGGCAAAACTAAGTACAAGAACCTGAGTGTTAATGTAGGAAAAAAGATATTAGGTCTGATAAATGGTTCTAAATAAAATATAATTTAAGTGTTAATCATAATAGTGTTAGTTGTAAAGACTGACACTATTTTTTTATTAATAGACCTATGCTTTTTAATTATGATATAATTTTAATTTGAATGGAGGTTTTCTAATGAAACTTGGAATCGTAGGACTGCCTAATGTAGGTAAGTCAACTTTATTTAATGCTCTTACAAGTGCTGGTGCTGAAGCTGCAAACTATCCCTTTGCAACTATTGAACCAAATATTGGAGTTGTAAATGTGCCTGATGAACGATTAGATGTCCTTGCAAAATTAAGCAAATCACAAAAGATTGTTCACACAAATATAGAATTTTATGATATAGCAGGTCTTGTTAAAGGTGCAAGTAAGGGCGAAGGACTTGGAAATCAATTTTTATCAAATATTCGTGAAGTTGATGCCATTGTTCATGTAGTAAGATGTTTTGATGACGAAAATATTATTCATGTGGATGGATCTATTGACCCTATTCGTGATATTGAAAATATAAATTTAGAATTAATTTTTTCTGACCTTGAACAAGTTGAAAATAGATATTCAAAGGTTGTAAAAAAGGCGAGAGCAGAAAAATCTCTTGCAAAGGAAAGAGATCTTTTGGAAAAAATTAAAAATGCTCTTGAAAAGGGAAAAGCTGCAAGAGAGGTTGAGCTTGACGAGCAAGAAGAAAAAATCATAAAAAATTATTCTCTTTTAAGTGCAAAACCTGTAATATATGTGTGCAATGTTTCTGAAGAAGATTTAAAAAAAGAAGATAACGAATATGTGAAAAAAGTAAAAGAATATGCAGAAAAAACTGGCGATGAAGTTGTTGTAATATCTGCAGAAATTGAAGCTGAAATTGCAACTCTTGACGACGATGAAAAGGAACTTTTCCTTGAAGAACTTGGTCTTGATTCATCTGGATTAGACAAATTGATTAAGTCAAGTTACAAACTTCTTGGGTTAATTTCTTTCTTAACTACTGGCGAGATGGAAACTAGAGCATGGACTATTAAGAAGGGCTCAAAGGCTCCAACTGCTGCAGGAAAAATTCACTCCGACATGGAAAGAGGATTTATTAAGGCTGATACAGTTAGCTATAAGGATTTAGTTGAGTCAGGTTCTGTTGCCGTCGCAAGAGAGAAGGGACTTATTAGAAGTGAAGGGAAGGATTATGTCGTTGAAGATGGCGATGTAATTGTATTTAAATTTAATGTATAGGTGATTTATGATTAAAATTGTTTCTATGGATTTAGACGAAACTCTTTTAACTACAGATAAAGTTATTACGAAGAGTTTTGAATCCTTTGTGGAAAAACTAAAATCCAATAATATTATTCCCGTAGTTGCTACTGGACGTGAATATTATTCTGCTCACAAATTTGTGGGAGATAATGTGGACATCGACCTTATTTGCAATAATGGAAATGTAATTAGGAGTAATCTCACTGGAAAAGTTGAGTATGTGAATCCAATTAGCAAAGAGGATTTAAAAAGAGTAATGAGTTTTGACGATAATGATAATGTCTACACATCACTTCATATTGAAAGGGATGATGGCATAGATCTTGTTTACAAGAAAAAGAACTTTGAAAGTTTTGAAGGCTCCTATGTTGACGCTTTTAAGGGAAGGAATCTTGGAGTAGATGATTTTGAAAACATAAAGGGCAATCCACTTTCAATTGTATTTGCTGGAAGTCATGATGATTTAGTTGCTCTTAGAAATAGAATGAGAGATGAAATTTCTGACAGATTTAATTTTCACATTATGAAAATTAGAAGAGAGCCAAAGTGGATGCTTGAAGTTTTACAAAAAAGCGGCGACAAATTTTTTGGGATAAAAAAATATGCAGAAAATAGAAATGTGGATTTAAAAAATGTTGCTGCTATTGGCGATGATTCTAACGATGTAATGCTAATAGAAAATGTTGGACTTGGCATTGCAATGAAAAATGGAGTAAAAAGACTTAGAGAAGTTGCAGATGTAGTTTCTCAATATGACAACAATAATGATGGAGCAGTAAAAATTTTAGACAAGGTTTTATTTGGTGATTAAATGAATATTAACTGGTATCCAGGTCATATGAAAAAGACAATTGAGGATATTGAGAAAAAATTAAAACTCGTGGATTTTGTAATAGAGATTATTGATTCTCGCATTCCCTTCTCAAGTAGAAATCCTCTTTTTAAGGACCTTTTAAAAAACAAAAAAAGACTTTTAATATTTAATAAGTCTGATTTATCAAATCCAAAATTAAATGAAGAGTGGATGAGAAGAATTACCGATGAAAATAATTTTGCAATTTCTTACAATGCAATGAAGCCAAATGTGGCTCTAGTCGTAAAGAAATCTGAGGAATTAATGTCTGAAGAGATAAAAAAATATAAGGACAAGGGTCTTAATAAGGGGCCGCTTCGTGCAATGATTGTAGGTATACCAAATTCTGGAAAATCAACTTTTATAAATTCGATTTCTGGCACAAAATCTGCAAAAACTGGGAACAGACCTGGAGTTACAAAGACAAATCAGTGGATAAAAATTCATTCAAAACTTCATCTGTTAGACACACCGGGGGTTTTGTGGCCAAAGTTTGAAGAAAAAGTTGGACTTAATCTAGCCTTTACGGGTGCGATAAAGGATGAAATTATGGATAGAGAAACTCTCTCTTTAAAATTAATTGAAAAATTAAAAAAAATTGCGCCAAAGTCAATAGAAGAGAGATATAAAATTTCCAATGTCGAAAATATGGAACCAATTGAAATCATGGACGAAATTGGAAAGAGCAGAGGCGCACTTATGCGCGGTGGATTAATAGATTATGAAAAAGTTTCTGGAATTATTTTAGATGAATTTAGGAAGGGAACTCTTGGAAGAATAACCTTGGAGGAACCAGATGAATTTTTATAAATTTGAAGATGAATATTACGACAAGGGATACAAAAATATTTGCGGAATTGACGAAGTTGGAAGGGGCTGCCTTTTTGGCGATGTAGTTTCTTGTGCAATTATTATGCCAAGGGACGAGTACATCGATGGAGTTGATGATTCAAAAAAGTTAACACCGAAAAAAAGAGAGGAACTCTATACAAAAATTTTAGAATCTTGCATTGCCGTTGGAATTGGAAGGGCAAGTGCAGATATTATTGATAAAGTAAATATAAAAATGGCGACTCACATTTCTATGATAAATGCTCTTGAAAATTTGCGCGACAAGGAAAATAAAAAGGTTAATGCAGATTGTGTTTTAATAGACGCAGAAACCATAGAAACTGGAATTTTTCAACATGCAATTATTAAGGGCGATGAGTCTTGCTATTCTATTGCCTGTGCTTCAATTATTGCAAAAGTTTATCGAGATGATCTTTGCAACAAGTGGGCAGAAGAATATCCTCATTATGGCATTGAAAAACACAAGGGATATGCTACAAAATATCATAGAGATGCTCTAAAGGCTTATGGTCCAACTGATATGCACAGAAAATCTTTTTTGAAGAATATGAAACTATGGTAGGACACAATTTATTTTTTGGCAATCGTGGAGAAGACATTGCTACAAAATTTTTGGAGAAAAAGGGTTATGTAATTTTAGAGAGAAATTATAGAGCTCTTGGCACAGAAATTGACATAATAGCAAGGGATAAAGACGAGATTGTCTTTGTTGAAGTAAAATCTCGTAACTCAAGAAAATATGGCGATGCCTACGAAGCTGTTACGGAATTTAAAATGCAAAATATAATTCAAACTGCCACAGCGTATATTATGGAAAAAAATCTTTACGACATAATGGTTCGCTTTGATATAATTGAAATTTATTTTAATGAAAAGGAAATCAATCACATAGAGTCTGCATTTACGCTTTCATAAACTAGGTTAAGCCTAGTTTTTTTTATTTTCAAATAATGTTTGATTATTAAAAGAGTTGTGTTATTATAGTTAATAGAAAAAACATAGTAATTTTGTATGAATTATTTTTTATAAATGGAGGAAGTATGACAGAGTTATTGAGAATTGAAAATTTAAGCGCAGGCGTGGAAGATAAGGAAATTTTAAAAAATATAAATTTAAAAATTAATTATGGCGAAGTGCACGTAATTATGGGACCAAATGGTTCTGGGAAATCTACACTTGCCAATGTGATCATGGATAATCCAGTTTACAATGTAACTAGCGGAAAAATATTTTTAGATGGAGAAGATATTACAGACCTTACAACTGATAAGAGGGCAAATAAGGGACTTTTTATGTCTTTCCAAACTCCCGAAGAAGTTCCGGGAATTTCTGTGGAGAATTTTATTAGGACAGCAAAATCTTTGAAGGAAGATAAGACAATTTCTATTTTAAAGTTTAAAAAAGAAATAAAAAAGGAAATGGAAGAGTTAAAAATGGATTCTTCTTACGCTGAAAGATATCTTAATGTCGGATTCTCTGGTGGAGAAAAAAAGAAAAATGAAATTCTTCAAATGCTCATGTTAAATCCAAAACTTGCAATTTTAGATGAAACTGATTCAGGGCTTGATGTTGATGCAACGAGAATTGTATCAAGGGGAATTGAAAAATTCTTGAATAAAGACAATGCAGTTTTAATTATTACTCACCACAAGGAATTAATCGACAACATTAAACCAGATTTTGTTCATGTAATTTTAGATGGACAAATTGTAAAAGAAGGAGACGCTTCTCTAATTGATAAAATCGAAAAAGATGGATTTAATTGGATAAGAGAAGAGGTGAAATAATTGACTAAGATGGATAAAACTTATGTAGAAGACATGGATCGTGGAGTCTACGACATTAAAAATAAATTTACATTTAGATCAAAAACTGAAAAGGGCCTTACAGAAGAAATTGTTAGACAAATTTCCAAGGAAAAGGAAGAACCGGAATGGATGCTTGAAAGTAGACTTAAAGCATTAAAAATTTTCAACGAAAAGAAGAATCCAGAGTGGGGTCCAGATTTATCTGAAGTCGATATGGATGAAATTACAACTTATATTAGACCTGACGCAGATATGAGTGATGACTGGAAAAATGTTCCAGAGGAAATAAGGGATACCTTTGACAAACTAGGGATTCCTGAAGCGGAGAAGGAATTTATGTTGTCTGGAGTTGGGGCACAATATGATTCTGAAGTTGTATATCACAATATTCAAAAATATTTGTCTGACCAAGGAGTAATTTATACAGATTTTGAAACTGGATTAAAAAAATATCCAGAAATTGTAAAAAAGTATTTTGGAAAATGTATCACTCCAAATCTTCACAAATATGCAGCTCTTCACTATGCCGTTTGGTCTGGTGGCTCCTTTGTATATGTTCCAAAGGGAGTAAATGTAGACATACCTTTACAATCTTATTTCAGGCTTAACGCACCAGGCGCAGGTCAATTTGAACATACCCTTATAATTGTGGAAGAAGATGCTTATTGTCATTTCATCGAAGGTTGTTCTGCTCCAAAGTATAATGTAATAAATCTTCATGCAGGAGCCGTTGAACTTTTTGTTGGCGAAAATGCAACTCTAAGATACTCAACAATAGAAAATTGGTCGAGAAATATGTATAACTTAAATACAAAGAGAGCTATTGTTGAGAAAAATGGAAAAATTGAATGGGTTTCAGGTTCCTTTGGTTCAAAAGTTTCAATGCTATATCCGGCATCAATTTTAGTTGGGGAAAATGCAAGCAGTGAATTTACTGGGATTTCTTTTGCAGGTGAAGGACAAAATCTAGACACAGGTGCACAAGTTGTTCACGCAGCACCTCATACTAAGTCAACTATTAACACAAAATCAATTTCAAAATCTGGAGGAATTGCTATTTATAGAGGACTTGTTGAGATAAAGGAAAATGCAGTGGGCTCAAAGAATTCAACCTCCTGTGAATCATTAATGCTTGATAGCGAGTCCCGTTCAGACACAATACCAACTATAAAAATAGAGAATAATGACATTGACATTGGACATGAAGCAAAAATCGGAAGAATTAGTGACTCTGTGATTTTTTATTTGATGTCAAGAGGAATTTCTGAACAAGAAGCGAGGGAAATGGTCGTAAGAGGATTTGCAGAACCAATTGCAAAGGAACTTCCTATGGAATATGCAGTTGAAATGAATAATCTAATTAACCTTGAACTTGTTGGATCAATTGGGTAGGTGAAAGATGAATATAATTGGAAATGAAATTGCCTTTAAAACTTTTAGTTTTTTAAAGGTAAATGAAACTGAAATAAAAATCCCAGAAATCAAAGGGAAATTATATAGAGAAGAAGGAGAAAAAAATCCAGGAGAAATTTCTGAATTTGAAAAAATAAAATATGGAATTTCATCTGACGCACTGGAATTAAATAGAAAATATTTAAACTATTACAATTCCTATGTGGCAAAGGAAGGAGAAGTCAAAGAGGATTTCAAATTATTTGAACTAGATGATGAGTATTGTGAACTTTTTGACCTTCAGCACATAATTGCAGAAAAAAATTCAAAATTGAAAGTTATACTTGACTACACTTCCTCAGGCAATTGTGAAAAATTTAGAAATTCTGTTATAAAAGTTCTTGCAAAAGAAAATTCAGAAGTAGAAGTTTTTGTAATAGTAAGAGATGATGATAAATCTTTAGTTCTCGAGTCTATTGGAATTTTCACAGAAGATGACGCAAAGGTATCTGTTCACCAATATGAACTTGGTGCATCAAAACTATACACAAACTATAAAGCAGAGCTTATTGGTGAAAGATCCTCTTCGTTTGTAGATTCAATTTATTTTGGACAAAAAGAGGAATATTTAAATATGAATTACGACATGATTCATAGAGGTAAAAAGACTAAATCAGATATTTTGGTTAATGGAGCATTAAAGGACAAGTCCTTTAAAAACTTTAAGTCAAACCTACAATTTATAGAAGGTGCAAAGGGCGCTGTTGGCTCTGAAGAGGAGTATTCAATTTTGCTTGACGACACAGTTCATTCAATTTCAGTGCCACTAATGCTTGCCCATGAAGATGATGTAGTAGGCAATCACGCATCAAGTGCTGGAAAACTTGACATGAATCAAATATTTTATCTAATGAGCAGGGGAATTAGTCACGACGAAGCAGAAGCACTAATAGTTGAATCAAAATTTTCTCGTGCAATTGACGCATTGGCAGATGAAAAATTAAAAGAAGAAGTTTGGAATTCAGTTAGACAAATTATAAAGAGAGGAAATTAATATGTTTACAAATAAAGAGATAGAAGATATAAGAAAAGAGTTTCCCTTTTTAAAATTGAAGCCCAATGGAAAAAATATTGTCTATTTTGACAATGGGGCAACAACACAAAAGCCTCGTGAAATTCTAGAGAATATTCAAAAATTTTATGAAACTGAAAATGGAAATCCACATAGGGGAGCACATTATCTTGCAATGAAATCGACAGAAGTTTATGAAAATGCAAGACAAAAAGTTGCAGATTTTGTAGGAGCAAAAAAGGCAAGCGAAATTGTATTTTTAAGAAATGCAACAGAAGCGCTAAATTTAATTGCCTATTCCTATGGACTTAATAATTTAAGTGAAGGCGATGAAATTTTAATTTCAATAATGGAGCACCATTCAAATTTAGTTCCTTGGCAACAAGTTGCTAAAAAAACTGGTGCAAAGTTAAAATATTTATATATAGACGAAGACAAGCAAATTCCTTTTTATGAAATAGAAGAGAAGGTTACTGAAAAGACAAAGATTGTATCTATTACAGGAGCATCTAATGTAGTAGGAACAAACCCAGACATTGAAAAAATCGTGAAGTATGTGAGAGAAAATTCAAGTGCAAAAATTATTTTAGACGGTGCACAACTTGTACCTCACAGAAAAGTAAATGTAAGTGAACTTGATGTTGACTTCTTAGCATTTTCAGGACACAAAATGTACTCTGCTCTAGGAATAGGTGTGCTTTACGGAAAAGAAGACATATTAAATGAAATGGAACCCTTCCTATCAGGAGGCGATATGATAGAGTATGTTTATGAAGATCATACAACTTTTTTGAATGCACCACAAAGATTTGAAGCAGGAACTGCAAATGTTGAAGGAGCAGTAAACCTTGCGGCAGCCATTGACTTTGTAAATAAATATGGCATGGAAAGAATTGACGATTACGAAAGATATTTAACTGACTACTGCTACGAAAAATTAATTAAATTAGATTATCTTGAAGTTTATACAACTAGCAACAAAAACAGAGCACCAGTAATATCTTTTAACTTTAAAGAAGCTCATCCTCACGATGTTGCATCAATCTTAGACACTTATGGCATTGCAATAAGATCAGGTCATCACTGTGCACAACCACTTCACAGATTTTTAGGTTCAAACTTCTCTTGTAGAGCAAGTTTTGCAATTTATAACACAGTTGAAGAAATTGATTATTTCGTAGAACATCTTGAAGATGTAAGGAGGGTTTTAGGCATTGAATCTCGATAATATTTACACAGAATTAATTTTGGAACATTCTAGAAATAAACACAATAGACATGAATTAGAGGATTACACCCACAAAGAACTTGGACATAATCCAAGTTGTGGCGATGAAATCACTCTACAATTAAAAGTACAAGACGGAATTATAAAAGATATTTCCTATACAGGACATGGCTGTGCAATTTCACAAGCATCTACGTCAATTATGTGCGACAATGTAAGGGGAATAACTGTAGAAAAGGCTATTGAAAGAGCAAAGAAATTTATTGGAATGGTAAAGGGCGAAGTTAAAGATCCCGATGAGCTTGAGGAACTTGACGATGCCATAGCTTTTGAATCCATTAGCAATCTTCCAGCAAGGGTAAAGTGTGCAGTTCTTTCGTGGTACACTTTAAAAGATATGTTAGAAAACAATAAAGAAGAAGGATCTTTTATTCCATCATGAGAGGTGATTAAATGAAACTTTCGACAAAGGGCCGTTATGGTTTAATGGCAATGTATAATTTAAAAGAAAATTCAGGCAAGGGTCCCATTGCACTAAAAGATATTGCAAAAGAAGAAAATTTATCGGAATCTTATTTAGAACAACTTTTTTCTCTTTTAAAAAAAGCCGACCTTGTCAAATCAATAAGAGGAGCAGGTGGAGGTTATGTTTTATCGAGAGACCCAAAGGATATTGCTATTGGAGAAATAATAAATGCTCTTGAAGGCGACATTTCACTTTCTTGCTGTGATCTTGGCAAGAACGCTAATTGCGGAAAGCTAAAGGATTGTGCAACTAGAGATATACTTTCAAAGTTGCAAGGACAAATTGAAGATGTAATGGAGTCTATGACTCTGGCAGACATGTGAGGTAAATATGATTTACATGGACAATGCTGCTACTACAAAGATCACAGAGAATGTACTAAATGCCATGCTTCCCTATTTGAGAGAAAATTATGGGAATGCATCGGCAATTTATTCTCTAGGACAAAAGTCTAGAGCGGCAATTGAAAATTCTAGAATAAAAATTGCAGAAATCTTAAAAGTAAAACCAAGCGAAATTTATTTTACTTCATCAGGATCTGAATCTGACAACTGGGTCATAAAAGAAACATTGAATCCAAGAGAAAAAAATCATATAATATCATCAAAGATAGAACATCCAGCTATTTTAAATTCACTTAAATCAGTTGAAAGATTTGGCAATGAAACTTCTCTAATTTCAGTTGATGAAGAAGGATTTGTGAATTTAGATGAATTAAGTGAAAAAATAAAGGACAACACAAAATTAATTTCCATAATGTTTGCAAATAATGAAATAGGTACTATTGAGCCGATTTCTGAAATTTCAAAAATTGCTCGAGAAAAAAATATTTTATTTCATACAGATGCAGTGCAAGCTATGGGTAATGTTAAATTTAATTTAAAAGATTTAGATGTGGATATGCTTTCTATATCAGGTCATAAGCTTGGTGCTCCCAAGGGAATTGGAATTTTATACATCAAAGAGGGTGTAGAAATTTTTCCCTTTATAGATGGTGGAGAACAAGAAAGAGGTATGAGAGCCTCCACAGAAAATGTTGCATCCATAGTTGGCATAGCAAAAGCAATAGAAGATGCCTATGCAAATATTGATGAGAATATAAATTACACAAGTGATTTAAGAGATTATACTATTGAAAAACTTTTAAATATAAAGGGAATTATTTTTAACGGTCCAAAAGATAGGAGACTTCCTGGAAATATAAATATTACGCTAAAGGATACTAAACCACAAACCATGGTGCAATACCTTGATATGTATGATATATGTGTTTCATCTGGATCTGCTTGTGCAGCAGGAAGTATAAATCCATCCCATGTCCTTAGGGCAATTGGAAGAAGTGAAGAGGATTCTCTTTCCATGCTTAGACTTTCTATAAATCACAATAACACAAAAGAAGAATGTGATTATGTGGTGGAAAAAATAAGTGAAGGGATGAAAAAGTTCAAGAACAGGTGATAATATGTTGGAACAAATTTCCGGTAATGCTGCAAGATTTATGATTTATGCCCTTGTAATATTATCTATATTTCTAATATTTTTGGCAATTTATTATCTAATAAATATTGGAAATAGATATATAGAAGGCAAAAAAAGAATAAACATAGATCTACATTTCATTACGAAAATATTTTTAGGGATTTTAGTTCTCTATTTAATAACAATAATTTTTAACAAGTTCACAATTCTAGGTTACACTCTTTCTTCTGCTATTATTGCAATTATTTTTGCATACATAATAGATCCAATAGTAAATTATTTGGAGAGAAAGGGAATTAAAAGACAGTTTGGAGTAATAATAGTTTATATTTCTGTTATTTTAATTTTTGTGGTTTTAATAGTTTCGGTAATACCAAAAACTATTAACGAGGTTTCAAATTTACTTACAAGCTTACCTGCAATGGTGGACACACTTACTAAAAACGTAAATGATTTCTTGACGCAGATTTTTGCAAAATTTAATATTGAACTTCCAGAAAACTTTATAGACATCTACAAAGAGTCCAATCCAAAGGCTGGGGTAGATGTTAAGACACCACAAATTGTATCAAATATTTTAAATTCCATGACAAAAACTATTAATGATTTAGTTACAAAAATTCAAGGCTCACTTATGAGTTCACTTTCTGGAGTTTTTTCAAAAGTATATGGAGCATTGACTGGTGCCTTTAGATTAGTATTAATAATTATATTTTCATTTTATTTTTCTGTGGACAAGGAAAAATTTACTCACAAAGTAAAAAAATCTATTCCAAACAAATATAGAGATGACATTACATTTTTGGCAAATAGAATTGACATAGCTCTTCAACAATTTATTAGAGGAAGAATGTTAATGGCAATTTTCGTTGGAATACTCACGATGATTTATTTATTGATATTAAGAGTTGACTTTGCAATAATTATTGGGCTTATTACTTGTGTTGCAGATATTATTCCATATGTGGGACCTTTCCTTGGATGTGTTCCTGCAGTTTTATTTGCATTAGTAGATTCTCCAGTAAAAGCATTTTGGGTGATGATTTTATTCGTAGTAGTTCAATGGACGGAAAATAATATTCTCGCGCCAAAGCTTATCGGAGATAGTACAGGACTAAATCCATTACTTGTTTTAATTTCAATAATCATAGGTGGAGGAATCTTTGGCGTTTGGGGAATGGTAATCTCTGTTCCAATTACATCAATTATATTTATACTAATTGATTTTGCAAAAATAAAATACAACGACAAATATAGCTCTAATTGACATTCATATTCTTTATAATTATAATATTTATAGCACATCCTCCCAGGGAATGGGAGGATTTTTAATAGGAGTTGTTTATGAAATATTTAGGTTTACACGATATAAGAACTGAGTTTTTAAAATTTTTTGAATCAAAAAGTCACTTGATATTACCAAGTTTTTCGCTAATTCCAAAAAATGACAAGTCCCTTCTTTTAATCGGTGCAGGAATGGCACCAATGAAAAAATTCTTTACTGGAGAAGAAATTCCACCTGCAAAGAGAGTTACAACTTGCCAAAAATGCATTAGAACTGGCGATATAGACAATGTAGGTTTAACTGATAGGCACGCAACATTTTTTGAAATGCTAGGAAATTTTTCCTTTGGCGATTATTTTAAACACGAAGTAATTCCTTGGGCTTGGGAATTTTTAACAGTTAATCTTGAAATTTCAAAGGAAGATCTTTGGGTTACTGTTTATAAAGATGACGATGAAGCATACAATATTTGGAGGGATGTAATTGGAATTCCTGAAGAAAAAATTATTAGACTTGGAAAGGAAGATAATTTTTGGGAACTTGAGGTAGGTCCAAGCGGTCCATGTTCAGAAATTTATGTCGACAGAGGATTAGAATATGGCTCAGAAGATGAAAGACCTGGTGGAGAAGGCGACAGATTTATCGAAGTTTGGAATTTAGTTTTCACACAATTTGATAAAGATGAAAATGGAAATTACAATCCACTTTCACATCCAAATATTGACACAGGAATGGGTCTTGAAAGAATTGCCACTGTTTTACAAAAGACAGACAATATTTTTGAAATTGACGCAATAAAAGATATTATAAAAGAAATTGCAAAAGTTTCAGGCAAAAAATATGGCGAAGATAAAAAGGCTGACATTTCTTTTAGAGTTATAACTGACCATATAAGAGCAATGACTTTTATGATTTCTGATACAATAGTACCTTCAAATGAAGGAAGGGGTTATGTATTAAGAAGACTTATAAGAAGGGCTGCAAGACATGGAAGAAAATTAGGAATAAAGAGAGCTTTTCTTTTTGAAATTGCAGATTTAGTAATTGATTCTTGGGGCGATCAATATAAAGAGTTAAAAGAAAACAGAGAATCTATTAAAGAAATAATTAGAAGAGAAGAAGAAAAATTCTTAGAAACTATTGACGATGGGCTTGTAAGACTTAATGCTCACATTGAAGAAATGAAGGCAAATAATGAAAAATTGTTAGAGGGCAAAAAAGCCTTTAAGCTCTATGACACATATGGCTTTCCAATTGATTTGACAGAAGAAATCTTAAAGGAAGAAGGTCTTGATGTCGACATGGCTGGATTTGAAGAAGAAATGGAACTTCAAAAGAAAAGAGCAAGAGATGCAAGAGATGACAAAAATGTAGGCTGGGCAAATCAAGACAACAAGCACCTATTTGAAGGAATTTCCAATGAGTTTTTAGGTTACGAAAAAAATGAATGTGAAGGAAATATTATAAGAATTATTTCTGAAGACGATAAAATTGTTGATTATATAGATGAAGGCAAAAGGGGAATTGTGCTCCTAGATAAAACTACTTTTTATGGTGAAAGTGGTGGACAAGTAGGAGATACTGGAGAAATTATTTCCGATAAATTTAGACTAAAGGTAACAGACACTAAAAAGACTAAGGATGGACTTCACCTTCATTTTGTAGAAGTTGAAGAAGGAAAACTAGAAAAAGCTCCCGTTAGAGCCATTATTGATGTTGCTAGAAGAAATAATATAAGAAGAAATCACTCTGTAACTCACTTACTTCACAGAGCATTAAAGGACGTTCTTGGTAACCATGTAAATCAAGCCGGTTCATTAGTTATGCCTGACAGAATGAGATTTGACTTCTCTCATTTTGAGGCAATGTCAAAGGAAGAAATTGATAAAGTTGAAAAAATTGTAAACGAAAAGATTTTTGAAGCTCTTCCTGTTGAAACTAAGATTACGAGTTTAGATGAAGCAAAGAAAATGGGTGCAATTGGTCTATTTGAAGACAAATATCACGAAGAAGTTAGAGTTATTTCCATGGGAGATTACTCTCGTGAACTTTGTGGCGGTACTCATGTATCAAATACTTCTGAGATTTCCATGTTTAAAATACTATCTGAAAGTGGTATAAGTAATGGGATAAGAAGAATTGAATCAATAACAGGTCCTGCTGTTTTAAAGTACTTAAATGAATTAAAGGATGAACAAGAAGAAATAGCGAAGGAATTGAAATCAAATAAAGATGAAATTCTACAAAAGATAAAATTAAACAACAAAAATCTTAAGGAAGCAAATAAAGAAATTGAAAGACTTGAACACGAAATGGCAAAGGATCAAATTTCAGGGCTTCTTGATTCAGTTAAAGTTAAAAATGGCATAAATTATGTAATTAAAAAATTCGATGGGGTAGATGTAAATACACTTCGTGATTTAGCCGATGAAGTTAGAAGTAAAGTTGGTTCAGTTGTAGTTTTATTTGCGACAGTAAATGATGGAAAGCTTAACTTTGTATGTGCAGTTTCTAAAGACTTAGTTGAAAAGAAAATTGCTGCTGGCAAAATTATAAAAGAAATTGCAAAAGTTGCTGGTGGAGGCGGTGGCGGCAGACCAGATATGGCAACTGCCGGTGCTAAGGATTTAGATAAAGTTGAGGAAGCTCTTAACAAACTAGGCGAACTATTATAATATTATCAAAATAGATATTTTATGATATAATTTATCTGGGGGTAATTATGGATCAAAACAATAATACACAAATATTTGAAAAAAGCAGTTTGGAACAAGAGAGAATTAAGAGTGTTTTAAAGGTTGTTTACAATGCTCTAGAGGAAAAAGGATATAATCCTTCTGACCAAATTATTGGATATATATTATCTGGCGATCCAACATATATTACAAGTCATGATAATGCAAGATCCATGATTCAAGAAATAGAGCGTGATGAACTTTTACAAGAAATGTTGAAAGTTTATTTAGAAAAAATTTGAGATGGCTAGACCATCTCTTTTACATATTATATATGTACCTGTAAAGGTTGTGGTTATATGAATAGAGTTTTAGGCCTTGATGTTGGCGATGTATGGATTGGAGTAGCTATATCTGATGCTCTCATGCTTACAGCGCAACCTCTTATGACTATAAAAAGAGATTCCAACAAAAGTGTCTATGATAAAATTCATGACATAATAAAAGAAAATAATGTTGAAAAAATAGTGGTAGGTCTTCCAAAGAACATGAACAATACTATTGGACCACAAAGTGAAAAAGTAATGAAGTTTGCAGAAAAATTGAAAAATAAATTTGGTATTGAAATTGAGTATGTTGACGAAAGAATGACCACTTTGATGGCTGAGCAAGTTTTAATAGCTGGTTCTGTTCGAAGAGAAAATAGAAAAAAATATATAGATAAAATTGCAGCCACATATATTCTGCAAAGCTATCTGGATAGAATAAATTTATAGGTGATAAAATGGAAAAAATAAAATTGTATGATGAAAATAATGTTGAAGTTGAATTTTTTGTAGATGCAAAATTTTCAATTGACGACACAGATTATGTTGCACTCTATACAGATGAAAAAGAACCAGAAATCTATATATTAAAAGTGATAGAAGATGAATTTGGTGAAGAGCTTCTTTCAGGGATTGATGATGATGAACTTGAAGAAGCAAAAAAAGCTTATGAAGAACTTTTGGATGAATTAGAATAGGTGAGAATATGGATTTAAACATTGATCCTGTTAAAAAGATCTTAAAAGATAGTGGTTATAAATACACTAAACAAAGAGCAAAGGTTTATGAAATTTTTTTGGACAACAAAGATAAGCATATGGCTACTGAAGAAGTTTATAATTTAGTTGCAAAAAAGGATCCTGAAATGGGAATTGCAACTATTTATAGGACTGTCCAATTATTTCACAAGCTGGGTATTTTAGATCAAATTGTATTTGATGACAATGTCATAAGATATGAACTTAGGGTTCCAAAAGAAGGTCATAGACACCATCATCTTATCTGCATAAATTGCGGAAAAGTAGAAGAAATTGATATTGACAATTTAAATGAGCTAGAAGCTAAAGTTGAAAAAGAAAAGAATTTTAAGATAGTTGACCACACTCTAAAATTTATGGGTTATTGCGAAGACTGCCGCCACAAATTTGAGGAGAAGGCAAATTAATGAAAAATACTAATAAGGTGAAGATTATTCCCCTGGGAGGACTTCACGAGATTGGAAAGAATCTTACAGTTATAGAATACAGAGATGATATTATTATTGTCGATTGTGGTATGACTTTCCCAGAAGACGAAATGCTTGGCATTGATGTAGTAATACCAGATGTAACTTATTTGGAAAATAATAAAAATAGAATTAGAGGTCTTGTATTAACGCACGGTCATGAAGACCACATTGGCGCAATTCCTTACGTTCTAAGAAAACTAGACCTAGATATTTATGGAACAGGTCTTACTATTGGTCTTTTAGAAAACAAGTTAAAGGAACATAGGCTTTCAAGAGACAAGCTTCATGTAGTAAATGCTGGTGATGTAGTTAAACTTGGGAAAATGGAAGTTGAATGGATTAGTGTAAATCACTCTATACCTGATGCTTGTGCCCTCGCTATAAAGACACCTCTTGGGTATATTTATCATTCGGGAGACTTTAAAGTTGATTTTACACCGATTAGCGGAAAGCCAATTAACTTGACTAGGATAGCGGAAATTGGCGAAAAAGGTGTGTTGGCGATGATTGGCGAAAGTACAAATGTGCTTAGACCGGGCTACACAATGAGTGAATCAAAAGTAGGAGAAACTTTTAATAGACTTTTCCAAAATTTACAAGACAATAGAATTATAATTGCAACTTTTGCATCAAATGTTCATAGAGTGCAACAAATTATAAATTCTGCAGAAAAATACGGCAGGAAAGTTGTTTTATCGGGCAGATCAATGGTAAATGTAACGGAAACGGCTAGAAGACTTGGTCAATTTAGAGTTAAGAAAGATACCTTTGTGGATATCAAAGATATGGATAAATACGATGACAGCGAGCTTGTGTTAATTACAACAGGTTCACAAGGAGAGCCTATGTCTGCGCTTACTAGAATTGCCTATGGTGAACATAGAAAGATTCAACTTACTCCAAATGATGCTGTAATTTTATCTGCTACACCAATCCCTGGGAATGAAAATGCAGTTACAAAAGTTATAAATAGACTTCTTGAAAGAGGAGCAAAGGTAATTTATGAAACTCTTTCAGAAATTCACGTTTCAGGGCACGCTTGTCAGGAAGAATTAAAATTAATTCTAAGCTTAGTAAAGCCAAAGTACTTTATTCCTGCTCACGGCGAAGTTAGACATCTCATGAAGCACGCAAAGATTGCAACTCAAATGGGAATACCAGAAGAAAATATTTTTATAATGGAAAATGGAAACTGCCTTGAGATTTCACAAAAAGACGCAAAATTAGTTGGCGACGTTCCTTCAGGAAATATTTTAGTAGATGGACTTGGCGTAGGAGATGTTGGCAATATTGTCCTAAGGGACAGAAGACATCTTTCTGAAGATGGACTAATTATTGTTGTGATAACTATTACAAAAGAGGGAAAAGTGGTATCAGGACCTGACATAATATCAAGGGGCTTTGTATATGTGAGAGAGTCTGAAGATTTAATAGAAGAGGCAAAAAATGTTGTCAGAAAAATATTAAAAGAAGATTCTAGAGATAATCTCAAGGATTGGAATGGACTAAAGTCAGATATTAGGGACAATTTGAGATCATACATTTTCAAAAATACAAAGAGAAATCCTATGATTTTGCCAATTATTATGGAGGTTTAGGATATTTAGGGAATCTGTTAGGTTCCCTTTTTTAGAGGGATTATGCCAAATATAAATTACGATTATATAGAAAATTATTTGAGAAATTTAAAAGATATTAAAGATGAAAAACTTAGGGCTATGAGCGATTATGCAGAGAAAAATCACGTTCCCATAATCGAAAGAGAAAGCGAAGAATTTATAAATTTTTTAATATCTATACAAAAACCAAAAAAAATTCTTGAACTTGGAACAGCAATTGGTTATTCGTCAATTTCCTTTGCAAAGAGAAATAAATCAATAGAAAAAATTGACAGTGTTGAATTGAAAATGGAAATGGTAGAGATTGCAAGGAAAAATATTTCTGACTGTGGTTTAGAAAAAATTATTGAAGTTCACGAAAGTGATGCCTATGATTTTTTAGTTGACTTAGATGAAAAATACGATTTAATATTTATAGATGCGGCAAAGGGTCAGTATGAAAAATATTTTGAATCAGCACTTAAAAATTTAACTGAAAAGGGAATTATTATCTGCGATAATGTTCTGTTCAAGGGCATGATTGCTGAGGATTCCCTTGTTAAGAGAAGAAAAATAACAATAGTAAAAAGACTTAGAAAATTTTTAAAAGATATTTCGGAAGATGAGAGATTTATATCTTCCGTAGTGCCAATTGGAGATGGCGTACTTTTAGTTAGGAGAAAAGATGAAGAAGATTGAACTTTTAGCACCAGCTGGTGATGTTAATAAATTAAAAACTGCTGTGGAATATGGTGCAGATGCAGTTTATCTTGGAGGAGAAAGTTTTGGGCTTAGAAAGGCATCAAAGAATTTTTCCATAGATGATATTAAGTGGGCAGCAGATTATTTGCACGAAAGGGGAAAGACTCTTCATGTAACTTTAAATATAATACCTCACGACAAGGACATTGTTGGGGTTGAAGATTATATTAAAAAGTTATATGAAATTGGAGTTGACGCACTAATAGTTGCCGATCCTGGAATGTTTATGAAGGTGAAAAAAGTTGCTCCTGATTTTCAAATTCACATCTCTACTCAGGGTTCAGTTACAAATGCTGAAACTGTAAAGTTTTGGAAAAAGCTTGGTGCAGAAAGAGTTGTAATGGCAAGAGAATTAAGTTTAAAGGAAGTTTCTGATATAATTAAACAAGTTGGAGATTCCATTGAAATCGAAACTTTTGCTCATGGAGCTATGTGTATGTCCTATTCAGGAAGATGTCTGCTTTCAAATTACATGACTGGAAGAGATGCTAATATGGGCGATTGTGCACAACCTTGCAGATATAAATATCACTTAGTTGAAGAAAAAAGACCAGGCGAATATTTTCCAATTGAAGAGCATGATGAAGGGACTTTTATCATGAATTCAAAGGACCTTTGTATGATTGAGCATATTGACGATTTAATCGAAGCGGGTATTTCAAGTCTTAAAATTGAAGGCAGAGTAAAAAGTGAATACTATCTTGCAACTGTAATAAGATCTTACAGAATGGCGATTGATGCTTATTATGCTGATCCTAAGAATTATAAGTACGATCCTTATCTTTTAAAAGAGATTAAAAAAGTAAGTCATAGAGATTTTACTACTGGATTCTTTTATGGAAAAGCAAATGAAAGCTCTCAAGTTTATGAAGACAATTCTTATATAAGGGGCTATGACTTTGTTGGAATTGTGTTAGATTATGATGAAAATTCAAAGGTTGCAACTATTGAACAAAGAAACAGAGTTTTTGTTGGAGATGAAATAGAAATTTTTGGACCTGGAATAAAACATTTTGACTACAAAATTGAAGAAATGTTAGATGAAAAGGACAATGAAATTGAAGTTGCAAATAAGGCAAAGCAAATTTTTAAAATAAAAATAGAGGAACCTATTAAGAAGGGATTTATTTTGAGGAGAGAAAATGAGTAATAAAGCCTGCATTATTGGCATATGTGGTGGAAGTGGCAGCGGAAAAAGCACTGTAACAAAAAAATTAATTGAACTTATTGGAAGAGAAAATGTGTCTGTGATTGAACAAGATTCTTATTACAAGGATCAGTCAAACCTAGTCTTTGAAGACAGGATAAAGACAAATTACGACCATCCACTTGCCTTTGATAATGACCTTTTGTATGAACATTTAAAGATGCTAAAGGAAGGAAAAGAAATTGAAAAACCAATTTACGATTTTTCAATGCACAATAGAAAAAAGGAAAAGGAAATTGTAATTCCAAAACCAATAATTATTTTAGAGGGGATTTTGATTTTTAACGAAGTAAATTTAATTGACATAATGGATATAAAAGTCTTCGTCGACACAGATGCTGACGTGCGCATAATAAGAAGAATTAAAAGAGATATGAAGGAGAGGGGAAGGTCTTTAGAGTCTGTAATTGAGCAGTATCTATCAACAGTCAGACCATCTCATCTTCAATTTGTTGAACCTTCAAAGAGGTACGCAGACATAATTGTACCTGAAGGCGGAGAAAATGAAGTTGCTATTGATCTTTTATACCAAAAAATTAAATCTTTAGTGTAAAAATAATTGACAATATAAAATCTATGTGTTATCATATCTTTTGTTATTAAAGAAGAAGTCCGCTTCTCACCTAATGGCTAAGTCATATAGGTTATTTTAAAATTATGATGAATTTGCGGGCATCTTTGGGTGCTCGCTTTTTTAATTTACGGAGGTGCTTAGAAATTAAAGAACTTCAAATCAATGAAGAGATAAGGGAAAAAGAAGTCAGATTAGTAGATGATGAAGGCAATCAATTAGGAGTTGTACCTAAATCGCAAGCCATAGATTTGGCTATATCTAAAAAGCTGGACTTAGTAAATGTTGCGCCAAACGCAAAACCACCAGTATGTCGTTTAATGGACTATGGTAAATACAAATACGACACAGAGAAAAAGGAAAAAGAAGCTAAGAAAAAACAAAAGGTGATCAATATTAAGGAGCTTAGATTTACTCCAAATATTGAAGATCATGACTTGAATACAAAAGCCAATAGAGCTATTGATTTCTTAAAAAATGGTGACAGAATTAAGGTTTCAGTTAGATTTAGAGGTAGAGAAATGGGTCACACTGATCTAGGACAAGAAGTTCTCGATAAATTTTATGATTTAATTTCTGAGTATGGAGTTGTGGACAAAAAACCTAAAATGGAAGGAAGAAATCTTGTGATGTTCCTTTCAGAGAGAAAAGACAAGGACAAGTCTGATAATTAAGGAGGATTTTTATGGCAAAAATGAAAACTCACAGAGCTTCCGCGAAGAGGTTTAAGAGAACTGGTTCTGGAAAGCTTAGAAGATTTTATGCTTATAAAGGACATAAAACTGGTAAGAAAACTGCTAAAAGACTAAGAAAACTTAGAAAGGGCAGTTTAGTTTCTAAAGGTGATCAAAAGAGAATTGATCACATGATCCCTTAATAGGAGGTAAAGATGGCTAGAGTAAAAAGAGGCGTTAACGCTAAAAAAAGACATAATAATATCCTAAAACAAGCTAAGGGATATTTTGGTGCTAAATCAAAATTATTTAGAACTGCTAATCAAGCTGTTATGAAATCTCTTAACTATGCATATATTGGTAGAAAACAAAGAAAAAGAGATTTTAGAAAACTTTGGATTACAAGAATTAATGCTGCTGCAAGAATTAACGGAATGAGCTATTCAAAATTCATCAGTGGTCTTAAGAAAGCAAATGTAAATATAAATAGAAAAATGCTTTCTGAAATGGCTATTAATGATCCACAAGGCTTTGCAAAATTAGTTCAAATTGCAAAAGAACAATAATAATGCTCCCTTTTGGGAGCTTTTTTGCATAATAAATATATAAATATATTATAATGAGGGTACTATGATTAGAAAATTAAAAAAGAATCCGCCTCTAATAGTTTGCCTTTCTTTTTTTGCGCTAATTTTTTTTGGAGCATGTTTATTGGATCTTCCAATTGCAAGTGCAAATGGCGAGAGAATTGGATTTTTAGATGCATTTTTTACATCTACATCGGCATCTTGTGTTACAGGACTTATTGTTGCAAACACGGCTAGTCAGTGGACTGTTTTTGGCAAAGTTGTAATTATTCTTTTAATTCAAATTGGTGGACTTGGCACAATGGTATTTTTGTCCCTTGTTGCTATGGTATTTAACAAGCGAATTGGAATTACAGAGAGAAGAATTATAAGAGAGCAAACTAATGCAGACACAAGCAAGGGAATTATTAGACTTGTAATTTATATTATAAAATTTAGTTTAAGTGTTGAGTTAATTGGAGCAATATTACTCGCTACAAAATTCATTCCTGATTTTGGCATTGAAAAGGGGATTTTATTTTCAATTTTTCATTCAATATCTGCTTTTTGTAACGCAGGTTTCGATATTACAGGAAATTCTCTTATAGATTATGTATCTGATTTTACGGTTAATATTGCAATTTCTCTTTTAATAATTTTTGGAGGATTAGGTTTTACAGTTTTTATCGATATTTACAGAAAGAAAAATTTTAAGAATTTAAACTTACATTCAAAGATTGTTACTTCAGTAACTGCAATACTTATTTTAGTTGGAACAATTGCATTTTTCTTAATTGAACACAATGGTAGTGCTATGGAAGGTTTGACATTAAAGGGAAAAGTTTTATCATCTTTTTTTATGTCAGTTACAGCAAGGACGGCAGGATTTAATTCTATTGATATTTCAAAAATGCAAGAGAGTTCCTTAATTGTAACTATTATGTTGATGTTTATCGGTGCATCTCCGGCATCAACTGGTGGTGGAATTAAGACAACGACTTTTGGAGTTTTATTATTTTCCACTATTTCATTTCTAAGAGGAAATAAAGAGACAGAAATATTTCACAAGACAATATCTCACGAATCACTTATCAAATCACTTTGTATATTTACATTGAGTTCTGCCTTGATAATTTTTTCTTCTCTATTAATTACAATTAATGAACAAGGAAAATTTTTATACTTGGACATTCTTTATGAAATAGTATCTGCTTTCGGAACAGTTGGTATTAGTAGAGGGATTACTGCAAATTTAAGTTCTCTTTCAAAAATTGTTTTAATAATTTTAATGTATCTTGGAAGAGTTGGAGCTGCAACTTTGGGCATTGGTATTTTAAATAGAAAAACAAAAAAACACACGAGATATTCAGAAGGAAAAATTATAGTGGGGTAATTATGAAGACATTTATTGTATTTGGCTGCGGTAGATTTGGTTCAACTGTTGCCACAAGATTATATGATTTAAAAAATGATGTTGTAATTGTAGATAGTGATGAAGAAAAAATTGACGCGATTTCGCAAAATGTTACTGAAGCAATTATATGTGACCTTGAAGATGAAAAGTCAATGACAGAACTTGCATTAAAAAATTATGATGTTGCAGTAGTTGCCATTGGAGAAAACTTGGAAGCTGCCATTATGGCAGTCCTTGCATCAAAGGAAGCTGGAATCGAAAAAGTTGTTGCAAAAGCACCTAATTATAGGTTTGGAAAAATTTTATTAAAATGTGGTGCAGATAAAATTATTTTTCCTGAAAGAGAAATGGGTTATAGGCTCGCAAATAATTTGTCAAATGATTCTTTATTGGATTCTAACGAAATTTCTAAGGGCTATACAATTTTTGATTTTGAAGCAAGTGCAAAGATGAATGGAAAAGAAATACAAGATTTGAAACTTAGAGAAGATTATAATTTTAATGTTCTAATGGTTAAGAGAGGTGGAGAAAATTTTGTAAATCCAGTAGCGTCTTTTAAAGTCAAAGAAGAGGACACTTTGACGGTTTTAGGTTCAGAAAAAGATATTAAAAAGTTCACAGAAAATAATTAATTTTATGGCTGCAAATTTAATTTTGTAGCCTTTTTTTCTTGGAAATAAAAAAATTACTTTATGAAAATTTACTTTGTTTACAGAATCAATTTTTTAAACTACAATTAAGTAAATGCATATGAAAAGAGGTAATCTAATGAAAAAATTAAAAAAACTTTTGCTTGTTGGTTTAATTGCAACATCTTTAGTTGCCTGCAACAAGACAAGCTCTACTAATAAAGCAAAAGGAGAGCCACCTAAAGAACCAGAAAAAATAGTTTATTACACACCACTTACTCACGAAGAAAGAGAAGATGAAGAGCAAGAAAAGAACAAAATCTTTGCTGTAATGCTAGACAATCACGACGATGCAAGACCACAAGCACAAATCTCTAAAGCCGATATAATATACGAGTATAGAGTTGAGGGCGAATACACTAGATATATGGCACTTTTCCAAAGTAATTTACCTGAAGGTGTGGGACCAGTTCGTTCTGCAAGACCATACTTTGTACAGACTGCAAAGGAATACAATGCAATATATGCTCACTGGGGAGGATCTGAAGCTGGACTTGCTGAAGTTAGACATAGAAATGTCGTCGACCTCGATGGAATTGCCCTAGAAGGAATTGTTTTTCATAGAAACAAAAATGTTGGAAAGCGTGCACCACACAATGGATATATTTCCCTTCCTGAACTTGAAAATTATTTGATAAAAAAGGGCATTGATGAGAAGGACAACACTGCATCACTTAATTTTTACAATGAGGGCGAAAATATTGTTGGAGAAGATGTAAAGGAAATAACTTTAAACTTTAACAGAAATTATAAAACTAATTTTGTATATGATGAAGCAACTGGTAAATACAAATATATTCGCAAAGGACAAGCTGTAACTGACGAAGCAACTGGCGAAGAATTTAAGACAGATAATTTAATAGTTTTGTTTCAAAAGGGAGTAGTAGCAGGACCTAAGGGTACTCTAAAGATTGCAAACATAGGAACTGGCACAGGGCTTCTTCTTCAAAAGGGAAAACTTGCACCAATCACATGGGAAAAAGCAAACGAGGATGCGAAAACAATTTTTAAAGATGCTGAAGGTAAAGAAATTAAATTTTATCCGGGAAGAACTTTCATATCTGTTGTTGACGAAGAAAAAAACGCAGTTTATGAAAAGCCACAGGCAGAAAATCCTGAAGGAGAACAAAAACTTAATTCAAACACAAATGCAAAAGTTGAAAGTGAAGGCATAAAAAAATAAAATTTTTAAACTCATTCTTTTGGGTAAATATTCTTTGAGGTGATATTATGATTAATATGACAAAAATTGATTACGTTATAAATACAACTGGAGCAAGTTATGAAATAGTTAGAAAAGCACTTTTAGATAGTGACGGAGATGTAGATCTTGCCATAGAATTTATTAAAGAAGGAAAGTATAAAGAAAAAGTTGAATCTTCTAAAGTTTTTGAAAGTGAAGAAGAAAAAACATCTTATGAAAATCGCGAAAATAAAAGTGGCAGAGAATATGTTGACGAAGTTATAAAGTATCTTGATGAAATTGTCGATGCAATAAAAGAAATTTGGAGAAAGGGAAATGCAAGTAGACTTATTGTAGAAAAGGACAATGAAACAGTCCTATCTCTTTCATTAACTACATCTGCAATTGGTATGATTTTAGCACTTCCAGCATCACTTATTGGAATTTCTGCAGCTTATATTTATGACTATTCCTTTAAAATTATTATGGAAAATGGCGAAGTAATTGATGTCAAAGAATATTTAAAGGACAAGAGTAAATTTTTATAAAACTTGAATATTAAAGCCCTTCGGGGCTTTTTTCTTTAATATTGTGAGGAGAAAAATGGTAATTACAAGTAAAAATAACGATACATATAAATTTTTAAAAAATTTAAAAGAAAAAAAATATAGACAAGAATACGGGCTTTTTATGGTGGAAAAACCTGTTGTAATGGAAGAAGCAAGGGACTTTGTGCCAAAATACATTGCCATAAATGAGTCTTCCTATAAAGAAAATAAATTTCAAAGTATTATAAAAAATATTGAGGAAGAAAATGTATATATTTTCTCAGATAATATTTTTAAAAATCTTTGCGATACAGTAACTTCTCCAGGTATAATCGCATATTACAAAGAAGTTCACAGAGATTTTGAAAAAAATTCTGGTAAATTTTTATATTTAGATGACATTAGAGAGCCAGGTAATCTTGGAGGAATTATTAGATCTGCTCATGCCTTTGGACTTGATGGAATAATAATTTCGCCAAACTCCTGTGACCTTTACAATCCAAAAACTGTTAGGTCTTCTATGTCTTCTATTTTTAGAGTCCCTATTTATTTTATGAGTAGGGAAGATTTAGTAGATTTAGATTACAATATTATTGCAACATCGCTTAACAATTCAACTTCCATAAGGGATTATAAATTTAAAGATAGGGACATTGTGGTAATAGGAAATGAAGCAAAGGGAGTTTC
>NZ_JALEOV010000107.1 GCF_022767005.1 Peptoniphilus sp. | reverse complement strand
TGCACGATGCATATTGATTAAAATAAAATTTAGGTGAGAAAATGAAAATAAGTTTAAAAGTTAATGGTGAAATCTATAATTTTGATGTAGACGAAAAGAAAAGATTAATAGATTTACTTAGAAATGATTTAAGACTAACAGGAACTAAAGAAGGTTGTAGCGAGGGCGAGTGTGGAGCATGCACTGTATTAGTGGATTCGTTAGCGGTTACATCGTGCACGATGCTTGCAGCACAGTTGGATGGTAAAGAAGTTATAACCATTGAAGGATTGGAACACGATGGTCAGTTGGATATTTTGCAAAAAAAGTTCGTGGAATGTGGCGCTGTTCAATGTGGTTACTGTTCTCCGGGTTTTATTATGAGTGCAAAATCTTTGATGTTACATAATATAAACCCAACAACTTATGAGATAAAAAGATATATTGAGGGAAATCTTTGCAGATGTACTGGATTTATGAAAATTTTAGAAGCTATTGAAAAAGCTTGTAAAGAGGTGGAAAAATGATATTCGCACCAAGGGATTTAAGTGAACTTTGTTATATTTTAGAAAATAAGGGCGACAATTATTATATCCTTGCTGGAGGAACTGATTTAATAATAAAAATAAAGAATAAAAAAATTGTCAATTACAATATCATTGAAATTACAAAGATAAATGAATTAAAGGGATTTAAGGAAGATGATACTAATTTTTATATAGGGCCTCTTATGACTATGACAGAAATCATTAATGAGAAAAGAATTAAAGAAAATCTCAGGTCTCTTTATGAAGCTGCTTATAAATTAGGTTCAAATCAAATTAGAAATCTTGCGACTATTGGTGGAAATGTTGCCAATGCATCTCAAAGTGCAGATTGTGTTTTGGCTCTTTTTGCATTAGATGCAAAAATTAAAATTTTAGATTCAATGGAAAATGAAAAGATTGTTTCTATTGAGGATTTCATTATTGGAAGAGAGAAAACAAATTTAAGTCAAAATGAAATTATTAAAGAAATAATAATACCTAAAAAGAAGGGATTAAATATTTTTAATAAAATTGGATCTCGTACAGGAGTAACAATTTCTAAAATTAGTTGCGCTATGAATTTTATTTTAAATGAAGATGGAAAGAAAGATACTAGAATTTTTTTAGGTGCTGTCGGGGTTAAACCTGTTAGGGCACTTGATTTAGAAAAAGTTTTTGCTAATCACGATTTTAAAAATATAAACTTGGAAATTCTACAACAAACTGGATTTAATGAGATTGAGAAAGCTATTCCAGAAAGAAGTTCTAAGTATTATAAGAGAGTTGCTATACAAGGATTATTAGAGGACATGCTCGAGGAATTGATAAATTATGAAAAATGATTTGAAATATGTGGGAAAAAGATTAATAAGAGATGATGCTTATGATCGCGTTCGAGGAAAGACAAAATATGTAACAGACATAAAATATGATGATATGTTATACGGCAAATTAGTTTTAAGTGAAAAACCTCATGCAAATTTTAAGTTTGATTTTTCAAAGGCTCTAAAAACTAAGGGAATATATAAAATACTAACCTATAAAGATGTACCTCATAATAAATACAATTCTATGGAATGGTTTACTGGTATAAATGGTGTAAAAGATGAAATGATTTTAAACGATAGGGCTAGATTTGTAGGAGATAGAATAGCTTTAGTATTAGGAGATAGCATAGAAAGTGTAGAAGAAGCAATAAAAAAAGTTGTGGTTATCTACGAAGAACTTCCAGTAGTAGCAACTATTGATGATGCAATTGAAGATGTAAATATTATCACAGGTAATACAAATGTCGCTTATGAAAACACTAAATCATGTGGAGATGTTGAAAAAGCTTTTGAAGAAGCAGATTATATAGTAGAAGATGAGGGAAACACAAGTAGAACTCATCATTTGGCAATAGAAACACATTCTGCTATGGCCACTGTTGATGAATTTGGCAATTTAGTTGTATCTAGCGCAAGTCAAATAGTATTTGCTATACAGATGCACTTGAGCAGAATTTTGAAATTACCTTATAGTAAAATACGAGTTAAAAAATCTAATATGGGTGGTTCTTTTGGTGGCAAACAACAACCTATGCTTGAGTTTATTGCAGGTTTTGTTGCCTATTCTGAAAAAAGACCAGTTCAAATTTATATGGACAGGGAACAAACTATAAAGGGAACAACTACTAGAAATCCAATGAGAATTCATATTAAAACTGCAGTGAATAAGGATGGAAAAATTTTAGGTAGAAAAATTGACACTCTTGTTGCTGGAGGAGCTTATGCTACAAATGCTTCTAGCATTGTAAATGCATATGCAAAAAAACTTTTTAGATTATATAAAATTTACAATCAAGAAGTTAAGGGTACTGCATATTATACTAATACTTTACCAGGTGGAGCTTTTAGGTCCTACGGAGGATCACAGGCTCATGCAATTTCAGAGATTAACATGGATAATGTTGCGAGAAAAATAGGGATGGATCCATGTGAACTTAGACTTAAAAATTTAGTAGATCCATACTGTGAGGATCCGGTAGGAGGACCTAATATTGGTGACGCTGGTATTAAAAGATGTGTAATTGCAGGTATGGAAAAAATAAATTGGAAGTACAATTATGAAAACTTAAAAAACAAAAACACAGATAGATATGCCTATGGTATTGGAATGGCTTGTGCATCTCATGGCAATGGTTATCTTGGAGCTTTTCCCGATTTTATAAATGTAGAGATGGTTTTAAATGCCGATGGAAATGTTTTGTGTAAAATAGCTGCTCATGAACAAGGCTGTGGAACTTTACAAACATTAAAACAAGTTGCGGCAGAAGCTCTTGACTTAAATCCTAAAAATATATTTATAACTGAAGCAGATACCTTCATTACACCATATGATGCTGCAGGAACTCAAGCTAGTAGAGTGAGTTTTGTAGCAGGAGGGGCTTTGAAAGAAGCTTCTGAAAAATTAATTGATTTGTTATTTGACACTTTAAATAAAGTTAAAAACATAAAAACTGAAGATATGTATGTTGAAAATGGATTTGTAAAAATAAAAAATAGCGATGAAAAATTTAGCTATGGAGAAATTTCACAGATTAGAGAAAAAAATTTATTTGATCATACTTCAGTATATGTAAAACACATACCAAAGGGAAATCCTGCAGTATTTGCAGCAGATTTTGCTCAAGTTAGAGTTGATAAAAAAACAGGATTTGTTAAAGTTGAAAGATTAGTTTGCGTTCACGATATTGGAAAAGCGATTAATCCAGCACTTGTAGAAGGGCAAATAGAAGGTGGGGCAGAATTTGGAATAGGAATGGCTCTATCAGAAGATATTGAAATAGACAATAGAGGTTATGTTAAAAACTCGACATTATCAAAATATCATGTCATTAATGTATGGGATATGCCAGAGGTAGAAGTAGTTTTGGTGGAAACACATGATAAAACAGCACCTTATGGAATTAAAAGTGTAGGAGAAATATCAGCTGTTGCACCTGCACCGGCAATAATAAATGCAATTAATCATGCCTTGGGAACTAATATAACTAATTATCCGGCAACTCCAGAAAAAATTATAGAAGCATTAAGTGAAAAAAATTAAGAGAGGTGAAAAAATGGAAAAACTTATTTTAAAGGGAGAAGCATTGTCCTTGGAAGAAATATATCAAGTTGCATATGAAAATAGGCTAGTAGATATATCTGAAGAAGCAAAGGAAAGAGTTAAAAAAGCTAGACAAATTTTGTTTGACATGGCTGCAGAGGGAAAACCAGTTTACGGCTTAAATAGAGGTGTGGGCTGGAATAAAGACAAAGAATTTGATGAGGATTTTTTTGAACAGTATAATAAAAATCTTTTAAATTCACATTGTTTGGGAGTTGGTCCCTATCATACAGAGGAACAAGTAAGAACTATTTTATTGATAAGACTTAATAAGGCTTTGATTGGTTGTACGGGATTAAGCTTAGATTTGCTTGAACATTATAAGAAGTTTTTAAATTATAGAATTCATCCAAGGATTCCAATGCGTTCTTCTATTGGAGAAGCAGATATTACAACTTTATCTCATATTGGACTAGCTTTTATTGGAGAAGAAGATGTTAGTTTCAATGGTAAAATTATTAATTCAAAACTTGCTATGGAACGAATAGGTTTAAAACCTGCAAAATTAGGACCAAAAGATGGATTAAGTATTGTTTCTTCAAATGCACAGGGCGAGGCAATGGCTGCCACTATAATAAAAGAAGTAAGAGAACTTGTAAAAATGACAAATTTAATTTTTTGCATGAGTTTAGAAGGATTAAATGGAGTTACGGAGCAGCTTCGTGAAGATGTAAATGCACTTAGAGGTTTTAAAGGTCAGATTGAATCTGCAAAAATGTGCAGAAAGTTTTTAGAGGGAAGTTATCTCTATGATTATGATGAAAATAGGGCACTTCAAGATCCTTTATGTTTTAGATGTGCACATGCTATAAACGGTTCAATATATGATGTTTTGGATTATGTCGAAAAGCAATTGCTAATTGCCATGAATTCAACAGATGACAATCCATGTATAGTATTAGAAGAAGGTTCTTCTTTTGTAAGTTCAAATTTTGAGGTAACATCTCTTGCTGTTGGGGTTGAAATGATAGCAACTGCATTAAGTCACCTATCAAAGACTTCATGTTATAGAATGATAAAACTTGCAGACCCAAGTTTTACAGGTCTTACAAGATTTTTAACTCCTAAAGAAGTAACAACAATTGCTTTTGGTACTATTCAAAAAACTTATACTATGTTAGATACTCAAAACAGAGGGCTTGCTAATCCATCTTCAATGGATTTTTACGCACTAGCTGGCGGAATTGAAGATCACGCATCAAATTTACCATTGGCATGTTACAAAATAATGCAAATGCTTGATAATATTTATTACATATTGGGAATAGAGGCAATACACGCTTGTCAAGCAATAGATTTGAGAGGGGATATTAAGCTTGGCAAGGGTACTAAAAAAGCTTACGAAATTTTTAGAAGGTATGTTAAATACTATGATAAAGATAGAAATATATCTAAAGATATTAAAAAAGCCTATGATTGTATTAAATCAAAAGAATTATTAAATATATGAGGTAAAATATGGAAAATAAAAATTTAAACAAAAAAGAGATAAGATGGCAAGTATTTATACCAGGATTCATACTTATATTGTCGGCTGCAATAATTGGTCTTGTAAACAACAAAGCATTGTCTACAATATCAAATAAAATTTTTACTTGGTCCTTAGATAATTTTGGATGGTTATATCAAATTTTAACAATATTCGTACTTATTCTAACTTTTGTAATATTGTTTTCTAAAGTTGGAAAAATTAGATTGGGTGGAGCTGATGCAAAACCAAAGTACTCCTTTAAAACTTGGTTTGCAATGACATTAACTGGTGGGGTTGCTACGGGTATAGTAACTTGGGGAGTTAACGAACCCTTAATTTATTATGGAAATATATGGGGAGAATTAGACAAATTAAATATACGTCCCTTTTCTGAAGAAGCATTGAGATTTGCTATGGGAAGGTGTTTTTACAACTGGACTTTTGCACCTTATGCTATTTATGCACTTATTGGTGTATTAACTGCTTATATGTATTTTAACAAGAAACAACAATTGTCAGTTACAGCTACTCTTACGCCTTTGTTTGGAGAAAAAATAAAGACTTCAAAAGCTTCAACAGTAATTGATGTTTTATCAATGCTCGGTGTAGCTTTAGGCTTGTCTTCTGGATTCACTGTATGTTTAGTTCTTTTAACAACAGGACTAAAATCAGGATATGGAATTGAACCAACGATGCCATTATTTATAGGTATTGGAGTTTTAATAGTAATTTTATTTTGTATGTCCTCATATGCAGGATTAAGTAAAGGATTGGCAAAAGTTGGAAACTTAAATGCTTATTTTTACTATGGATTGTTGATTTTCTTATTTATAGTTGGACCAACTTTATTCATTTTAAGAAACTCAACAGCAGGTATGGCTGAATGGTTAAATAATTTTTGGAAATGGGGATTAGACCCAATAGACATTGGTGGAGAACCTCTCGTTAGATCATGGACATTATTTGACTTTGCAGTTTGGATTGCTTATGCACCAGTAACAGGAATATTTTTAGCACAAATTTCTTATGGTAGAACTATTAGAGAATTTTTGACAATAAACTTATTATTACCAGCAATTTTTGGAATAATTTGGTTTGGAGTTTGGGGCAACAACGCTTTATTTATGCAAATGAATGGTAAACTCGACCTAGTTAGTGCTATCGCAAATACTAATGCAACAATGGCATTGTTTGAATTTATAAAAAGTTTGCCACTATCATTTATAATAATACCTATAAACTTATTTGTAATATTGATGTCCTTTGTTACAGCTGCAGATGCAACTTCAACATCTATTGCATCAATGTGTATGAAAAATATTCCTATAGGTTCTGAAGCTCCAGGACTTATGAAAATAATCTGGGGTTGTACAATAGCTTGTATAGCTATAATAATGGCTGCATTTGGCGGCGGAGAGCAAGGGGTTCAAGGAGTTAAAGATTTAGCGGCAGCGGGAGGCTTTGTAGTATTATTTATCTTTATTCTACAAGTAATTTCTGCAATTAAAACTTTCTTCTTTGATGATATAATAGAATAGAATGAAAATATAACTTTAAATGCTTAACAGTGTTTAAAGTTATATTGAATTTATAGTGTTTGAAGAATTTAAGGAGTATTTTAATGAAAATAAGTAGAATGAGCATTCGAGAACAAGTTTTTGATTTGATAAAAGAAAAGATTTTAACTAAGGAATATAAATTAGGCCAAGATGTCAATATATCTGAACTAACTAGAGAATTTTCTGTAAGCAATACTCCTATTAGAGAAGCATTATCATCTTTATACTCATTAGGACTCATTGAAATAAAAGAAAACAATAAGTATAAAGTAATTTCATTATCTGAAAAAGAAATAATTGATCTTAATAACACGATTTTAATATTACTTTTAGGTGCGTTAAATATTATTTTAGAAAACAATCAAGAAAAATATTTGGAACAACTGCTGGAAAAAGCATTTGAAGCAAATAAGGAACAACATGATAACAACAATAAATTTGATTACAAATATATACGGACATCAATAAACTTTGACAGACAATTTGTCGTTGCTACAAATAATAAATATTTAATAAGAGAATTTGACGACTTATCTGATTTATTAATACTAACGTCTTCATATAATAAGAAAGTATTTAAAGATAAACATTTCGAAGATCACAAACTTATGCTAGAGTATACTAAAAAAAATGACATGTCAGAAGTAAAAAAATTATTAAAAAATCATTTTAATAAGGGAGTAATTGACATGAATTATAGTGAGTAATAGAAATATTTTTGAAGGGGTGGTAATTTGATAGATATTATAAAAGATGCTATAAACTTGTGTAGAAAAAAAGAACCCTTTGTAATGGCATCTATAATTTTTAAGCATGGTTCTGCTCCAAGAGAAGTTGGAGCAACTATGTTAATAACTGAAAAGGGATATTACTCAGGCACTATTGGTGGCGGAGAACAGGAATTTCAAGCTATAAATCATGCAAAAAATTTAATTTCTACAAAAAAATGTGATCAACAATTTTATGAAGTTTCTAAAGAGGTTGCTGCTGAAAATGGAATGGTATGTGGCGGACAGACTAGAGTTAATTTTCAATATATAGACATAGAAAATTACAAAAATGAGGAATATTTTGAGAAACTTATATCAGAAGTAGAGGATCATAATGTTTATCTTGTATATGATATTTCAAGGGAAGATTCTAATTTTGGAATTGCAATTGAAATCGATGGAAAGTTATTCCCATTTACAGGGGAAGAAAATCCAGAGAGAAATTTATTTAAGATAAAAATAAAAAGACCTATGAGGGTTTTTATTTTTGGAGGAGGACATATATCTAAAGCCACTGTCAAAGTGCTTGATTTTTTAGGGTTGAATATAAGTGTAGTTGACGATAGAGAAGACTTTATAAGTCAAAAAGAGTTTGACAAAACTAAAAGGATAGTAATAGATTTTGATAAACTTGATTCTATTGATATTGAAAAAAGTGACTATGTATTGATTATGACTAGAGGGCATAAATACGATATTAAAGTTTTGGAAAGTGTATTAAAGAAGGAACCTTATTATATTGGCGTTGTAGGAAATAAAATAAAAGCTAAAAAGTATAGAGAACATTTTTTAGGCGGGAGCTTAGAAGGTGAATATGAAAAGAAAGTTCACTTGCCAGTGGGAATGAAAATATCGGCTCTAACGCCAGAAGAAATTGCAATAAGCATAGCTGGTGAAGTTATAGAAAGTTATAGGACAAATGTATGAACGATAAAATAAAAAATTATGAAGTTAATGCTATTATTTTAGCTAGCGGATATTCAAAGAGATTTAAAGAAAATAAGTTAAAGGCTGAAATAGCAGAGAAAAAAATTTACTCCTATGTTTTAGATTTAATTGAGTCAATTCCATTTAAGGATAAAATTGTTATAACTAATGATTCTGAGATTATAGAATACGCAGTTAAAAAGGGAATTAATTATGAAAAAAATCCAAATGCAAATTTAGGAAAAAGCGAATCTATAAAGTTAGGAATTGAAAATTCAAAAATCGACTCAAAGGGCTATATGTTTTTTATGGCGGATCAACCTTTTTTAAAAGAAAAATCAGTAATTAAATTATTAAATGAATTTGAAAGTAATCTTGATAAAATTATTTTTCCTAAATTCGCTGGCAAAAAGGGTTCTCCTGTTATAATCCCAATCTCATTAAAAGAAAAACTTTTGGAATTAAAAGGCGATGAGGGCGGTTCTATATTTATTACAGAAAAAAACTCAATTTCTGTTGAAATGGAAAGTGAAATAGAAGGTAAGGATATTGATAGTTTAGAAGATTATAATAGTCTTTTAAATTATTTTAATAGGAAAAATTAAAAAGAAATAAGTAAAATATAAAAGTGTATTTTAACATATTATAGGAGAAGGTTTATAGGGATGAAAGAAGTTCCAGTAGAAAAATCAGTTGGCATGGTACTTAGTCACGATATAACAGAAATTATAAAAGATAAATTTAAAGGACCAAGGTTTAAAAAGGGACATATTATCAAAGAAGAAGATATTCCCATCTTAAAAAAAATTGGAAAAAAAAACATATATATTTTTGAATTAGAAGAAGGCATGATCCACGAAGATCAAGCAGCTGAATATTTAAGAGATATGTGCATGGGGGAAAATATGTATGCCAAAGGTCCTAGTGAAGGCAAATTTGATGTGTTTTCAGAACCTGATGGATTATTAAAGGTTGATATTGAAAGACTATTAAAAATTAATATAGATCCTCAAATGATGGTAGCGAGTAGGCATAATAATATGCCGGTAAAAAAAGATGACAAAATTTTTGGAACTCGAATTATACCCTTAGTAATTGAACAAGAAAAAATGGAGTCTAAAAAGGCAGAGATTGGCAAGGAACCGATTTTTAATATTTTACCTTTTATACATCAAAAAGTTGGACTCATAACTACTGGTTCAGAAATTTTTTCGGGCTTAATAAAGGATACTTTTAGTCCAGTGGTAAAAGAAAAAGTAAAAAAATACAATTTAGAAGTTACAGAGCATGTTTTAGTTTCAGACGATAGTGACGACATTGAAAGGGAAATAAAAAAGATGCTTGATAAAGATGTAGATATTATTATTTTGACTGGTGGAATGAGCGTCGATCCCGATGATAAAACTCCAAAAGCTATTACAAATGTAAGTAAAAATTTAGTTACTTATGGGGCACCAGTGCTTCCGGGTGCAATGTTTTGCTTAGGATATTCAGATGAAGGAAAACCTATTATGGGTTTGCCAGGTTGTGTAATGTATGAAAGGTCAACTATTTTTGATCTTATTCTACCAAGGATAGCTGCAAAAGATTTAGTTAAAGCCGAAGAAATTGCAAGGCTGGGACATGGCGGACTTTGTCTACAATGCAGAACTTGCACATATCCAGAATGTTCTTTTGGAAAGGGAGTTTAAAATGGATTTAAGTCATTTTGATAAAGACGGCAGGGCAAGAATGGTGGAGATTTCTGAAAAAGATATTACTAAAAGAATTGCAGTTGCTAAAGGTAGGATTTACACATCTAAAGAAGTTATTAAAAAGATAGAGGAAGGAACTGTTAGAAAGGGCAATGTTTTAGCTGTGGCAAGAGTTGCTGGCATAATGGCTAGTAAAAGGACATCAGATTTAATTCCTATGTGCCACACTCTTATGCTAACTGGTTCTGACATAGATTTTGTTATCAATAGAGAAGAATCCTATGTTGAGTCAGAGGTTTCTGTTAGAACAGTAGGTAAGACTGGAGTAGAGATGGAAGCTTTGACAGCTTGCTCAGTTTCACTTCTTACAATTTATGATATGTGTAAGGCAATAGATAAAAATATGGAAATTTCTAATATTAGACTTATTCATAAATCGGGAGGAAAGTCAGGCGATTTTTATAGGAGTTTATAAATGAGAGATAGGTTTGGAAGGGAAATTGATTATATTAGAATATCTTTGACAGATAGATGCAATTTGAGATGTAAGTATTGTATGCCTGAAGAAGGCGTAAAACTACTTAATCATAAAGATATTTTAAGTTATGAGGAAATTTTAATCTTGTCCAAAATATTTATATCGCTAGGAATTAAAAATTTTAAATTAACAGGCGGAGAGCCATTAGTAAGACGAGATGTTTGTAATTTGGTAAAAGAGCTAAAAAAATTAGAAGGCATTGGAGAAGTTACAATAACAACAAATGGTGTTTTACTTGAAAAATATGGGAAAAATCTTATTGACTCGGGAATTGATAGAATTAATGTTAGTTTAGACAGTTTAAATCCAATTAAATACGAAGAAATCACAGGAAGAAATTTTCTCAATAAAGTTCTTGGGGGAATTAAAGTGCTTTTAGCAGAAAATTTTGAAAGATTAAAAATTAATACAGTTCCCATGAAACCTTTAGACAGAGAAGATATAGAAAATTTAATTTATTTAGGGAAGGATAATCCAATTGATATTAGGTTTATAAAAATTATGCCCATGGGAATTGCAAATTCAGAATTAGGGTATAGCAAAAAAGAATTGCTACAAATAATTGAAAGTATTTTAGGAAAATCTAGTCCTATTGGTGAAAAAAAGGGAAATGGACCGGCTGAATACTATTCTTTTCAAAATTATAGATCTAATATAGGTTTTATAGATGCTATTGATAATAAGTTTTGTAGTGAATGCAATAGAATTAGATTATCGGCAACTGGATTTATAAAACTTTGCCTTTATTATGATTTAGGCGAGAATATCAGACCCTATATTTATTCTTTAAGTGAAAATGAGCTAAGAGAAAAAATTAAAAATATTATTTATAATAAACCTCTTATGCATCATATGAATGAAAGTTTAATTCAACGTGATAAAAAAAATATGAATCAAATAGGAGGATAAAATGCCAAAAATTTGTGCTTTATGTATAAGTGAAAAAAAGGGCACACAAAAATACGCAAAAGAGTCCGTAGAAGTTGTAAAGAGATTTGGACTTTTAAATGATGCACATGCTGGAAATTGGCACAGGCAAGTCTCACTTTTGTCGAAGGAATCTGTTGAAGAATTTGAGAAAACAAAAGAAGGATTAAAAATTCCTGAAGGGGCATTTGGCGAAAATATTTTAATTAAAGGATTAGATTTTGATAAAATAAAAGTCGACACTGTAATAGTTTCAGGAGATGTTAGACTGCAAGTTACACAGATTGGAAAAGAATGTCATAAGGGATGTAGCATAAGAAATAGCGTTGGAGATTGTATTATGCCAAGAGAAGGCGTTTTTGCAAGAGTTTTGCATGGAGGAGTCCTCAAAAAGGGAGATGATATTTCTGTTGAATTTTATACGCCCTATAAATTAGGAATTATTACAGTTTCAGATAAGGGTTCGAGAGGAGAAAGAGTTGACGAATCGGGAGACGAAATCGAAAGAATTTTTTCTGAAAAGGGATTTAAAATTTCAGCTAGAACAATAATCCCAGATGATAGAGAAATTATTTCTGAAACTATAAAAAACTTTACAGATAAATTAAAATTAAATTTAGTTCTAACTACTGGTGGAACAGGTTTTTCGCCAAGAGATAATACTCCAGAAGCGACATTAGATGTTTTAGAAAAAAATGTACCTGGAATTGCTGAAAATATGAGACTATATAGTAGTAAATTTACAGACAAAGCAATGTTGTCAAGAGCAGTTTCTGGAATTAGGAAAGGGTCGCTTATTATAAATTTACCCGGTTCATTAAAAGCTGTTAGAGAAAATATTAAAGCTTTTGAAGGTCCGCTAATTCACGGTTTAGATATATTAAATGAAAATGTAAAAGATTGTGGAGGGAAATAAAATGAAAAAAATATTTTTTATTGTATTGATTGCTACAATGGCATTAGGTTTAGTTGCTTGTGGAAAAGATGAAAAAGAAAGTTCAGACAAAAAAGATGAAAGTGGCGAACTATATATATCAGCAGCGGCTTCATTACAAGATGCATTAAATGAAATTACTGAAAACTATAATAAGGATAATAAAGTAGATTTTAAACTTAATTACGGTGGTTCAGGAGCATTACAAACTCAAATAGAAGAAGGAGCAAATGCAGATATATTTATATCTGCTTCTGTAAAACAAATGGACGCACTAATTAAAGGAGGCTTTATTGACGAAAATGAAAAAGTGAATTTATTATTAAATGATGTAGTTTTAATTACTCCTAAAGAAAATAAAAGCCAAGTAAAATCAATTGATGATTTAGCAACAGATAAGGTAAAACTAGTTGCTCTTGGAGATCCACAAAGTGTTCCAGTAGGTCAATATTCACAAGAAATTTTAAGCTTTTATAAAATAGCAGACAAAGTTAACTCAAAAACATCTTATGCAAGTGATGTTAGACAAGTCTTAAATTGGGTTTCAACTGGTGAAGCTGATGCAGGATTTGTATATAAGACAGATGCCATGCTAAAAGATGCAAATGTAGAAATAGTTGAATCAGCACCAAAGGATTCACACAAACAAGTTATTTATCCTGTGGCACCTTTAAAGGAATCTAAAAACAAAGAGCTTGCTGAAAAATTTATCCAATATTTAAAATCTGAAGAAGCAATGAAGATTTTTGAAAAGTATGGATTTGGCAAAGTTGAAGCATGAGCCCCTTATTAATTTCACTTTTAACAGCTTTACTGGCTAGTGTTATAAATTTTTTCTTGGGGATTGGTTTAGCTTATCTAGTTATGAATATGAAAAGGGGAAGATCCTTAGTAGATGGATTTCTAACTCTTTCTATGGTTCTTCCGCCAACTGTTGTTGGATTTTTTCTGTTAATAATATTTGGAAAGAATTCTATAATAGGAAGGGCCTTAGGAAGTTTAGGAATTAGTATTATTTTTACTCCAACAGCAGCAGTTATCTCTGCCATAGTTGTCAGTCTTCCAATAATGTATAGGACGAGTTTAGGAGCTTTTGAACAAGTTAATGAAGATATACTATTTGCAGCTAAGACCCTTGGAATTTCAAAAATGAAAATTTTTTGGAAAATTTTATTACCACTTTCAGTGCCAGGTGTGCTTTCTGGTTTAATACTTACCTTTGCCAGAGCACTTGGTGAATTTGGTGCGACAATAATGATAGCGGGCAATATACCTGGAAAGACACAAACAATGTCCACAGCTATATATTCTGCAGTACAGGCAGGCAATAGATTGCTAGCTTTCAAATGGTCAATAACCATTGTAATTATATCCTTTAGTTCAATGATACTTGCAAATTCATTGTCGCAGAAACTTTTTAGAGAAAATTAGTATGATAGAAATAAACATAAAAAAACAAATTGGAAATTTTAATTTAGATGTTAATGTAAAGAGCCAAAATAAAATTTTAGGGATTTTAGGCGAATCGGGCTCTGGGAAAACTATGATTTTAAAGTGTATTGCAGGTCTTATAGATCCAGATGAGGGCTATATAAAATTTAATACAAAGTATTATGACTCTTCAAAATCCTTTTCTATGAAAACAGAAAATAGAAAAGTAGGCTATATGTTTCAATCTTATGCCTTATTTCCAAATATGACGGCGGAAAAAAATATTTATTTTGTTTGTCAAGATAAGAAAAAGACAAAGGAATTATTAAAAAAAGTTGGATTATATGAAAAAAAAGATTTATTTCCAAAAAATTTGTCTGGAGGTCAAAAACAAAGACTTGCTATGGCGAGAATGTTATCAATAAATCCAGAAGTTATTCTTTTAGATGAATCATTTTCAGCATTAGATTCTGTCTTGAGAGATGAGATGGAGAAATTCATCAAAGACTTGATTACTAATTATGATATAACCACTATTTTAGTTTCACATAATAAAGAAGAAGTTTATAGATTTAGCGAAGATGCTTTAGTAATAAAAAATGGACATATAGAGGATTTTGGAAGTAAAGAAGAAGTATTTTTCAATCCTAAAAATAAATATTCAGCTAAACTTGTGGGTTTTGATATTTTTTTAAGTCAAGATAAAAGGAAAGATTTTGAATTTAAAGAGAAGCCAGGTCCAAATGTTGCCATTAAGTCAAAAAATTTAAAGATAAAGGATGGCAGTAATTTTATCATCGAATCTAAAGAAGATGATTTAGAAGGATATTTTTATAATGTTAAAAACAAAAACACAGAAAAAATATTTAGAATAAAGTCAAATTTAGATTTAAAGATAGGGTCGGAAATAAATATTGAAGTTATCAGTTTTGTTAATATTCACTTGTAAATTTTCTAGTTTTAACAGAAATTTAAAAAATTAATATTATCAATTCTATAATATTCTTGAAAAAACAATTTATAAATAATATACTAAAACTGCATAAACTAGAATAATTATAGGTGGGTTTTATAATAAAAATGAAAGAAATAAATGTAAATGACATTGATAATATCGAAGATGCTTACATCATTGATGTCAGAGAAGATGTAGAATTAAAGGAAACTGGAACTATTAAGGGTGCTATACATATTCCAATGATGATGGTACCAAATAATTTAAATAAAATTCCAAAGGATAGAGAGATTTATATTTTATGCAGAAGCGGCAGAAGGTCTTACGAAGTTGCAAGCTATCTTTGTGAACTTGGATATGACGCTGTTAATTTAGCTGGCGGAATTTTAGAATATAAAAATGAATTAATAAAATAAATATTTAAAGATAGAAAAATTATTTTATTTAATTTGATTATTTCAAGCTTTTTTATTATTTATGTGTTATAATACTTAAAGAAAGAACTTGAGGACCGAGTGAATCTCGGTCTTTTTTTGTTCAAAAAAAGAATTAGGAGAATATATTGAGATTTAACGAATTAAAATTATCTAGTGAAGTTTTACAGTCAATTGAGGAAATGGGTTTTGAAAATCCATCGGAAGTACAGGAAAATACAATTCCAGAAATATTAGAAGGTCATGACCTTCTTGCACAAGCACAAACTGGAACAGGTAAAACAGCTTCCTTCGGTATTCCAATGATTGAAAAAATCGAAGATAATAATTATGAAAGTTTGCAAGCTCTTGTCTTAGTTCCTACTAGGGAATTAGCTAGACAAGTTTCTAATGAATTGCAAAAACTTTCAAAAAACAAAAAATTTATAAAAGTCGTAGCTATTTATGGTGGTGCCGATATGGGTAAACAACTTAAAGAGCTAAAGAGGGGTGCAAGTATTGTCGTTGGTACTCCTGGAAGAATTATGGATCACATGAAAAGAAAAACTATTAAACTAGATGATTTGAAATTCTTAACACTTGATGAAGCAGATGAAATGTTCGATATGGGTTTTAGAGATGATATGAAGACTATTATCGAAAAGACAAATAGGAACAGACAAACTTTATTTTTCTCGGCAACTTTTGACAATAACATTAAGGAGTTTTCTAAACTATATCAGAAAAATCCCAAAAGAGTTATCATTGAAAAGAAAGAATTGACTGCAGAAAAAATTAAACAATATTATTTAGAATTAAACAGAAATATGAAAACTGAAATTTTAAATAGGTTGATTTTAATTAACAAACCAAAAAAAGCAATTATTTTCTGTAACACAAAGAGAATGGTTGAAAATCTTGAAGGGGAAATTGCACAAAGGGGATACAAAGTTGATTCTCTTCACGGCGATATGCGTCAATCTTCAAGAGATAATGTCATGAAAAAATTTAGAAATAACTCAATTGACATTCTTATCGCAACAGATGTTGCTGCACGTGGTCTTGACGTTTCTGACATTGACATAGTTTTCAACTATGACCTTCCACAACAAGCAGAGTATTATGTCCATAGAATTGGTCGTACAGCAAGAGCCGGCAAAAAGGGCGTTTCCTTTACTTTTATCACTAACAAAGATTACTCCAAGTTTAGAGAAATCGAAAAGTATGCAAATATCAAAATGGAAAAGATGGAACTACCTACTAAGTATGATGTTGAAAAAGAAAATATGGAAAACTTATTTAACAAAGTTAATAACAATATTTTAAAAGCTAAAGACAATGTAGATTACACAGAAGTTTTAAATAAACTTTTATCAGAAGGTTACAGTCTTTACGACATAAGCGCATCGCTTTTAAAAATGGTGAACGAGTCCTCAAGAAGCAAAAAAATTACTGAACTTGATAAAGTTGATTTTGGCAAAAAATTTGAAATGAATAAGTCCAATAAATCAGAAAACTCTAATAGAAAAAGCAGAGATAAAAATAATGGCAAAATTAAAAAAATAAAGGGACCAAAAATTTTTATAAACAAAGGCAAGAGAGATGGCATTGATTCTCGAGAAATTATTAGGCTTTTAGGCAAGCATACAAATGTAACTCCAAGTGAAATTGGAAAAATTAATATAATGCAAAACTTTACTTTTGTAGAGATTCCAAAAAATATGATTAAAGATGCAATAAGGGATTTAGACGGCAAAAAAGTCAAAGGCAAATCACTTAAAGCTGAATATTCAGAAAAATAATTAAAAAAATTTACAAAAACTCCTCATGTGAAAAAATCACATAGAGGAGTTTTTGTTTGCACTAAGTATTATTTTTTAATTAAAAAAATAAAGAAAATTAAAAAATTACTTGACAACGTTTACTCTATAATATATATTATAAGCAAGTAATTCGTATATACATTTTAAATACGTAAATACGAACTAAAAAGCAAGATAGTTTTAAAATTAAAAAGTGACTGAATTATAAGGAGGTCAAAAATGCCTAGTAGATTTGTATTGAACCCAATAAGTTATCATGGATATGGTGCTTTAGCTGGAGTAAAAGATGTAGTAGAGGATAAAAGATTAAAGAGAATAGTTGTTTTTGTGGATGGATTCTTAAAAGAAAACAAGATATCTGACAAAGTAACAAAATATTTAGACCAAGTTGATGGTTTAGAATATACATATTTCACAGATATTAAACCAAATCCGTCAATAAAAAATGTACTTGACGGGTTAAAAGTTTTAAAAGACTTTGATGCTGATGGAATAGTTGCTATAGGTGGTGGTTCAGTAATGGACTGTGCAGCAGGTGCAGCTATTATAAATACAAATCCTGAATTTGAAGATGTTAGAAGTTTAGAGGGAGTAGCTGATACCAAGAACCTTTCAACACCAATTATTGCAATTCCTACTACAGCAGGAACAGCAGCAGAAGTTACAATAAATTATGTTATAACAGATGAAGAAAGCCAAAAGAAAATGGTATGTGTAGATCCACATTCAATTCCAGTAGCAGCAATAGTGGATCCTGAAATGATGGAATCTATGCCATATGGCTTAACAGCATCTACAGGAATGGATGCCTTAACTCACGCTATAGAAGGTTACATAACAAAAGACGCAAATGATCTTTCAGATATGTTCCATATTAAGGCTATAGAATTGATAGCAAAATATTTACCTAAAGCTTGCGAAAATGATAAAGAAGCTAGAGAAAAGTTAGCATTAGCTCAATATGTTGCAGGTATGGGATTTTCAAATGTAGGGCTCGGATTAGTACATTCAATGGCTCATCCACTTGGAGCATTATATGATACTCCACACGGAGTTGCAAATGCAATCCTTCTTCCAACAGTTATGGAATATAATGCAGAAGCAACTGGTGAAAAATATAGAGATATAGCAAGGGCTATGGGAGTTAAAAAAGTGGATGAAATGAGCCAAGAAGAATATCGAAGAGCTGCAGTTAAGGCTGTAAAAGATTTATCTATAAGTGTTAAAATCCCAGAAGATTTAAAAGATATAGTTAAAGAAGAAGATATAGAATTTTTAGCTCAATCAGCTATGGATGACGCATGTAGACCAGGAAACCCAAAAGATCCTACAAAAGAAGAAATAATTGAACTTTATAAGAAACTTATATAGAAACAAGTAAAATAAAATATAAATAAAGGAGATAAAAATGGATTTAAATTTAAAGGATAAAGTATATATAGTAACAGGTGGTTTAAAAGGAATCGGTAGAGCTATAGCTTTACAATTAGCAAGAGAAGGTGCAGTTCCAGTTGTATTAAACAGAAAAAATAATGTAGTTGAAGACTTCAAAGCTGAAATGGAAAAAATCACTGACAATTATTCTCTTTACTTTATAGACTTAAATAATACTGAAGAAATAGAAGGAATAGTTAAAGACGTAGTTGAAAAATATGGAAAAATCGATGGTGTTGTAAACAACGCTGGTAAAAATGATAACTTATCTCTTGAAGAAACAAGTTGGCAAGAATTTGAGAAATCAATCCATTCAAACTTAACTCACTATTATGAATTAGTCCATCAAGCTATCCCTTATATAAAGGATGTAAAGGGATCTATAGTAAATATTTCATCAAAAACAGCTGTTACAGGGCAAGGTAAAACTTCAGCTTATGCAGCAGCAAAAGGTGCTATATTAGGATTAACAAGAGAATGGGCAGCAGCTTTAGCAGAAGATGGAGTAAGAGTAAATGCTATAGTTGTATCAGAGTCATGGACACCATTGTATAAAGAATGGATAAAAACATTTGGTGATGAAGAAGAGCAACAAGCAAGATTAAAATTAATAACAGATAAAATACCTTTAGGAAAAAGAATGACAGATCCAGAAGAAATAGCTGATACAGCTTGCTTCTTATTATCAGAAAGAGCTTCACATACAACAGGACAATGGGTTTACGTTGATGGAGGATATGTACATTTAGACAGAGCATTAAGTTAATAACGAACTGAAAAGGAAATTTAAAATGACTGATAGAATAAATAAAAATAGACAATCTAAAGCCAAAATTGCCATATACTTGGTGACATTTCTATTCTTTGCTTGGGGACTTACAATGAACCTAGTTAATGCCTTAAATACTCCAATGGCAAATTACATGGAAATATCATCAACAAAGGCAAGCTTACTACAAATGGCCTACTATGGAGCTTATTTCTTTCTAGCTATACCTGCATCAGTAGTAACTAGAAAGTATGGCTATAAAGTAGGAATGATGATGGGATTATTACTTTTTGTAATAGGTGCTGTTTTGACGATTCCTGCAACCTATAAAATGAGTTATGGAATATTCCTATTTGCAATGTTTGTAACGGCATCAGGAGCTGCAACACTTGAAACAAATTGTAACCCATATATAACAAAACTTGGCGATCCAGAAAAAGAATCTTTCAGGTTAAACCTTGCCCAATCATTTAATGGTGTAGGTAATATAGTTGGACCCTTTATACTAGGATCTCTTATAGGAGAAACAGTAGCTCCTAACCAAGCAGGATTTGAACAAGCAAAGGTTGAATTTTTATCGGGAACAAGAATTATATATATTGGAATTGCCATAGCGCTTGCTATAGTGTTCTTATTATTCTTCTTAATAAAACTTCCAAGTCCGGATAATGACGAAGAAATGGCGAATAATGAATCGACATTTGTTGCATTAAAGAGACTTTTTAAAATCAAACACTTTAAACAAGGTGTAATTGCAGCCTTTGTATTTATAGGATTACAAGTGGTAGGTATGTCTTTATTTTCAGCATATGCAATGGAGTTTTGGGAAGGAATGAGTGTAGGAACTGCTACCAAATATCTTTCAATAGTTTCACTATTATTCACTTTAGGAAGATTTATAACTACACCATTAATGAATAAAATAGAACCTAATAAAATCTTAGGTGTATATATGACTATAACGGCAGTTTTGATGATTATAGTAAGTATAGGATTAGGTAAATTCTCAGTAGTAGCTTTCATAGTAGCATACCTATTTATATCAATTGGTTTTCCAACAATATATTCATTAGCTTTAGTTGGAATAAAAGGAAATGACGCTAAGACAGGTGCATCAATTCTAACTATGAGTATAGTAGGAGCTGCTCTTATACCAGTTGTTATATCTGCCATAGGAGAAACATTTAATCTTCAAATAGCTATGGCAACAACAATAATAGGATTTATATATTGTGCTTGGTATGGATTTATTGGTTCAAGAAGGAGTTAATAATGACAGATAATAAAATTAAACTTATAGACACACACTTTCACGTTTGGAACCTAGATAAGCAAAACTTACCTTGGTTAGAAGATGTTCCAGCTTTAAAAAAATCTTATTTAATTGAAGATTACATCAATGAATATAAAAAACTAGATAATGTTATATTAGAAGGCGGAATATATGTCGAAGTAGATTCAGACAATCCAATACTTGAAGATGAGATTCTTTATGAAGAAAAAGCAAATAATGACAAAATACTTGCAATAGTAGCAAGATCAAAAGTATCACCAACTATGAGAGTCCCTCTTTTTGCAACAGGAATAAGACAACCACTTCATACAGGAGATGCTCCAAAAGGAATGTGTCTTGAAGATTCTTTTATAGAAGGTATAAAAGAACTTACTAAAAACAATATGACATTTGACTCTTGTAATAGAGTAGATGAGCTTTCAGATTTGGTAAAAATGATGGAAAAAACTCCAAATGCCAAAGTTGTTTTAAACCATTTAGGAAACGTTGAAGGATTGACGGATGAGTACAAAAATAATATGAAAGCTTTGGCAAAATTCCCAAATCTTTATGTAAAAGTATCAGGATATAAAACAGAAGATAAAGAATTTGTAAGAGATTTACTAAGTTTTGTAAAAGATACATTTGCAAAAGATAGGTTAATATATGCATCAAACTGGCCAGTTATTAATATTTACTCTAATTTAAAAGAGCATATAGATTTACTAATAGAATCATTTGGCAATGATGAAGACTTCTTCTATAACAATGCCAAAGAATGCTATGGGTTATAAAAACAATTAAATAGGGTTTTGGACTTATTTAAATTATTTTTAATAGTCAGGAGGATATTATGATTTTGAATTTTTTGAAAAAAGTTCCAGCTGGTATGATGATAGTGCCAATGTTTTTATCAGCTCTGATAAATACATTCTTCCCAGATATGTTACAAATAGGTTCATTCACTACTGCAGTATTTACTAGTGCGGGAACAGCGGCAGTACTTGGAGTTCAGCTTGTATGTATGGGAGCTCAATTAAGAGTAAAAGAACTTGCAGAAGTAGTTAGAAGGGGTGGAGTTTTACTTATTTCAAAATATGCCATAGGAGCCTTTCTTGGCATAGTAATTGGAAAACTATTTGGAATGGTAGGAATATTAGGTCTAACAACACTTGCAGTTATAAGCGCTATAACTAATTCAAATGGGTCAATGTACTTGGCTTTAAACGTTGAATATGGAGATGAAGTAGACCAAACAGCTATGAGTTTATTAGCTATAAACGATGGTCCTTTCTTAACGCTTATTACACTAGGAGCTAGTGGACTTGCTCAAATTCCAATAGTTTCTTTAATCGCAGTAATAGTTCCTATTTTATTTGGTATGTTTATAGGAAATATTGACAAGAAAATGAGTGAGTTTTTAGAACCAGGGATAGGTTTGCTACTTCCCTTTGTAGGTATAACGCTAGGTGCAGGAATAGATGTAAAAGGAATAGTTGCAGGTGGAGCACCTGGAATATTACTAGGATTAATCACAGTATGCATAAGTGGACCTTTTGTGGTACTTTGTGACAGAATATTTAATAAGAGACCAGGATATGCTGGTTGGGCAGTTTCATCTACAGCAGGTAATGCCATAGCAGTACCAGCAGTAGTAGCATCTATAGATCCTTCATGGGCTCCATATGTAACATCTGCAACAACTCAAGTAGCTGCTTCAACAGTTATGACAGCAATATTAATCCCGATCATAACAGCTTGGTGGGCTAAAAAATATGGCTGCCCAAAATATCCGTTGCCAGGACAAGATTTTAGTAAGAAAGATTGGAAAGTAAAATAATAGGAGAACAATATGATAAATGCAGTAATTATAAGTGAAAAAGATAATGTGATAGTAGCTATAGAACCAATAAAAAAGGGTGACATAGTAGAATTTAAAGATTTAAATGGAAATATTAAAAGCATAAAAGCTATTGATGATATAAAAATTTATCATAAATTAGCTTTAACTGACATTAAAAAAGGAGAACCTGTTATTAAATATGGAGAGCATATTGGATTTGCATTAAATGATATAAAAACAGGAGAACATGTTCATGACCATAATATTGAAGGCAGACGTGAAGATTTAGAAGCTATAGAATAATAGGAGGATTAATCACATGACTAGGACGTTTTGGGGATATAAAAGAAGTGACGGCAGAGTAGGAATAAGAAATCATATATTGATTTTACCCTGCTCAGTATGTGCATCAGATACAACTAGAATTATTGCAGGACAAGTTAAAGAAGCAGTTACATTTAATATGCAATTAGGTTGTTCACAACTAGGAAAAGACTTTGAATATACATTGGATACAATTTCTGGATTTGCGGCTAATCCTAATATATATGCAACAGTTTTAGTTTCTTTAGGTTGTGAGAATGCTCAGCTTAATTTAGTTAAGGGAGAAATTGAAAAAAGAACAAACAAACCACTTAGATCTGTTATAATTCAAGAAGAAGGTGGAACTTTAAAAGCGATTGAAAAAGCTACAAGATATGCTAAAGAATTTGTAGCGGAAGCTAGTATGGAAAGAAGAGAGGAATTCCCAGTTTCTGAATTGATCATGGGGACAGAATGTGGCGGTTCAGATCCAACAAGTGGATTAGCTTCAAACGTATTAATAGGAAATCTTTCAGATAAAATGGTTGAAAATGGGGGTACAACAGTACTTAGTGAAACAACTGAATTTATTGGAGCTGAACATATTTTAGCAAGAAGAGCTAAAAATGAAGAAGTAAAGAAAAGAATTTATGATATAGTTCATAGATATGAAGACCATATCCAAATGAATACAGGGGAAGAAGTTAGAGAAGGTAATCCATCACCAGGAAACAAAGAGGGTGGACTTACAACACTTGAAGAAAAATCATTAGGTTGTATTCATAAGGGTGGTACAACTACTGTAAATGCAGTATATGATTATTCAAAACAACTTAAAACTAAAGAAGGCTTAGTTATTATGGATACTCCTGGGAATGATCCATCATCAGTAGCAGGAATGATTGCTGGCGGTTGTCAAATAATAGTATTTTCTACAGGAAGAGGAACCCCAACAGGAAATCCGATAGCACCAGTTGTTAAAATCACAGGAAATAGAGAAACTGCAAAAACTATGGCAGATAACTTGGATTGGGATGCTAGCCCGACGATTTATGGAGAAAAGACTATGGATGAGCTTGCAGATGAATATTTTGACGAGTTAATCGATTTTTGCAACGGAAAACTGACAAAGGCTGAAGCTTTGGGCTATACAGAGATAGCTATTCAAAGAGGGGCAAATTTTGTTTAAGAAAGATTTTAGGAGGACTTTATGTGTGAAATAATAGTACCAGTTGTTACAATATTTGATGAAAATGAAAAGCCGGATTTCGAAGAAAATAAGAAAGTCATAGATTTTCTTATTGAAGGTGGTGTTGATGGAATTCTAGTACTTGGAAGTACTGGAGAATTTACAGTTTTAGACTATGAAGATAAATTACAATTTGCTAAAGACTACTATGAGTATACAAATGGCAGGGTTGATTTATATTTTGGAAGCAATTGTGCTTCATTTGAAGATACAGTAAAGCTTAGCAATGAAGCTATAAAAATAGGCTATAAAGGTGTTATGGTTATGGGACCATATTATTTTGCTATGGATGATGAAAAAATCTTTATATATTATAATGAATTAGCAAAAAAAGTTAAGGGAAATGTATATATTTATAATTTCCCAGCTAGAAGTGGCTACTCTGTAAGCGGAGAGGTGTATGCAAAACTTGTAGAAGAAAATTCAAACATAGTAGGTCTTAAAGATTCAGTTGCAGACCCAATTCATACTAATAAGCTACTAAGGGCTACGGAAGGTCATAAGACAAAAATTTACTCAGGATTTGATGACCAATTCTTATATAACCTTTCAACGGGTGGTTCAGGATGTATAGGTGCTCTTTCAAATTTAGTACCAGAAATATGGTCAGATCTTGTTAAATCAACAAAGGAAAAGAACTTTGATAGAGTATATAAACTATCTAATTTAATCCATAAATTAATGCCTCTATATGATTTAGATAGTAATTTTTCGAACTTGTTCAAAAGATTGATGGCAGTAAGAGGGGTAGATATCTCTTCTAGGTCAATATTTCCATACAATCAACTTTCAGATGAAGTATTTGAAAAGGGCAAGTGTATCTTAGAAAAAATAGTTAAAGAGTACGAAGAAATCAAGTAATTGTGATATAATATTCCGTGATTGGAGGAATAATGGAATATAAATTGCACAAACCTACTCTTAGAGTAGTAAAAATTCTTGATTTAATAAATAATTATGAAAATGGTCTTTCATTTTTAGAGATATCGACAAAATTAGAAATTCCAAAAAGCACATTGAGTCCAATATTAAAAACACTAGAAATTACTAATTTTATTGAAAAAAATGATAAGGGATGCTATATAGCATCCTTTAAACTTTTTCAATTAGGACTATCCTATTCAGGAAGATTAGATAGTCTTTCAATGATTAAAAAGCAGATGGAGATAGTTGTTGATAAAATTGGAGAAATAGTTCAATTTGGAGTTCTTATAGATGATATGGTTTTATATCTAGAAAAGGTAAGCGCACCAGATAATATTGAAATAGTAAGTTCTGTGGGAAAGAAAATTCCAGCTATATACACGGCACTTGGAAAGGCACTTTTATCTGGTTTTAGCGATGAAGAAATAATAGAAAAATTTAAAGACTATGAATTTGTAAAATATACAGAAAACTCAATAACAAACATTGACAGACTACTTGATGAAATACATATGGTAAGGGAAAAGGGATATGCGGTAGAAAAACAAGAATTTACCCTTAATACTTCATGTGTAGCTGTACCTATTAGAGAAGATGGGATAATTAAGGGAGCAATGTCTGCTACTTATCCAATTTTTAGAAAAACTGAAGATACAGAAGATTTTATCTCTAAAGTTTTATTAGAGCAAAAAGAAATTATAGAAGATATTATAAAGATTCAAAATTTGAAATTAGATTTTACAAACAGTGAGCAATAGAGGTAAATTATGAAATTATTTTTTATAGAAATAGAAGGCTGCAAAGAAATAGCTGTTGAAATAGACTATAAATTATACCTACTTAAAGATTTTGGATATGATTTTAAAGACATAAATGAATTAATAGATAGTGAAATAAATCTTAAAGACTTATGTTTTAATAATCAAAAGGAAATCAAAAATGAATATAAAATTTTAAGCCCAATTGAGTATCCAAAACAAGATATAATCTGTATAGGAATGAATTATATAGATCACAAAGATGAAGTAGAAAAAGTATCAAAAAAAGATTTTTCCAAAGATGTAGATACTATATATTTTTCAAAAAGAGCCAATAAAATTTTAGGAAATAATGACTTTATTCCAATAAATAGTGAAATAACAGAAAAACTAGATTATGAAATTGAACTTGCTGTAATTATTGGAAAAGACGGGAAAAACATAAAAAAAGAAGAGGCAAATAATTATATATTTGGTTTTTCAATTTTTAATGATTTATC
>NZ_JALEOV010000052.1 GCF_022767005.1 Peptoniphilus sp. | reverse complement strand
TCTATCATGAGATATGAGCAAAAACCCTTTTTTACTTTTCAGATACTCACTTACAATTTTTCTTCCGTCCATATCTAAATGGTTTGTTGGTTCATCAATAAGTAAAAAGCCATCTTCTCTTGTAAACAAAATAGCTAAAAGAATTTTTGTTTGTTCTCCTTTAGAAAGCTTTTCAAACTCTCTATAAATTAGATCTTCATCTATATTTAGCAAATTAAGTTCTCTAAATAATTTCCATTCTTCCTCATCTGATATTAGTTCTTTATATAAATCAATCCCTAATTTTGAAGTATCGTTTATATTTGGTGGGAATTTAATAAAGTCAACACTTTTGCTGATTTTGCCTTGATAAATCTCTTGATTTAGAAGTAGCTTAAATAGAGTAGACTTGCCAGTTCCATTTCTTCCTATTAGTCCTGTTTTCCAGTTTGTATCAAAAGAAAATGATACATTTTCAAATACCGGTCTCACATATCCATAATATGAGAAAGTGAGGTTTTCAATTTTAATTACTGACATAAAACACCTCTCGCAAGCATATTTTGCTTAATATTATACTATCTTTAAGCCATTTTTCTATTTAGTACCTCGTCTTTTAATTTTTATTTTCCAATCATTTCTTTTAAAATAACCTCGTCAGTTTCTCTCATTCCATCCTTTGCAATGTGTCCAACTGTTTTAATCATATCGTCTACATCGCTCTTTACTATTCCGTCACCAGATTTAAATGAGTTGCCAGACTTTGCTTGCTTATATGCAAGGAGTGACATTTTTAAGCTAGATGCAATTTTTATGGCACAAGATTCCTTTGCTCCATCGCAAATAATTCCTGAATTTGTCGCAAGTGCATTTTTTAGAATTTCTTTTATAAGGTCTTCGTCTTCATCTTTCATAAAGGCAATTCCACATACAGAAGAAGCTGCGGCAGACACAACTCCACAATAAGCAGATAATTCGCCAATTCCCTCTTTTATGTAAAGACCAATTAAATTTGCAAAAATAAGTGATCTATATAATTTATCCCTTTCTATATTGTGGTCCTTTGCATAAATAATTATAGGAACAGAAACTGTTATTCCTTGGTTTCCACTTCCAGAATTTATAACAACAGGTTTTTCACAGCCAGACATTCGAGCATCAGAACCTGCAGCTGCGTAGGCAACTAATTTGTCATTATAGTTATCTTTTGCATCTTCTAAAATCATTTTTCCAATGTTTGCACCCCATGGGTTTTCAATTCCTTCTACTGCAATAGCGTAATTGTACTCAATTTCTTTATCTAAGACGTCTGTTATGCTTTTATAGTTTCCATTTTTTGCAAAATCATAAATTTTATCAAAGGATAAATCTATTTTATCTTCTGGCTTTTCATCTTCATTTTTATTTTCGAAAAGTACTTTATCATTTATACTCTCATAAATAATATTCGTATGGTAATCCTTAATTACTACACGAGATTTATTGCCATTCTTCTCCATAATTATGTCTATGTAAAGTCCCTTAATATCATGAACAAGTTCTATTTTAACTAAACCTTTTTTTATAAGATCATCTAACATATTTAACTTGCTTTTATCAACACTAGATAAAACTTCAAGTTTCTTATTATAATCTCCAAGAAATGCGCCCGCAGTAAGAGAAATTTCAATTCCCTTTCTTCCATCAGTGCCTGGCACTTTCACACTATTCACGTTCTTAATCATATTGCCCGATAACTTTGCCGTAATCTTTTCAGGGTCTTCTCCTAATATAGATCTTGCACGACTTGCGCCATAAGCCAAAGCTATGGGCTCGGTACATCCAAAAGCTGGTACCATTTTTTCTCTCAAAAAATCATTGTAATCCATAAAAATCTCCTCATAATTTTTTTATTAAATATATTATAACAAAAATGATAACCTTATCCTATTAAAAACTCTTTCTTAAAAATTAAATCTTCAAGCATTCTTACAACTTATTTTTTATTATTTCGCCCAATTCATAGAATATTTTATGGCTTCATGCCATCTATCCATCTTTTTATTTCTTTCTTCCTCTTCCATTTTTGGCTCAAAATATTTTTCTATTTCATTGTTTTCTCTTATTTCATCTATATTCTTCCAAAATCCTACTGCCAGCCCAGCCATGTAACATGCACCAAGAGCTGTCAATTCAATTACTTTTGGCCTTGTGACTTCAACTCCAACAATATCTGACAAAAATTGCATCAAAAAATTATTCTTGCTAACTCCGCCATCAACCTTTAGTGATTTAATTTTTATCTTTGAATCTTCCTGCATTGCTTCTACTACATCACAACTCAAGTACGCTATTGATTCCAATACTGCTCTTATTATGTGATATTTATTAACTGAGCCTGTTAGTCCAATTATGCTGCCTCTTGCGTATTGATCCCAATAAGGCGCTCCAAGACCTGTGAAGGCTGGTATAAAATAACAGTCATTGGTGTCCTTTACCTTGCTTGCCATGTATTCGGAATCGTCTGCTTGGTCTATAATCCTTAGATTGTCACGCAAAAAATTAATGCATGAACCTGCTTCGAAAATTGATCCTTCAAGTGCATATTTAATCTTCCCATTTATTGACCATGCAATTGTTGAAACAAGACCATTTTGTGATCTTATTAGCTCGTCGCCAGTATTCATTAGGATAAAAGCTCCTGTGCCATAAGTTGATTTTGCCATGCCTTTTTCAAAGGATGCTGTGCCAAAAAGTGAAGACTGTTGATCACCTATTGCAGAGGCAATTGGTATTTCACAACCTAAGTATTTTGATTTTGAATTGCCATATACTTCGCTAGAATTTTTTATTTCGGGAAGCATGGATCTCGGTATGTCAAAAATTTCTAAAAGCTCATCGTCCCATTTCTTTTCTTTTATGTTAAATAACATTGTCCTTGACGCATTTGTGTAGTCTGTTATGTGAACTTCACCATCTGTTAATTTATAGATTAGATATGTATCTACTGTCCCAAACAAAAGTTCTCCGCGATTAGCCATTTCTCTTGCACCGTCCACATTTTCAAGAATCCACCTTATTTTTGTGGCGGAAAAATAAGGGTCTATCACAAGTCCCGTCTTTTCTTTTATTTTTTCTTCAAGTCCTCTTTCTTTTAGTTCTTCACAGTATTTTGAAGTTCTTTTGCACTGCCATACAATAGCGTTATAAACTGGCTCCATTGTCTTTTTGTTCCAAACAATTGTAGTTTCTCTTTGATTTGTAATTCCAATCGCCGCAATATCTTTTGGGTCGATACCTTTTTTAGACATTGCTTCCACTGCCGTACCTATTTGCTTTGACCAAAGATCTTCTGGCTCTTCTTCAACATATCCAGGTTTTGGAAAATGTTTAATAAGTTCCTTTTGCGCAACAGATACTGGATTTCCCTTTTTATCAAAAATTATTGTCCTTGCAGATGTAGTACCTGCATCAAATGCCATTATGTATTTCATTTAATCACCATCTTCATTATATCATTAATACATTATTTTTCGATTTTACTTTTTTTTAATTAGTGCTATAATTATTTTATTATTTGCTGATATGGCTCAGTTGGTAGAGCAATTGATTCGTAATCAATAGGTCGGCGGTTCAAATCCGCCTATCAGCTCCATTTATATCTTTAAAAAGCTGACTTTTTAACTAAGCCAGCTTTATTTTATCTTCCATACTTTTCTATTATATTATCAATCATTTTTGAGTTGTTTGAACTAATATTGTAATAAATATTATTTACTCTAATAGTAAGACCTGTTTTTACAAAAGAAATTTTATTTCCACTTGTAAAATAGACGTTTATATAATTTGCAATTTCTGCATTAGTATCTTTATTTGCCTGTTTTCCTCTCAATCGATTTAAATCTTTTACTATTTTATTTACAATTTTTTCTTCCTTTATTGTCTTCATATTGTCGGTTTTAAAACCAATTATTTCAATGTAATCAACATCTTTTGGATTAATATCTACTATTTTATTCCGTGAAGAAACTAAACTAACTCCAAAAAACATAATTACTACAAAAAATACGAAGAGAACAATTTTTGATTTCTTTGATTTTTTCTCTTTTCTCGCCATTATAAATATAAAACTCCATTCATAAATACGTAAGCTCTTCCCCCAACGCGAATTCTCTTTTCTCTATCTGTTATGCTAGTAAAAACTTTTGAAATTCTCCCGATGTAATCGCCTTGTATTGCTGTAATACTCTTACTTTCTGTTATTCTGTTTGAACTTAGATAATACATAGTTGCTGCTGTTGATGTTCCGCTTCCAAATTCTTCATCCTCGCCGATTATTGGAGAAAAAGTTCTTTGTTTAATTGTTTTCCCATCATTAGTTGTGAAAGCATGAATTGATATTAAATTTTCATCTCTCGAAATTTTAAGTGCTTCTTTTTTATCTAATAATATAGAAGAAAGTGATTCCTCATTTTTTACAGGTACAATTATGTCACAAGTTCCCGTTGATATTTTTTTCATGCTCAAATTTTCAGCTATTTCAAGTCCTATATCTTCTTTTTTTAAGTTAAGAATTTTTAAAATTCTATCTTCGTCTTCAAAATTTTCATCTAGTTTAATATCTAAATTCATATAAATATTTTGAATTTTTCCATTCCTATATTCAAGTTCAACAGGTATTTTCCCAATTTTTGTATGTTGAATAATCTTCTTTATACCTTCTTCTTCACTTTTAATATATTCATTTTCTGCTAGTGCATAAAAAGTTGCAACAGTAGCATGTCCACAAAGGTTTATCTCACCTTCAGGAGTAAAGAATCTCGTTAAATATCGATCCCTATCTAATTCTCTTACAAAGACAATTACAGATTGATTAATATCCTTTGCAATATTTTCCATTTCTTCATCTGAAAGTTTTCCATCATCGTCAATTACTACACCAGTCGAATTACCCATAAAAGCCCTATCCGAAAAGGCCGATACTAAATATGTCGTATAAAATCTTTTCATTACATTAAATCCTTTTTCAAAATAAGATCAACAATTCTAGATAAGTCCTCTTCGCCATAATATTCGATTTCAATTTTACCGACTTTTCCTCTTTTTTTGAAACTTACCTTTGTTCCAAGTGATCTTTCAACTTCACTTCTTATGTCTTCTAAAAAAACATCTTTTACTTTTTCTTTTTTTCCAGTCTCAGCAACTTTTTTGTTATCATTTACTGGAATTGAATTTTTTATAATCTTCATGGCCTCTTTATATTGTTTGTCCCCATCTTTTATGGAAAGCAAGTTTTTACCATGAGATGTGCTAATCTTTCCCTCTTCCAAAAGTTTTAGAACTCTAGGGTCTAGCTTTAAAAGCCTAATAGTATTTCCAACGTATTGTCTACTTTTGCCAATTTCATCAGCAAGTTCTTTTTGTGTTAGTCCTTGTGAATCTAATAGATGTTTGTAGCTCATAGCCTCTTCCACGGGATTTAGGTCTTTTCTCTGAATGTTTTCAATGATTGCAATTCTACTAGAAATTTCATCAGATACATCTTTTACAATCGCAGGGACCTTTGTTACTCCAGCATCTACTGCAGCTCTATATCTTCTTTCTCCAGCAATGATTTCATATTTATCATTTTTTTTCTTTAGTAAAAGTGGCTGAATAATTCCATATTTTTTTATTGATTGAGAAAGTTCATATAACTCATCTTTGTCAAAATTTTTTCTAGGCTGATCCTCATTTGGAATAATGTCAAATACATTGATTCCCATAAGTTTTGAACTATCTTCTTCAATAACTTCTCTTATTTTTTCACTAGATGTTAAAAAGTTTCCTATTCCTCTGCCAAGTCCATTTTTTTTAGTCATTTATTTCACCTATTACTTCCTTAGCAAGGTCTGTGTACGCTCTTGCACCCTTAGATTTGCTGTCATAATCATATATATTCATGCCAAAGCTCGGAGCTTCTGCAAGTCTAACATTTCTTGGTATGAAAGTTTTAAAAACTTTGTCCTTAAAGAATTTTTTAACTTCTTCTGCCACTTGATTAGAAAGATTATTCCTTCCGTCGTACATACACATCACAACGCCTAAAATACTCAAATTTGGATTAAAATTATCTCTTACAAGAGTAATTGTGTCCATTAATTGTGAAACACCTTCAAGAGCATAGTATTCGCATTGTACAGGAATAAGAATTTTATCGCTTGCAACTAAAGACATCATAGACAATACTCCTAGAGATGGAGGAGAGTCAAGAATTACAAAATCATAATTGTCCTTTACCTTATCTATCATCTTTTTTAACTTAAACTGCCAGTCATCGTATCTTGCAAGTTCAATTTCCACTCCTGCAAATTCCCCATTTGAAGGAATTATGTCAAGCTTATTAAAAGAAGTTTTATAAATAGAATCTACTTTTTCATCTATAACAAAGTCGTATATCATATTTTCAAACTCGTAAACTCCAAGCCCCGATGTAGAATTTCCTTGTGGATCCATGTCGACAATAAGTGTTTCTTTACCTCTCAAGGCAAGTGCTGAACTTAAATTTATAACAGTGGTACTTTTCCCAACTCCACCTTTTTGATTAAAAACTGTAATTACAACAGACATTTTTTACCTCATTTCTATATAATTAATGATAACATGTTTGAATTTTTTTTAAAAGGTAAAGCAAAAAAATAAGCTCCAAAAATTTTTTGAAGCTTTGCTCCACGTAGAGCATTTTTATATTTATATAATTTTTATCTTTGTTGCTCTACGTAGAGCATCTTTATTTTATTGATTAATTTGATTTTTGAAATTTATAAAGGTGCTTTTCTTGGCTTTCCTCCGCCTCTTGGATATTTTTTGTTGGTTTTTTTTAATTTCTTGATAACTATAATATAGTGGTCTATGTCCTTTGGTAGTGGAGTATGGATTACATCTTCTACAATTCCACCCATTAATTCAATTGCTCTTTTTGCTTTTTCAAGTTCTTCTTTATATTCCGGACCTTTTTGAGAAATAAAATACCCACCAACTTTTACAAATCCCATTGCATATTCTGTTAAAGTAGCTAGATTTGCAACTGCTCTTGATACTGCTATGTCAAATTGTTCTCTATATTCCTCTGTCCTTGCAATTTCTTCGGCTCTAGCGTGAATTGCCTTTATTTTTTTTAGATTAAGCTCTTTGATTACGCCATTTAAAAAATCAATTCTTTTTCTTAGTGAATCAAGAAGAGTTATATCTAATTGTTCGTTATAAAGCTTTAACGGAATCCCTGGGAACCCTGCTCCAGTTCCAATATCAATGATTTTTTTCTCTCCATCAAATTTTTTTGTCTTAAAGAGACTTAATGAGTCCAAAAAATGTTTTACATTAAATTCATCATCTTCAGTAATTCGAGTGAGATTTATGTGTTCGTTGTATTTTAATATTAGTTCTTTATATTTTTCAAATTTATCAATATTATCTGTATCCAAATCATAATCTGTCATATAATCAATTAGCATTTTTTCTCCTTAATTGTTCAAGATGTATTAATAGTACATTTATATCTGCTGGGGAAACTCCCGTTATTCTAGATGCTTGACCAATAGATTCTGGTCTAATATCAGATAATTTTTCCTTTGCTTCTAACCTAAGTCCTTCTATGTTTTTATAATCAATATCCTTGGAAAGTTTTTTGTTTTCAAGCTTTTTAAATTGTTTTATTTGTATTTCTTGTTTTTTAATATATCCTTCGTACTTTATTTCAATTTCAATATTTCTTATTACATCACTTCTAACAAAAGGTCTATCTTTGTCAAACACTGCAAGTTTTTTATAGTCAAGTTCTGGCCTTTTTATAAGTTCATAAAGTGAAAAAGAATTTTGAGTTTCTGTTGATCCTAAGCATTTTAGGATTTTATTGTTTTCAACAGTTGGGTTAATTTGAATTTTTTTAATTCTATTAATTTCTTCTTCGATGGCATTTTTTCTGTATAAATATCCCTTATATCTCTCGTCATCTACAAGTCCAATTTCTCTTCCTCTTTCTGTAAGTCTTAAATCTGCATTGTCTTGTCTTAGAGTGAGTCTATATTCAGCTCTTGAAGTCATCATTCTATAAGGTTCTCTAGTTCCCTTAGTTACTAAATCGTCAATTAAAACTCCAATATATGCTTCAGATCTATCTAGCACGAAGGGTTCTTTTCCCTTGACTTTAAGAGCTGCGTTTATTCCTGCAACAATTCCCTGTGCTCCTGCTTCTTCATATCCACTAGACCCGTTAATTTGTCCAGCAAAAAATAATCCCTCATAGTCCATATGCTCAAGAGTCCTCTTTAAGAGAGTTGCGTCAATTGCATCGTATTCAATAGCATAGGCTGGTCTTAAAATTTTACAGTGTTCCATTCCTATTATTTCTCTGTAAAACTGATTTTGTATTTCAACTGGTAGGGAAGATGACACACCTTGGATGTACATTTCATCAGTAGTAAGACCTTCTGGCTCAATAAAAACTTGATGTGAATCTCTGTCGGCAAATCTAGTTACTTTATCTTCAATAGATGGACAGTATCTTGGACCTTTTCCCTCAATATCACCAAGAGCAAGTGCAGATCTTTCGATATTATTTCTAATAATCTCATGACACTTTTTAGTTGTATAAGTCAAATAACAAAGTTCTTGTTGAATATCATATTTTTTATCAATATTTAAGAAAGAAAATGGGATTATTTCCTCATCTCCTTTTTGTTCTGTCATAACAGAATAATCCATTGATTTGCGCAAAACTCTTGCAGGAGTACCTGTTTTCAATCTCCTGAGTTCCATTCCAAAATCTTTTTCAAGACTTTCTGAAAGATAATTTGCTGGACCAAATCCACTTGGACCAGAAGAATAATTTACTTCTCCCATAAATACCTTTGATCTTAGGTAAGTTCCGCTACATATTACAACGCATTTAGTGTTGTATTTAGCACCATTTCTCGTTAAAACTCCTGTTACTTTCTTCCCATCTTTTAAAATTCTAATAGCTTCATCTTGAACAAGATATAAATTATCTTCATTTTCCAATACTCTTTTCATCTCGTCGTGATACTTTCTCTTGTCAGCTTGCACTCTAAGTGAATGAACAGCTGGACCTTTTGAAGTATTGAGCATCCTAGATTGGATAAAAGTCTTGTCTATATTTTTTGCCATTTCGCCGCCTAGAGCGTCAATTTCACGAACTAAATGGCCCTTGCCTGTTCCGCCAATGTTAGGGTTGCAGCTAAGTTGTGCTATTGAATCTAAATTTATACATAATAAAAGAGTTTTTGCTCCAAGTCTTGCAGATGCAAGAGCAGCTTCACTTCCTGCATGACCTGCTCCAATTACAACTGTATCAAAATCTCCAGCTTCAAAATATTTAATATCTGACATCTTTACCTACTTTCCTATACAAAAATCAGAAAATACTCTGTCCAAAATATCTTCCGTTGTAATTGTTCCTGTTATTTCAGAAATATGTGCAATTACATTTTCGAGGTCAACTTCAATTAAATCTAAAAACACCTTTTTATTTAAGCTTTCTTTTACCTCTAAAAGCTCTTTTCTTGCTTCCTTTAATGCATTTATATGTCTAATATTAGAAAGCACTGTGTCAGATGAAATTTGAAGTTCTCCGTCGAAGAACAAATCTAAAATTAGTTTTTCAACTTTTTTAACAGATTCATTTTTCATAACTGAAAGTCTCAAATAATCATCTTTAAAATACTTTACAATTTCTTCGTTAGAAATCTTTTGTTCTAAATCATCTTTGTTTAATATAGTAATATGTTTTTTATTTTCGATTAATTTTAAAATTTCTTTATCGTTCTGATCAAACTCTCTTGAAATATCAAAAATCGCAATCACTAGATCGGCATCTTTCAGTTTTTCTCTTGCAATATTTACGCCAATTTTTTCAACTTCATCATCAGTTTCTCTAATTCCTGCAGTATCAGAAATTTTTAATAAAACACCATCTAAATTTATATAATCTTCAATCACATCTCTAGTTGTGCCTGCAATGTCAGTTACTATGGCTCTTTCGTACTTTAAAAGTCCATTTAAAAGCGAAGATTTGCCAACATTTGGTTTTCCGAGAATTACAGTATTTATTCCATCTCTAAGGAGTCTTGAGTTTTTGGAATTTTCCAGAAGATTATCCATTTTGTTTAAAATTTTTTCACTCCTATCAATAAGGTCATTGTAGGCAGCATCTTCAATATCTTCGTCAGGAAAATCTATGTTTGCGACAATAAGAGCCTGCATAGAGATAAGTTCATCTTTTAATTTATTTAGTACCTCGCTGAGAGCACCACTAAGTTGATTTAAGCCAAGATCAAAAGAAATATCTGTTTTTGCCTTAATCATATCTATTACTGCCTCAGCTTGAGTTAGATCGATTCTTCCATTAAGAAAACCTCTCTTAGTAAACTCCCCTTTTTCTGCCAGCCTTGCGCCCTTAGATAGAATTAAATTTAAAATTCTTTTGACAGAAACAATTCCTCCGTGACAGTGAATTTCAACAATATCTTCAGCAGTATAGGAGTGAGGTCCCTTCATCTTTACAACTAAAACTTCATCTATTTTTTTGTTTCCATCACATATGTGACCATACAAAAACTTTCTATTTTCAGCATCTGCTATCTTTTTTCCACTGGCAGATACAAAAATTTTATCTATTATATTTATTGAATCTTCGCCGCTCATTCTTACAATTGCAATACCAGCTTCGCCAATTGCAGTAGAAATTGCAGCAATAGTATCATTTAAATTTCCCATTATATCAGTCCTTTTAAACTATATTACTACAATTAAATCAAATAAAAAAGAAGGCTTTTAAAATAAAGCCCTCTTATAAAATTTTTAATATTTTCTTTCTTTTTGAATTACAACTTTTCTAAAAGGATCTTTCCCTTCAGAATGTGTTAAAACTCCTTCAAAATCTTGCAAAGTTGTGTGAATAATTTTTCTTTCATAAGAATTCATAGGTTCAAGCTTAACTGATCTGCCAGTCTTTGTAACCTTATTAGCCATTTTATTTGCAAGGTTTATAAGAGTTTGTTTTCTCTTTTCTCTATAACCACTAGAATCTAAGTTTACTCTAATATATCTTGAAGATTTTTTATTAACTATCAAATTTAAAATATATTGAATTGAATCGAGAGTTATGCCTCTTTTTCCAATTAAAATTCCAAGTCTATTTTCATCTCCATTGATATTAATGTTTAGAGTATTATCTTCCAATTCCATTTCCACAGTATTGTCAAGTTCCAAAGTATCAAGAATTTTTGAAGTAAATTCTCTAGCAGCATCTAAGATATTTTCATTTTCTTCTTCGATGCTATTTGAACTTTCTTCAACATATACATCTTCACTAATTTCAAGACTATCTTCTGTTGTTTCTGTGGAGATTTCATTATTTTCTATTTCAAGTTCAACATTATCTTGAACTGCGTCTTGGCTCTTCTCTGGTTCAATTTTTTCGTTAAATATTTCATCTAAAATACTTTTAGTTTCATCTTTCTTTGGCCAAACTTTTACAGTTGCATCCTTAGAACCAATAAGTCCCAGAAATCCCTTTTGACCTTCATCTAGCACTTCGATTTCAGCATTTTCTCTTGAAATATTTAACTCACTTAGAGCCTCTCTTACTGCTTCATCAACGGATTTTCCCGTTTTAATTACATAATTCATTACTTATCCTTAACCTCAACTTCTTCAATCTCTTCTTCTACAATCTTATTAGTAATAAGCTGTTGGACTATTGAAAATATATTAGAAACAGTCCAATAAATAACAAGACCAGCTGCATATCTTCTCGCCATTGAAAAAATTAAAATAGGCATTACAACCATCATAGTAGTCATCATTGACTTAGCCTGATCAGCACCTGCACCTTGAGAGGCAGGGTTTTTAGTAGTAATAAAACTTACTAAAAAAGTTGAAACAGCAGCTATAACAGGCATAATAAAAGTTGGATCTACATGATCAATATTCTCTATATAAAAGAAGTTCTTGTTCATTGTTTCATAAAAACCTGGATCCGTAAAAGCGAAGGTTTGTGGGTTTAAAAACACTCTATAAAAAGCAATTAACACAACCATTGTTATAATCATTGGCAGACATCCACTAGCGACGTTATAATTAGCATCTTTATAAAGTTTTTGTTGTTTAGCAGCTAAAGTTTGTGGATCATTCTTGTACTTTTGTTGTATTTTTTTAAGCTCTGGTTGAAGTTTTGCCATTTTCTTTTGACTTTTCATCTGAGAAATATTTAGTGGCAAAATTAAAAGCTTAATAATAATAGTAGCAATAATAATCGAAAGTGCAAAGTATGAAACTTGAGCTGGTTCATTTTGCATAATTGTAGCGAGTCCATCATAGATGAACTTTACAAAAATTCCAAGTATAGAACTAATTAAATGCATTAATAATTTCCTCCAATATTAAATGAGAGGATCGTAACCGCCTTTGTGAAAGGGATGGCATTTTAAAATTCTTCTAATAGTAAGATAAGTACCTTTAAAAAAACCATACTTCTCGTAGGCTTCATAACTATATTGTGAACAAGTGGGTGTAAATCTACAATGTCTTCCTGGTAAAAGATATGTAGAAATAAATTTTTGATAAAATCTTATTAATAACATACAAATTTTACTCATTTAATCATCTTCTTTTGTCTTTTTAAAACAGAAAAAAAAGAACTCCTAAAGTCTTTAAAATCAGAATCACATGCATCCTTTTTAGCAACGAATACATAATCGTAACCTGGTTTTATTTTATGAGAATTCTCTCTTAAAAGGTGTTTTAATCTTCTTCTAACAAAATTTCTATTTACGGCATTTCCAATCTTTTTAGTAGCAGTAATTCCAAATCTTGGATAATCTCTTTTATTCTCAACAGTAAAAAGAGTAATATACTTAGATCCAGAAATTTTTTTGTTAGAATAAACCCTCTGAAATTCACTATTCTTTTTTAAATAACAATCCTTCATTATAAACCTAAGCTGAAAGTCTCTTTCTGCCCTTTCTTCTTCTTGCCTTAATAACGGCTCTACCTGCTCTAGTTCTCATTCTTGAACGAAAACCATGTTCTCTTTTTCTTTGTTTATTTTTTGGTTGAAAAGTTCTCTTCAAAATTCTCACCTCTTTCTATCTTTATCATTTTATTTACAAACGGTTAAATTGTCAAGTAATATAGATGATTTAATAGTAAATAGGCTAAAATTTTTATTTTAATTATTTCAAAAATTAAAAATTTTAAAATCTTGTAAAATCCCTTGTTGTTGATAAGTCTAGCATTATTTGTTAAAATATATGTGGATAAATATAAATTGTTTGTAGATAAAAACAAAACTGTTTATAAATAAAGTTATTAACATTATGTTGATAATATGTTGATAATTTTATTTTTATTTTGTAAAAATTAGAAATAATCTTGTTTTTATTAAAAGTTATCAACAATTCTAGTTAAAATATATTGTTTATATTTTTTTATCCACAGATTTATTCACAATTGTAGATTTAATTATTAACTACATTTTATCAACAATATAAAAATTGTTAATGAGGAGGAAATATGGACAAAGAACTTTCCACAATGTGGGAATCTTTCTTAAAAGAACTTGAAAAAAGATCTATGTCTCAAGTTACATATTCCACTTGGTTTTCAAGAATGCTTCCAAAATCAATAGACTACGATAGCAAAAAAATTGTAATTAAAGTTCCGTCACCTTTTATAAGAGATTATCTCGTAAATAACAAAAGACACTTTGATTTAGTTGGCGATGCTTTAAAGGAAATTACTGGAATTGATTTTGACATTAGCATTATTTCAGATGACGAATCTGCCGATTCAAATCCTGCTGGACTTATAAATAAGCCATTTTTAAATGTATCAAGGCTCAATCCAAAATACACTTTCGAAACATTTGTAGTTGGAAAGAGCAACGAATTTGCCCATGCAGCAGCACTTGCAGTTTCTGAGAATTATGAAAATCCGCAAAATGCCTTTTCAAATCCACTCTTCATATATGGAGGTGTTGGACTTGGAAAGACCCATTTAATGCACGCAATTGGACATTTTGTACTAGAGCAAGATCCTACTAAAAAAATTTTATATGTTACAAGTGAACAATTTACAAATGAACTTATAAATTCCATTCAAACTAATAAAAACGAAGAATTTAGAAATAAGTACAGAAAGGTAGATCTTCTCTTAATCGACGATATTCAATTTATAGCTGATAAAGACAGAACTCAGGAAGAATTTTTTCATACCTTTAATGAACTTCACGAACAAAATAAACAAATTGTATTAACTTCTGATAAACCGCCTAAGGATATTAAAAGTCTTGAGGAAAGGTTAATTTCAAGATTTGCTTGGGGACTTGTAGTAGACATTGGACCTCCTGATTTAGAAACTAGAATTGCAATTCTTAGAAAAAAAGCTGACTCTGAAGGTTTTGAAGTTAGCCAAGAAGTTATGAATTTTATAGCTGAAAATGTAAGAAGTAATATTAGAGAACTTGAGGGAGCACTCTCTCGCGTTATGGCATATTCAAAGCTAACAGATTCTGATATTTCTGTTGATTCTGCAGCTATAGTCCTTCGAGATATTTACGAAACTAAAGAAAAAAAACAAATTACAGCGGAATTTATAAAAGCAGAAGTTGCCAAAAAATATGGCTTAACGATAGATGATTTGAATTCACGAAAAAGGACCAATGCTATTGCTTATCCAAGGCAAATAGCTATGTATATTACTAGAGAACTTACTGATTTAAGCCTTCCAAAAATAGGCGATGTATTTGGTGGTCGTGATCACTCAACTGTAATTCACGCATACGATAAAATAACTCAGGATTTAGATAATGATCCTATATTTAAAATTGAGATAACAAATTTAATAAAAGAAATAAAATCTTAATTGTTGATAACTTTTCAAAAGTAAAAAACTTATCAACATGTTATCAATATTAATTTTTATTAAATCTCAAGATTTTAAGGACTTATTCACAAATTAACAAGCCCTACTACTATTACTATTTTATATACTATTTTCTAGGAGGAAAAAATGCTAATAAAGGTTAACAGAAAAGAACTGACAAAACACATTTCAATAGTTCAAAAAGCAATTTCTCAGAGAACAACTATGCAAATACTTGAAGGCATAAAAATAACAGCTAAAGATAACACTTTAATATTAGCTGCTACTGATACAGAAATAAGCATTAAGACTAAATTAAATGCAATAGTTGAAAGAGAAGGAGAAATCGTAATAAATTCCAGACTATTTGGAGATATTGTTAGAAAACTTGAAAATGACATTATAAATATAAATGTAGAAAATTATGTGATGAATCTAAAGTGTGGTGATTCTATTTTTAATATTTCTACTCAAAAGGCAGATGAATATCCAGATCTTCCAAAGGTTGAAGATGATATTAAGATAAATATTTCATCAAATGATTTAAAAAACATTGTAAAGAAAACTACTTTTGCAGTTTCCAATGACGAATCTAGAATTGTTTTCACTGGTGTACTTATGGATATAAGGAAGAGTTTTATAAACTTCGTTGCACTAGATGGATTTAGAATGGCAATTCAAAAACTTGAAAAGGAAACGGGAATTGAAAATTCAATTATTATACCATCAAGATCACTTAATGAACTTGTAAAAATAATAGATAATGATATAGATGTAACTCTTAATATTTCAAAAAATAATATAGTTTTTAAATTTGATAACACTGTATTTTATAGTACATTATTAAGTGGCGAATTTTTTAGTTACGGTGCACTTCTAAGAGATGAACACAAAATTTCTACTATTGTATCGAAAAGGGAATTTCAACTTGCAGTTGAAAGAGCATCTCTTCTTGCAAGAGAAGATAGAGCAAATCTTATTAAATTAAATGTATTAGAAAATTACATCAATATTAAGAGTAATTCAGAAATAGGAGATGTTTTTGAAAAGGTCAAGACATCAGAACATGAAGAAGTTTTAGATATTGCTTTTAATTCAAGATATATTTTAGATGGAGTTAAAATTTTAGAATCTGAGGAAATTGTACTTAACTTTACAGATTCCGTAAATCCATTAATAATAACAGAAAAAGAAGATGACTCCTATATATATCTTGTACTTCCAGTTAGACTTGCGGGGTAATTATGGAAACTATAAATATAGATACTGAATTTATAAAACTAGATTCTTTTTTAAAACTTACAGGACTTTGTGAATCAGGTGGTTTTGCCAAGGCTATGATCTTAGATGGAAATGTAAAAGTTAATGGAGAAGTTGAAACTAGAAGAGGAAAAAAATTATACAAGGGAGACAAAATTTCCTTTGATGGAAATGAATATATAATTGGTGAGAAATGAAACTCAAATATCTAAGACTTTTTAATTTCAGAAATTATAAGAGTTTAGATTTTATTCCTGGTGAAAATATAAATGTGCTCTATGGTTTAAATGCTTCGGGAAAGACAAACTTAATTGAATCTATATATATGTCTATAAGGGCAAATTCTTTTAGAAATCCAAAAGATAAAGATCTCATTAATGTTGATGAAAATTATTCTAGTATTATTACGAGATATAATATAGAGGATTATAAGGATGATTATAGAGTTGAAATTTCAAAATTTGAAAATAAAAAATTATTTATAAATGATGAAAAAGTAAATACCAAGGATTATAGAAAATCTAGGTTTGTTGTTCTTTTTAATCCCGATGATCTCAATATGATAAAATATTCACCTAAGGAAAGAAGAAAATTTTTAGACGATTTATTGTCAAATATTGATCTTAATTATGATTTTTATATGTACAAATATAGAAGACTTTTATTCGAGAGAAATAAACTTCTAAAGATGAATATGGATAAAAATCTTTTAGATGTATATGACAGAGAAATAGTAAAAAATGGGACTAAAATAATTATTATGAGGTTAAAAACCATAAAGAGATTAAATGAAATTGCTAAAGAGCATTATAAATTAATTTCTGGGGATGATCTTAATATTACTTATCTTTCAACGGTTCCAGTTTTAGTTGATGAGAGAGAACTTATGGAAAATTATTTAATGCTTTTAAAGGATTCTCTTTCTAAGGATTTGGAAAAAAAATACACGACTATTGGTCCTCATAGAGATGATTTAGATTTTAAGATTAACAAATTTTCTTCTAAGAGTTATGGATCTCAAGGCGAACAAAGAAGTATTGTACTTAGTTTAAAGTTAGCTGAAGCAGATTTAATAAAGGATTTATATAAAATAAAACCACTTCTTCTTTTAGATGATGTTTTTTCAGAGATTGATTCAAATAGAAGTAAGTATTTATTACATTCATTAAAAGATTTACAGACATTTATTACTACAACAGAAACTGATAATTTTTTAAAGTCGGTTGATGCAAATTTTTATAGAATAAGTGAAGGTAAATTAATTTATTAGAACAGGAGATAAAATGGCGAAAGACAAAAGACATTATGACGCATCGGACATACAGGTCTTGGAGGGACTAGATCCCGTTAGAAAAAGACCTGGTATGTATATTGGTTCTACTGGACCAAGAGGACTCCATCATTTAGTATATGAAGTTGTGGACAATTCAATTGATGAGGCTCTTGCCGGTATATGCGATCATATAATTATAAAAATAAACAAAGATGGAAGTATAGAAATTTCTGATAATGGTTCAGGTATTCCAGTTGCAATACACCCACAAACTGGCAAATCAACAGTAGAAACTGTACTTACAATTCTTCACGCAGGTGGAAAATTCAACAATTCTGCTTATAAAGTTTCTGGTGGACTTCACGGTGTAGGTGTATCTGTAGTAAATGCTCTTTCAAATAAATTAGTTGCAACCGTAAAAAGAGGTGGCAAAATTTATAGACAAGAGTTTTCTAGAGGTATTAAAAAAACTGAACTTGAAGTTATAGGAGAAACTAAAATTGATGACACTGGTACTAAAATTTATTTTGAACCAGATGATACAATATTTGAAACTGTAGAATTTTCTGACGAAGTTCTCTCTAAGAGATTTAGAGAAATGGCTTTTTTAAATAAAGGGATTAAAATTGAATTCATAGATGAAAGAAAAAATTCAAGAGAAGTGTTCCACTATGAAGGTGGAATTAAATCCTTTGTTGAATTTATTAATCATAAGAAAAAGCCAATTCATGACGAAATAATATATATAGATGAAGTAAGAGAAGAAACTGCAGTTGAAATTGCAATTCAGTACACAGATTCTTATTCAGAAGTCGTGCTTTCCTTTGCAAATAATATTAATACTGAGGAAGGTGGAAGTCACCTTTCAGGTTTTAGATCTGCTCTTACTAGAACTTTAAATGACTATGGAAGAAAAAATAATATTATAAAGGAAAAAGAAGAAAATCTTTCAGGAGAAGATGTAAGGGAAGGAATTTCTGCAGTAATAAGTGTAAAACTTCCTGACCCACAATTTGAAGGACAAACTAAAGGAAAACTTGGCAATTCAGAAACAAGGGGAATTGTAGATTCAGTTTTATCTGAAGACTTGACAATTTTCTTGGAAGAAAATCCAAAAATTGGAAAACAAATTTTAGATAAAGCTCTTTCAGCAAGGCGTGCAAGAGAAGCTGCTAGAAAGGCAAGAGATTTAACTAGAAAGAAAAACAATTTAGAGTCAATGACTCTTCCAGGTAAGCTTGCAGATTGTCAAAATGACGATCCAGGGAGAAATGAAATCTTTTTAGTCGAAGGTAATTCTGCTGGTGGTTCTGCAAAGGACGGTAGAGATTCAGAGTATCAAGCAATTCTTCCTTTAAGAGGAAAGATCATGAACGTTGAAAAGGCAAGATTGGATAAAATGCTAAATTCATCTGAAATTCGTGCAATGATTACTGCCTTTGGAACGGGAATTGGCGAAGAATTTAATATAGACAAACTAAGATACGATAAAATTATAATCATGACTGATGCCGACGTTGACGGTGCTCACATTATGACTCTTCTTTTGACATTATTCTTTAGATATATGAAACCTCTTATAGAAGAGGGACATGTCTATGTTGCACAAGCTCCGCTATATGGTATAGAAAAGGGAACAAAAATACTTAGATATTGTCACAATGAAAAGGAACTTAAACTTGCACTTAAAGAATATAAAGACGCAAAAGTAAATATTAAGAGATATAAAGGTCTAGGAGAAATGAATCCTGAACAACTTTGGGAAACTACAATGAATCCAGACAACAGACTTCTTTTAAAGGTAAATATAGATGATTTAACAGAAGCTGATGATACTTTTACAATTTTAATGGGTTCAGAAGTTGAACCAAGAAGAGAATTTATAACAGAAAATGCAGTTTATGCAGATTATATAGATGCATAGGGGTGAAAGATGACTGAAAATAATTTTATAGAATCAGGAATACTTGATGTTGATATTAATAAAAAAATGAGGTCTTCTTATCTCGATTATTCAATGTCTGTAATAGTGGCAAGAGCACTTCCTGATGTAAGAGATGGACTTAAACCAGTTCACAGAAGAATTTTATATGGAATGCAAGGACTAAACCTTGCATCTAATGGACCATATAGAAAATCTGCAAGGCTTGTTGGGGATGTAATGGGTAAATATCACCCTCATGGTGATTCTTCAATTTATGAAGCAACAGTAAGACTTGCACAAGATTTTAATACTAGATATCCACTAGTAGATGGACAAGGAAACTTTGGTAATATCGACGGCGACGGTGCTGCAGCAATGCGTTATACAGAAGTTAGAATGACTAAGCTTGCAGAAGAAATGCTAAGAGATATAAATAAAGATACAGTTGATTTTGTTCCAAACTTTGACGAAAATGAAAAGGAACCAACTATTCTTCCAGCAAGATTTCCAAATCTTTTGGTAAATGGATCTAGTGGTATTGCCGTAGGTATGGCTACAAATATGGCTCCACATAATATGAATGAATCAATTGATGGAATCATAGCTTATATTGACAACGACAATATTTCCATTAGTGAATTAAATGAAATTATAAAGGGACCAGATTTTCCAACAGGAGCTCAAATTATGGGAACTGATGGAATTAAGGAAGCATATGAAACAGGTAGAGGAAAAATAATTGTAAGGGCAATTGCAGAAATAAAAAGTTTTAAAAATAATCGTGAAAAAATAGTTATTACAGAACTTCCTTATCAAGTTAACAAATCTGCACTTATAATGAAAATTGCTGATCTTGCAAAAAATAAAGTAATTGACGGAATTTCAAATATTACAGATGCTTCAAATCGGAAGGGAATCAACATAATTGTTGAATTAAAAAGAGATGCCAATGCAGAAGTTGTTTTAAATAAACTTTACAAAAATACGCAAATGCAAATAACTTTTGGAATTATAAATCTTGCACTTGTAAATGGAAAGCCAGAAATTCTAAATTTAAAAGAAATTATAAGATATTATGTTGATCACCAAGTTGAAGTAGTTACTAGAAGAACTAAATTTGATTTAGACAAAGCTGAAAAGAGAGCTCATATAATTGAAGGACTTTTTATAGCACTTGATAATATTGACAAAATTATAAAAATAGTAAGAGCATCAAAGGATGATTCTGAAGCAAAGAAAAAATTCTATGAAGAATTTAACTTATCTGATGCACAATCTCAAGCTATTTTAGACATGAGAATAAGAAGACTTACAGGACTTGAAAGAGAAAGACTTGAAGCTGAATATGAAAAACTTCAAGCTGATATAAAATGGTTTAAAGAAATTTTAGAAGACAATAATGTACTTATGAACCTAATAAAAGAAGAGCTTCTTGAAATAAAAACAAAGTATGGAGATTTGAGAAGAACTGTAATTTCTAACGATAGAACTGATATAGAAATAGAAGATATTATAAAGAAAGAAGATGTTGTAATAACACTTACTCAATTTGGCTATATCAAGAGAATGAGCGAGGGAACTTATAAACCACAAAAAAGAGGTGGCAGAGGAGTTTCTTCAGGAAATATGAGAGACAATGATTTTGTAAAGGAACTTTTTGTAACATCAACTCACGATATGATTTTATTCTTTACATCTTTAGGAAACGTATTTAAATTAAAAGCATATGAAATTCCAGAAGATTCAAGAACTTCAAGGGGAACTGCAATTGTTAATCTACTTGCACTAGAAGAAGGAGAAAAAGTTACATCAATAATTCCAGTGAAAGAATACGATCCTGACATGAATTTCTTAATGGTTACTGAAAAGGGACTTATAAAGAGAACACCGTTTAAAGATTACAAAAATATTAGGAAATCTGGGATAATTGCTATAAAATTAAATGAAGATGATAAATTAATTAATGTTCATTTAACAAAAAATAATGAAGATGTAATACTTGTAACTAAAAAAGGTCTTTCAATAAGATTTAACGAAGAACAAGTTAGAAAATCTGGTAGAAATTCTATGGGAGTTAAGTCAATTGATCTTGCTCATGATGATATTGTAGTTTCATCTGATCTTGCATACGATGATAAATATTTATTAGTAATATCTGAAAATGGATTTGGAAAATTAACTGAAATATCAAAATACAGACCACAAAATAGAGGTGGAAAAGGTCTTTTAACTTATAAGATTACTAAAAAGACTGGCGATTTAGCATCTGCTGCAGTGGTGGAAAAAGAAGATGATGTGATGATAATTGCAGATTCTGGAGTTATTATTAGAATTTTGACAGAAGATATTTCTATCCAAGGAAGAAATACATCTGGTGTTAAACTTATGAATTTGATTGATGCAAAAGTTGTAGCTGTGGCAAATTATATTGGAGATTAGGAGGCTTTATGGAATTTAAATTAGAATCAAAAAATACTGATGAATTTTTAATTTTATATCCAAAGGGAGAATTGGATGTATACAATACAAAAAAATTCAAAGAAAAATCTATAAAATACTACGAAAAATGCAAAAAAGATATTTTATTTGACTGTAGTGATTTAGAATATCTTGATTCAACAGGTCTTGGTTCACTTATCTACATTCTAAAAGAATTAGAAAAAGATGGAAATAAAATTGTAATTGAAAATTTAAATAAATCAATAATGAAGCTCTTTAAAATAACCAAGCTTGACGATATGTTTGAAATCAGGGGGTAGTATGGATACACTTAAATATCAAATACCTAATGATGCCAAATATTTTTCAACAGTAAGATTAATGTTATCTGGTATTTTAAATCTATTAAATAGAAACATTGAAGAAATAGAAGATTTAAAAATGGCAGTTACAGAAAGTTTGAATATTTCGCTATGTTTAACTGATCTAGATCATATTGACATAGTATTTGAAATAGAAGAAAAAAATATAAAAATTTGTGTAAGTGAGATCAAGGAAGAGAAGTTAGAAAAATCTGAGGAATTATTTCTTTCAAAAACAATTATTGAATCTCTTGTAGATGAATGCTATTTTGATGAAAATAAATTTATTTTGTTAAAAAAATTGTAAGGATTTGTTATGAATTTAAAAGAATACAACAATTTAGATAGAAGACTTACAAAGGAAGAGAGAAGAGAACTTTTTAGAGAATATCACGAAACTGAGGATCAAGAAATAAGGGATATTTTAATCGAAGAGCATCTTTATATAGCAGAAATCCTATCTAAAAAATACGCAGGTAGGGGAATAGATTATGACGACATCTATCAAGTGGCATCTATTGGGTTAATATATGCAATACAGAGATATGATCCAGAAAAAGGATTTGAATTTTCATCTTTTGCAACACCGACTATAATTGGAGAAATAAAAAAATATTTTAGGGACAATGGATGGACAATTAGAGTTCCAAGAAGAATCCAAGAGCTTTCTAAAAAAATTGCAAATGCGACTGTTACTTTATCCCAAAAATATCAAAAAACTCCAACTATTAATGAAATTGCAGAATTTTTAAATTCAACTCCAGAAGAAATTATGGAATCAATGGAAGCATCAAAAGTCTATACTCCTCAGTCCCTTGATGTAACTTATGAATCAGGTGACGAAAGTGAAGTAAATCTATCCGATTTAATAGGAGTAGAGGAAAAGTATTTCGACAAAATAGAGTCAAATGACTTCTTTAAAAGGGCAATGGAAAATTTAGATGAAGTTGAAAAAACTATTTTAATCGACAGATATTTTAATAAAAAAACACAAGTTGTAATTGCAAAGGAACTAAACATTTCTCAAATGACAGTTTCTAGAATAGAAAAGAAAGTTTTAGAAAAAATGAAAAAAGAACTTGCTAAAACTATGGAGGTTTAATGAATAGAAATAGGTACCTAGTTACACTTTTAAAACTAGTAAATTTATTTGAAATAGTTGTGTCCGTTATGCTAATAGCTGGAGTTGTAATATCAGTGCCTGATATTTTAAAATACTATTTTAAAATAATAACAAGCGATGCAACACTTTCTTATAAAATATTCCAAAATTTTCTTTCTCACGTGCTTTTACTTGTAATAGCCATAGAATTTGTGGTGTTAATGATTGCTCATACCGATACGAATATAATTCATTTAATATTACTTGTAATATCTAGGAAGATGTTGGTATACTCAGACACGATGATAGACTTACTTATAGCAACTGTTGCAATTGCAGTATTGTTTGCCGTAAGAAAATTTTTATTGACTGGCGTTAATATGGACAGCACAACAAATGAACAAAATGAATATTCCGCATCAACTCCAATTAAAATACTCAACCGAAAATATGGATTTGACATAGAATCAGGTGACTCAACTACACTTGGAGGTTATGTGTCTGCACTACTAATTAAAAATGCAGAAGAAGCAGATACTGGAGTAATTGTAGAAGATGGAAATTACATTTTCCAAATTGTAAAAATGGCAACCGGTGGAGTTATACAAATAGTTTCAGTAGAAAGAATAGACAAAAAAATAAACAAATAAATTTTAACCTATGAGATTTAGATTTAACTCATAGGTTTTTTAATAAAAAATTAAGAACAAATGTAGATAAAAAATAAAAAATGTGAATAACTTTAACAAAATTTTAAAAAATAAATAGACTTATCCACAAAAAATAAAAAAGACTCGGATTTACCGAGTCCAAAAACTTAATTACATAGTTTGTTTATCTGCTGGTAAAAATGAATCCACAATACCAAGAATAACAGCACCAACAACAGCACCAAGAATTGATACAGTAAATCCATCTACAATTTGACCTGTAATGAATAGAATAATAGCGGCAACTACAAATCCTACAGCTCCTCTACCAAATGGTGATGCGTCAACACCTGTGAATTTATTTATTGCCCAGTCTAAAATTCCAATAACAATAGCTGCCATAATAGCAGTTGAATATCCATCTGTTTGAATTCCTATAGAAAGTGCAGAAGTTATAAGTATAGCTAGTCCACTTACAAGGATTTTAATTATTAATTTTATCATAATTTCTCCTCCTAATTTATTTATAGCCATTGGACAACATTTTAAACAATTTTTAATTATTTGGGTATAAAAAGATGGGAGGTTTGTAATGAAATTTGTAAAAATAGAAGTATTTATCCCGAGAGAAAATACAAAAAAACTAATGGAAAAAGTAAATGAAGGAGGATTTTTAAAAGAAGAAAACTATGACTTTTGCTATGCAGAAACTCCGGTTATAGGACATTTCAGACCAATAGAAGGTGCAAATCCATATATAGGAAGACTTGGAAAAATAGAAGATGTTTTAGAAAACAAAGTTGAATTTAGAATAAGACAAGGAGATTTATCTAAAGTAATGAAGATAATAAAAGAAAATCATCCCTATGAAGTACCAGTTATAAATGTAATAGAGCTTTATGATGTTTAACAAGCATAAAAAAATCACCTGCAAAAGCAAGTGATATGGCGTCCGCGAGAGGAATCGAACCTCCGACCCCACGCTTAGGAGGCGTGTGCTCTATCCTACTGAGCTACGTGGACTTATAAAATAATTGTATATAAAATTTTAAGAAGTGTCAATTTTTTTTGACACTTCAAATATTCAAATTATTTTTGGCTAATTGTATAATGAAATTGAACTAAAAAAATTCCATAGCTTATCACCTTTGGTATAATTGATTTACCACAAAACAAAACCAAAAGGTGATAACTATGGAATATAATAATACTACAACAAATTCAAGAAAAAATAAACA
>NZ_JALEOV010000066.1 GCF_022767005.1 Peptoniphilus sp. | reverse complement strand
AAAGTATCGAGTTACAATTACAAGTACATTTTTCATTTCTTCTTTTTTCAATACTTCAAGCATGGGAATTCCTGCTGTGCCACTAGGCTCACCATCGTCAGAGTATCTCTGTGTAAGTCCATCTTCTCCAATAATGTAAGCGTGGCAATTATGTGTTGCAGACCTTTCTAATTCTTTAATATTTTTTAAAATTTCAAGGGCTTCATCTTCACTTTTTACAAAGAAGGCTCGCCCAATGAAAATAGATTTTTTTATTTCTATCTCAGCTTTGCCATTTTTTAAAATCGAATTATACATTTACAACATAATCCTTTACTTTTTCATATTCGCCCTGATTAAGCCTTAATTCTAAATAAATACCATCCTCTTCATAAATTGGCTTGGCATCAAATTTTTCTACTAGTTTGTATAGAAGACCTGTATCTCCATAGGTGAATTTTAATTTTACGTCAAAATATTTTTCCTCGAGATTTTCTTCAATAATCCTTAGAAGGGCATCCATATTTTCATCTTTTTTTGCAGAAATATACACTTTTTTATCTGGAAGAACTGGAAGTGGTAAATTTATGTCGTATACATTTACCTTGTCAACCTTGTTAAAAACTGTGATTATATTTTTATCCAATACATCAATGTCTTTTAATATTGCCATAGTAGTTTTGTACTGAATTTCTAAATCTTCGCTTGATGCGTCAATGACGTGAAGAATTAAATCTGAATATTTTATTTCTTCAAGAGTTGATTTAAAAGCTTCGACAATTTTTGTTGGAAGTTTTGAAACAAAACCAACGGTATCAGAAATTATAAATTCACGCCCAGACAAAAGTCTAGCCTTCCTTGAAGATGGATCTAAAGTTTCAAAAAGCATATTTCTTACAGAAACCTCTCCAGAATCCTCGTCCTTTAATCTATTTAAAATCGTAGACTTGCCTGCATTTGTATAACCAACAAGTGATACAATGGGAATATTGCTATCAAGTCTTCTAGTTCTAGTAGTGTCTCTAGTTTTCTTTGCCTTCTCAAGTTTTTCTTTAATCTTGTCGATTTCCCTTTTTAACCTTCTTCTGTCGGTTTCAATAATTTGCTCTCCAGGACCTCTTGTACCAATTCCACCACCAGTCCTTGACCATCCTTCGATACCAAGAAGTCTAGGTAATTGATACTCCAACATTGCAAGTTCAACTTGAAGCTTTGCCTCGTAAGTTGTTGCTCGAAGTCCAAAAATATCTAATATTAAATTTGTCCTATCGATTACTTTCTTTTTTATTCTCTTTTCCAAATTTCTTACTTGAATTCCAGAAAGTTCATCGTTAAAAACAATGGCATCAACTTCTAAAAGTTCTACCATTTCCTTTATTTCGTCAACTTTTCCAGAGCCAATTAAATATTTTGGATTAAACTTATAAATATTCTGCGTAACTTCTCCCACGACCTCTGCACCATCTGCAAAGACAAGATCTGATAACTCCTTCATAGATGTCTCTAGGCTGTGAGGATAAGCGCCAATATTAGTACCGACAATAATTACTCTCTCTAACTTTTTATTTGAATTTAAATTCTCTAAATAAACATTATCCATAATTATATTATACTACATAATGCTAAGATTAAAAAACTCACATAATAGTATTTGGCTTGCTAAAATGATATAATTAAAAAAAGGAGTAACTATGAAAAATTTTGCAAGCTTAAAAAATAATTTTAAAAACTTAAATAAAACTCAAAAAATTAAAATTGCACTTTTAATCCTGCTTTTAATTTTTGTTTTAATTATTTCGCTTTTTTCAGCACTTATTATTTCAATAATTTCAAAAACTCCTACCACAGATCTAAATAATTTGAGTTCTTCCTTTAATCAGAGCTCCTATATTTATTCTAAGGATGGAAATTTAATTGAAAAAATTGAATCACTTGAATATAGAACTCTCGTGGATATAGATGACATTCCCGACAATGTAAAAAATGCCTTTGTCGCAATTGAAGACCATAGATTTTATAAACACAAGGGTCTTGACCCAATTGGCATTGCATCTTCTATTGCCGCAAATATAAAATCAAGATCCCTTATGCGCGGTGGATCTACTATTACTCAACAACTAGTTCGTTCTGTCTATCTAACAAATCAAAAAACTCTTGGCAGAAAAATTCAAGAGGCTTATTTATCTCTAAGAGTGGAAGACGTGCTAGATAAAAATGAAATTTTAGAAGCTTACTTAAATAGAATAAATTTGGGACAAGGTGCCTATGGCATTGAGG
>NZ_JALEOV010000050.1 GCF_022767005.1 Peptoniphilus sp. | reverse complement strand
AATTATATTCTGACATAATTGCAACTTTAAAGGTAAATGTTAGACCGGAATCTTGATTGATATGGATGTAAATGGAGAATTAAACTTAAATTCTGTTGAAAATTTAAAAATGCCCCCTCACAGTCTGGAAGCAGAAGAATCAGCACTAGGTTCAATGATGCTATCAAAAGAGGCAATCACTGCATCCATTGAAATTTTAAAGACAGAGGACTTTTACCAAGATGCACATAGAAAAATTTATGACGCAATTTTAAATATCTACAACAGAAATGAACCTGCAGATGTAATAACTATTGCAGAAGAATTGAAAAAAACTGAATCCCTAGAAGAAGTTGGCGGCATAACTTATCTCGCCGACTTATCTTCAAATGTAACAGCTGTTTCAAATATTAAATCCTACTGCGAAATTATTAAGGAAAAGGGAATTTTAAGAGAACTAATAAATGCCTCCGATAAAATTATCTCTGCCGCTTATTCATCAGATGCAAAGGCGGACCTTATTATCGAGCTTGCAGAAAAATCTGTATTTGAAATAACACAAGACTCCACAAAAAATGGTCTAGTAAATATTAAAAACATTGCCCTAGAGTCCTTCTCTGATCTGGAAATGAAGGCGCAAAATCCAAATGCACTCACTGGACTTACAACTGGCTTTATAGACCTTGATAGAAAAATTTCCGGACTTCAAAAGTCTGATTTAATATTGCTTGCAGCAAGACCTTCCATGGGTAAAACTGCCCTTATGGTAAATATTGCAACTAATGCAGCACTAAGGGGCGGTGCATCCGTTGCTGTTTTCTCTCTTGAAATGAGCAAGAATCAACTTTTCCAAAGAATTATTTCTTCAAATGCCCATGTAGACCTTCAAAAAGTTATTAGCGGCAACTTAAACGAAGAAGATTGGACAAAAATAATTAACACAATGCCCATTATCTCCAATTTAAAAATGGAAATTGACGACACTGCGGGCATATCCCCTCTGGAACTAAAGGCAAAGTGCAGAAGAATGAAATTAGAAAAGGGACTGGACCTAATAGTAATCGACTACTTGCAACTTATGCAGATGAACTCAAGAGCTGAATCAAGGCAACAAGAAATTTCTGCAATATCGAGAAACTTAAAGGCAATTGCAAAGGAACTTGAAGTGCCAGTTATTGCCCTCTCACAACTTTCACGTGCACCTGAACTAAGGACAGATCACAGACCAATATTGTCAGACCTTCGTGAATCCGGTGCCATTGAACAAGACGCAGACATAGTAATGTTTTTGTATAGAGATGAATACTACACAAAGGAAGAATCTGAAAAGCCAAACATTGGCGAGGTAATCATTGCAAAACACAGAAATGGCCCTACGGGAACAGTTGAATTGATGTTTAAAAAAGAATTCACAAAATTTTTAAATTTGCAAAGAAATTAATACTAAGGCTCTTGTCATTGACGAGGGCCTTGTTTATATTTTCTCAATCAAATGTTATAATAACTTTGTCAAAAAATGGAGGTAAACATGATTTTAGACATAATAAAAGTAATCGTCCTTGGAATTATCGAAGGACTAACAGAATTTTTGCCTGTTTCATCAACAGGACACCTTATAATCGCAGACAGCTTTATAAAACTTGAGCCAAAGTCCTTTTCCAATGCCTTTAGCGTAATAATACAACTTGGTGCAATATTAGCAGTAGTATATCTCTACTTCTACGACATAAATCCAATTGCAAGGGGAAAACTTGTGCCAGTAATTGGCGAAGAAAAATATGAAAGTCTATCCTTTAAGGAAAAATTTAAGTACAGAGATCTTGAAACAATGCGACTAATCGCCAAAATAATCATCGGATTTTTGCCCGCAGCTTTTTTTGGATTTTTGTTAGACGATTTTATCGACGCACATCTTTTCAATCCAATTACAGTTGCAGTTGCACTTATTGTCTATGGATTTGTAATTATTTTTATGGAAAAAAATAATAAAAATAAAGAATTTAAGTACGAAAGTTTAAATGACATTGGACTTAAAACTGCACTATTAATTGGATTTTTCCAATGTCTTGCCATGGTTCCTGGCACATCTCGTTCTGCCGCTACAATTATTGGCGCAATGCTGCTAGGCTGTTCAAGGACAAGTTCCGCAAAATTTTCCTTCTACCTTGCAGTTCCAACTATGCTTGGCGCAACTGCCCTTAAAATTTTAAAAATTGGATTTTCTTTCACACCTTGGCAATGGTTTTTGATAATACTTGGCGGCGTTATATCTTACATCGTTGCC
>NZ_JALEOV010000040.1 GCF_022767005.1 Peptoniphilus sp. | reverse complement strand
CATAACCTAAAATATTTCCAACATATTCTTCAATTTCAAAAATTTCATTCTCACAATCAATCCTATTTATTTCATCTTTTTTAAGAAGTAATTTTAATGCAAAAATTGGAGATTTTATTTGATGAGTCCAAATTGTAAAATAATTTTTTACATCTTCTCTTTTTTTCTCTTCCTTATCCCTATAAACTTTATTTTCTTTTATTTCTTCATACAAAGCCTTTGATAAGGGAGATGCCTTTATTTCATATATTTTCTTATAGTCCCTTTTATTTATTAGGTAAGTTTCTTCAATATACTCTTTATTACTTTCAAAATAAAGAAAACAAATATACATAAAAAATAAAAATAAATACAAGAAAGAAATATAGATGCTCTTCTTTTTTTCAATATCAAAAATTAAATGAACTCCCAAAATATAAAAAAATATAATCAATCCAAATATAATTGTAAATTTCTCTCTTTTTAAAAATTTTCTAATTGGCAGGTGGGACATAGTATCCTAATCCCTTCTTAGTCTTTATAAGTTCAAAAATCTGTATATCCTCTAGTTTTTTTCTCAAACGCATAATATTTACAGTTAAGGTATTGTCATCTATGTAAGAATCGGTTTGCCAAATCCTATCAATAATCTCATCTCTACTAATAATTTTCCCTGGCTTCTCCAATAAAACTTCTAAAATTTTAAATTCATTTTTTGTAAGTTCTATTTCCCTATCTTTTATTGATACAATCATGCTGTCGCATTTAAGAATAATGTCCCTATAATAAATATTTTTAGTTTCAAAATATTCGTAAGTTCTTCTCAAAAGAGCCCTTATCTTTATTTGAAGTACTTCCAGATCAAAAGGTTTTGTCAAATAATCATCTGCCCCAAGATCCATTGCCATTATTAAGTTTAAATTTTCATCAGCCGCAGAAATAAATAAAATTGGAACTTTAGAATTATCTCTAATTACTTTACACCAGTGATATCCGTTAAAAAAAGGTAGAGTTACATCCATTAAAACTAAGTCTGGATGAAAATTTTTAAATTCATTAAAAATATTTTGAAAGTCCTGAACTCTTTTTATTTCATAATTCCAAATTTTCAAATACCTTTCGATTTCTTCTGCAATTACTTTATCATCTTCAACTAAAAATATTTTCCACTTTCTATTTTCCATTCTTCACAACCTACTATTTACAATCACAACTTTCTTGAATTGATTATATATATTTACAACAAAAAAATAAAGACTCCCAAAGGAAGTCCTCATCAATTTATTTTATAGCACTGCTTGTGCTGCTGTTATTATTGCTAGTGAATATACTTCGTCTTCTACACAGCCACGAGATAGGTCATTTACTGGGGCATTAAGTCCTTGAAGAATTGGTCCAATTGCTTCGAATCCGCCAAATCTTTGTGCTATTTTATAGCCAATATTTCCCGCTTCAATGTTAGGGAATATAAATACATTTGCATGTCCTGCAACCTCTGAACCTGGAGCCTTTTTCTTTGCAACTGATTCTACTAAAGCTGCATCAAATTGAAGTTCTCCATCTATTGCCATTTCAGGATTTTTTTCTTTTGCCATTTTTGTTGCTTCAGCTACCATTGTTACTCTTTCGTGAGATGCTGAACCCTTAGTTGAGAAAGAAAGCATTGCAATCTTTGGATCCATTCCAAATTGTCTTGCTGTTTCATTAGATATTACCGCTACTTCTGCAAGTCCTTCTGCATCAAGGTCAATGTTAATTGCACAATCTGCCATTAAATACATTTCTTCGCCTCTTAGCATAATAAACGCTCCAGAACATCTCTTGTAACCCGGTTTTGTTTTTATAATTTGAAGTGCTGGTCTAACAGTATCTGCAGTTGTGTGAGCTGCTCCTGATACTAATCCCTTAGCTTTTCCCATGAAGATTAGCATTGTTCCAAAATAATTGTGATCCTTTAAAATTTCTTCTGCTTGTTCTTCAGTAACTTTTCCCTTTCGTCTTTCTACAAAAGCTTTAACCATTTCGTCTTTTTCATCGTAGTTAACTGGATTTAAAATTTCAAGACTTCCTAATTTTACGCCTTCTTTTTCTGCTAGAGCTTCAAGTTCCTTTTTATCTCCTAAAACTATTGGTTTAATATCGCCATCTTCATTAAGTCTAATTGCTGCTCTTAAAATTCTTGAATCATCACCTTCAGGAAATACAATTTCTGGTTTAGATGATCTTACTCTACTTTTTAAATTTTCAATTAATGACATAATGTCCCCCTTTATTGTTAATAATTATATTATATATCTTCTAAAAAATAATTTAAAGTGAATAAGGTTTGAAATTTACATCTTCAATTACTTCATTGAGCCTTACTGAATCTGCAACTATTTTCGCAAGGAGATGATGCTTCATTGTATGAACCCTTAAAACTTCAACACCCTTATATGCAGCAATTGTTGTAAGTGCTGCTGATGCTTCATCTCTATTTTCAAATCCTTCTTCTTTATTTGCATCTACATCAATATTGTTTTCAGTTAAAATATTTGTGATAAATCTTTTTCTTGATACCCCCAAAAATGTAAAACATCCCATTTCCCTTAATACGTCAATTTTATCAATTAATTTTAAATTTTCCCTTTTTGTCAATGCAAATCCAATGCCAGGATCAAGCATTATTCTTTCTCTTTCAATTCCATTTTCTTCTGCACGAGAAATTGATTTTGAAAGATATTTTTTCATTACTTCGACAATGTCCATGTCTTCAAAAGATTTTAATTCTTCATCAGTGAAAGCTCCAGCACCACCAAAAGATGGAAAATTAGCACTGCTCTTGTGATTTGGTCTTGCAATCTTTGGGTTAAACATTAAAATTGCTCCTACATCACTTTTCCCTACGACCTCTGCCATTTTTGGATCACCTATAAATCCTGTTATGTCATTTACAAAATCGACCCCTGCTTCTATTGCAGCTTTTGCAACATCAGATTTCCATGTGTCAATTGAAATAGGGACATCTGTCATTTCCTTTAATCTTTTTATAACTGGCACAACTCTATTTTTTTCTTCTTCAATCTCAACATAAGTCGAACCAGGTCTAGTGGATTCACCGCCAATGTCAATCATTTTTGCACCAGCTTTAATAAGTTCCATTGCCCTATTTACAGCTTTATCTGTGCCATACCACTTTCCACCGTCAGAAAAGGAATCTGGCGTAACATTCACAATTCCACACAAAATTGTTTCTTTTCCACTTTCTAAAACTTTGTCTTTATACCTACAAATTAAATTCTTCATTGTTCACTCCACTTATATTTTATCAAGTTTATTTTATGTCTAATATCTTATTAAATCAAATAAATTTAAAGGCCTTAATAACCTAAACCCCTATAAAAATTTTTTTAATTTTAGACATATTACCTCCCTAAGCTCATTTCATGTATAATAAATACGAGGTGAATTATGAGCGATTTTTTATTAAAACTATTTAAAGTTGAAACAATTAACAAACTGCCTGTTGATAAATTATACCCTATTATCGAAAGTTTAGACCAAGAACAAAGAGAACTCATTGCAAATTCCTATAATTTAAACCTTGAAGGACTAAGCTTAACAGAAGAAGTTGATGCAATACATAATAAAATAACATCAGAATTTAAAAATACTCTCATGAGTTTTGACGAAAAAGAACACAAAAGCTTTTATGATTTTTACAATGGTGCCGTAGATTATTCCGACGAAAATGTCTATGTAAATATGAAAAAATTTACATCTCTAGGACTTATGTATCTCTTCTTATCAAAATCTGGTACCTACTTTAACTTCGTAATACCAGTAGAATTAATAGAAATGTATGAAAAATTACTGCAATCAAGTTAAAAAGAGATTTGAGCCTCTTTTATTATATTTAAGAATATTTAATTTTTATAAGTCTTCTTTTTGAATTTTAATTTTAAATATCCTTTGAAAAATTTTGCCGAAATTTATAAAAACACACGGCAGTTTCTGGCAAATAAAAAAACCATCCTATAAAAGAATGGTTTAAATTACAGTGTACATCATTACACGATAATATTAATTTGGTGGAGGCGGTGGGAGTCGAACCCGATATGTTTATAATATCAAACCGCTTAAAATACCTATTTAATGCAACCTTATAATTGAATAAGTGGGGACTATAAGTGGGAAAGCTACATTACATAATTTTAGAGAAAAGCTGAAAAAGAACTTGCATTCTTTTAGAACATTTGTTATTATTTAGGTGTAGAGAATCTACAAAAAGATTACCTACCTTTTTTATTCTTATAAGGACAGTAACAACTGTCCCTATTTTTTTGCAATAAAAAAAGCCTAGGTTAGATCCCTAGGCTGTATATTAAAAGCGTTACAAATATTTAAAATTCTACGTTTTATAAAAAAGTTATATTCGTACTTATATAGTCCTTAAAACCTAGTAAGCATCAGGTCTACAAGGTTAAGTCTCTACAACCCCCATATAGAGCTTTTTATTTTTTCTTAATGCATTTACATGCCTTATTACTACTGCTTTCAAGCTTTTTATACTTTTTTCCACTGAGTAATCTCTTTGCAGCAATTTTAAATTTATCACCATAAGGCATAAGGTTTTTATCCAACAAATTTCTTAGTTTTACGGCATCTTTTTTTCTTCGCATGTGTGCGTGCTGTCCGTATTTTCCGTTAACTCTTTTTATAAGCCAAGGCCTATCATAGCACCTAGGTTTATATCTTATGCTGAGTTTCATTTCATAAAATCATTTACTAATTTCTAACTTCCACCTATTAAGTTCCAAAACCGAAGCTTCTATCATGTCATCTAGTTCTTTATCGCTAAGTTTTATCCCTTGCTCGTTTAACCTCATTAAAACATATTGTTTCTTTAATTGTCCTTGCCCTGCCTTAGTGTATATTTGCTCAGCTGCTTTTACTGCAATATCTACTGCCTCCATGACATTTACAATTTTTTCTTTGCCGTATTTTTGCTTTAGGAGAGGCACCAAGACACCAGTAATTAAAACAGATGCAATTGATAAAACTACATAAAATATATTACTTGCATTCATTTCTATCCTCCATAGATTCTTTAAATTCTTTAATTAAGTCCTCTTTCATTTCCCAGTTCTTAAGATTCTTAAATTCAGTATGCTGCTTATAAAATTGATGAACCCCTACAGCTGTTGCACCAAGAAACACTCCTTGACCAATACTCATAAGAATCCACACGACAATTTGAATATTATTCATGGGATCTATTCGATTGGCAAGACTTGTCACCAAGGCAATAGGAATACCTACAATGGATAAAATTGTAGGTATTAGACTATCACTTATTCTATTGGACTTCTTTAAAGCTTTCCCTATCACAACAAGCACAGGAATCATAAAAACCAGTTCAGGACTTAAATATTCTTTTAAGCTAAAAACTAAGTCTTGCATCCTATCCCCTCAATTCAACAGTTTGCTTTTCTTGATTCCAACCAACTTGTAAATTTAAGGCTTCGGCAAGGTCTCTTATAGATACATAATTAGTACCTTGAATGTTTTTCCCTCGCAAGTTAATCTCCTTGCCATTGTAATTAATTTTTACCTTGTCGGATTTTAATATTTGATCCATAACTTTATCAATCCTTTCCTTAAGTGCCTTTTCTTGCACAGGTACACCAACACTGGACTTTGATAAATCCAATTTTATTTTTATAGGCCCTTGAACATCTTTTAAAAACTTTTCCCAAAGATTTTTTGTAAAAAAAGTTCCAGGACATCTTTTCCTGGAAACATCATAGTGCCTACAAACATTTTTTATAGGAATATTAAATTTAACCCTGAGATTTTTAACCAACTCTACTAAATTTTCATAAGCTTTTTGATAATCTCCATCTGAATTTATACAAAGTTCAATCCCAATTGAAGTGCAATTCCTAACACCATTTAAGGCCCTACCATGACCTTGGTTATCTCCACAATGCCAGGAAGAAAAGCTATCTCCTATAATTTGCACTATCTCATGGTCATCTACAAAATAATGGGCACTTGCATTCCTATTTCCACCACCAAAAAATTTAAAGTGATTAAAAGCATTGGCTCCTCTTCCAGAATTACCAGTATCATGGATAACTAAAAATTGGACTTTCTTGCCTTTTCTACTGGAATAGTTATATTTAATCGGCATAAATTTAAACTCTAACATCTTCCACCTCCTATTTAAGCATCGGGAAGAGATATACGACAAAACCACTAACCAGAATTCCTATTACTACACCAAAAATTTGATTTCGCAGCTTTTCTGATTTTTCTATAGGTCTAACGAAGTGATCTTCTTCCCTATTCTTTTTAATTTCTTTTATGTCACCTTTTATTTCTTTGGTGTCATTAAGAATCAAGTTCATAGTTGTTTGAATTATTTTTATATTTGTTTCTGAATCATAGAGTCTAGCTTCTAAATCATCAATTCTTTCATTGGTCTTATCTGTTTTTGAATCAACGCTGTCTACCTTTTTCTCTAATTCAGTAAATTTATCTCTTATATCTTGATCCATATGTCACCTTCTTTTTTGCATTAAAAAAGAACCTAGAACTAGGTCCTTAAAATCCATATAAGTTGTATCTACCTTTAATTTCATTAATAATATCCTTCGAATAACCTTTCTTTTGACTTCCTTTCATTTTAGAAAGATTATATTTCCTAAGACCTTCTAATACTATTTGTAACTTCATACATATTATAGATGTACTATTGATTAAACCCATGCATTCTATAACTCTTTGTCTAGAATCTGTACTTATATCTTCTTCGAAATTCCATCTTAAATATAAGTTTTTAATCATGAAATTAGTAGCACAAAAACTGCTATAAAATTTTTCGTCTAAATCAAATAGTTTTACTTGTTCTAAAACCCTATTTTCATCACTATCATAGGGTATATTAACATTGCCTTTTGTAAAATCTATTGCATCATATGATGTAACTTTTTTTATATCTTCAGAATAAGTGTTAAGTTTTTCTAAGGTAACTTTTCCATCCAATAAAGAACTTACTCTTTCAGATTCCAAAGAATAAAATTTCATATATTCAGTAATTGAGTCTAACAATAAATCTATATCTTCAATTTTTGTCTTCCTAAAATACATTTCTTTTTCAAGTTTAATATTCTTCCTAGTCGTATAAATAGAAGTCCCCACCGCTACCATTAATGAAACAATGGCAGAAATCCCAACAGCTAAAATGTTTGAATCCAAAATTAATCACTCCCCTCGATACTATTATATCAAGGAGAGCAACTTATAATACTTATTCTTCTTCCATTTTTACTGGCATACCATCAGCATCAAGTCCTAAAGCCTTTAAGTCTTCTAAGACTGCATCTCTCCAAATCTTTGGAACTTGTCTAACCTTTTTGTTATCAGGATTACAAGTTCTTCTTTGTCTTGAAACTAAACCTACATAAAGATCTAACATACTTACACCTCCCTTCCTAACAAAAAATTTGTATAAAAAAAGACTTGCCACTGCAAATCCAATTAATACACTATTTGATTTCTTTGCCATTCTCATCATATCCTTGTGCTTTAAGTTCTGCTATAACTGCATTTCTTAAATGCTTAGGTACTTGCCTAACTTCTTTATTATTCACATCACAAGTTCTTTTTCCATTTATAACTAATCCAACATATAAATCAATCATTCTTTACCCCCTAAAATAGTTTCATAAATTGTCGCCAATACTTCATCTGTCTTTTCAGCTCTTTCTAAATTTGTTTCATAATTTGTTGCCACCGCTTCAGCTAAAGCCAAATTTGCTTTATTTATTGTCTTTAACTCCTCTAGGATTGCCTTAGAATTATCTGCCTCTTGCAATTCTTTTAAAGATTTTTCATTTATAAATTCTATTGCCATTTTTACCTCCTACATATATGCTCCAACAAAACCATAGAAGTATGATGTCTTTCCCTCAGGTGTGTCTGCTCTATCTATTCTTATGTCTACACCAATACACCACTTATCAGCTGTTTTTGTTTTAGTCTTAAAGTTATATTTCTGTCCTATTAATTCATCAGGCACAACTTCCCAAGTTGGACTAGTATCCTTGGCATTTAGTGATACCTTTACAGTCATATTTGCACCAGCAGCTAATTCTGCAAGTACATTTGTTACAATTGCTGATGGTTGGGCATCTACTTCTTTTGTTAGTCTATACCAACAGTAATTTATGCTCTTTGAAAAATCTATATATCCAATACCTTTAGCATTGTATGAATCTATCGCCTCTATTTTTATCTTGTGCTTTCCATTTTGCAACTTAGCATAATCAAGTTTATCAATGGCAACTTGTATGTCTTGATTTTTCGTAACTTGCCCCAAGTCCTTAATTTGCACATCATCAATATATATTTTAACTGTGATTTCATCGCCATCAGGGTCATTTGCATTAAAGTTAAAGCTAAAGGGTTTGTTTTGCTCACCCATATTAGAATTTGTTACAGTTACAACTGGATTCGAATTTACCTTTTTAAAGGTATATCTTCTTATGGCTGATGCTCCGTTAGAATCAGATACTGTAATTTCAATGGTATTTGTTTTGTTGAGTTCTAACTCATCAAATTTTGTCTTATCAATGTCAATCTCATAAGACTCGCCTTTTGTTGCATTGTTTATTGTCCTAATCGTAGCAGAATTAAGTTTTACAATTACGTTTAAGGTCTCGTTATTGTCTGGGTCATTTACAGAAAACGCTCTTTTAAAAGGTGCTTTAAAACCTCCTAAATCTTCATCTTGACCTGATATACTTGGAGTTTGGTTTGCTATACCCTCGTAAACGTACCAGTAACTTCCGCTTTCTCCGTCATTAGGATAAGAATTTCTATTTGCTGATGTTACTGTACCTACTTTGTTGCCTTTTTCTTTAACTGTTTCTGTAGAATATGAAGTTTTTGTTAAACGACCTCTCACATATGCAAAGTCAACATAGGTAGTTTCAATTTCCACAATTTCTAATATATACTTTCCGCCATAATTATTAATCGTACATTTATAGTCTGCACCTTCATCGTGTCCGTAGTAATCAACTCTATAAGACCCACCAGAGTGTAATCCATAATCTGTGATGGACGTATTGAGTTCTGGATACAATTCACAATTCCCAGAAACAATTTCTTCTTTGTGTGGTATTCTAATTTCTCTAGATGTAACATTATATTTCCCCCATCTATAAACTGTCATATTCTATCACTCCTTTCCTATATTACAAAACGTGCCATTTGTTGGTCGTATATACCTTCAAATTGCTCTGTACCTTCTAAATGTTTAAAATCAACCTTAAAATTGTTATACCTTGTATCTGTTTGTACTGCTGTTCCCATTGCTGCAATTTTAAGTGCAAGGTCTTGTATTAAGTTCCAATTTCCTTTTACAGTTTGGTTTGTCCTGCCTTTCCCTGCTAAATCCATGAGGTCTAGTTGACTTGCACAAATCATTGACCTATCAATATTGATATTAATAGTGTCAACATTAGATACCACCACGATTATATCCATAGATATTTCAACCATTTCTTGG
>NZ_JALEOV010000013.1 GCF_022767005.1 Peptoniphilus sp. | reverse complement strand
ATATGAAAATAAAGAGGAACTCAAAGCTGAAATAAATAAGACCTTTCAAAAATATATTTCAGAATTTGATGACATTCCAGAAAATTTAAAAGATAAGAGAGTTAATGAAGTTGACAGAACTCCAGCGGAAAATCTTGCTTATCAAGTAGGCTGGACGACTTTAGTTCTTAAATGGGAAGAAGATGAAAGAAAGGGCATTCAAGTAAAGACACCTTCCGATAAATTCAAATGGAATCAATTAGGCGAGTTATATCAGTATTTCACAGATACTTACGCTCATTTATCTCTACAAGAGTTAAAAGCCAAATTAAATGAAAATATTAATTCTATTTATGAGATGATTGATCTATTAAGCGAGGAAGAATTATTTAAACCACATATGAGAAAGTGGGCTGATGAAGCGACTAAAACAGCAGTATGGGAAGTATATAAGTTTATTCATGTTAATACTGTTGCACCCTTTGGAACATTTAGAACAAAAATAAGAAAATGGAAGAAGATAGCCTTATAATTGCAGTTATCTAATTCAAAAATTAAATATCATGTTATAAATGGCAACATTACAGTAAATCAATAGGTTTACTGTTTTTTATTGCTAAAAATTAAATAGAAAGGACAGAGAGTTTAAATTTTAGTTATTGACTATGCGGTCCATATTTTACTATAATAGACCATGTAGTCAATAATACCAAGGAGGTAAAGATGAAAAAACAAGAAAAGACTCAGAAAACTAAGGAGCGTATTATTGCTGCTGCACTTAAAGAATTTGGTAGTAAAAGTTATTATAGAGCATCAGTTAATGGTATCTGCGAAGTAGGAAAGATTTCCAAAGGATTGATTTATCATAATTTTAAGGGAAAGGATGAGCTGTACTTGCTTTGCGTAAAAGCTTGCTATGATGAATTGACAGCGACTTTGAAAGCACAACCTTTTGAAATTAAAAGTGCTAAAGATGGATTGCAAAATTTCCTCCTGATTAGACAAAAATTTTTTCAAGACAATCCACAATATGCCAATATTTTTTTCAATGCAGTCTTACAACCTCCAAAACATTTAACTCATGAACTTGCCCAGTTGCGCAGTGGTTTTGATGAGTATTTCAGTAAGTATTATCTTGCCCTTTTGGATTTTCTTACATTGCGAGATGGGATTACAAAAGAGATGGCTTTGGAATACTTTTTAGGTGTTAGTGAAATGTTCAACAGCTATTTTCAAAAAAAATCAGAGCAAAATGGAGACTACCGAGAACTCATCAATGACCACGAGGGAAGATTGTCTGCAATTTTTGACATTATACTCTATGGTGTTGCAAAGGAACCAAAAGAAAAAAATCCTAAAGATAAAAAATTGAAATCGGAGTAAGTTTACTTTTATATAGTAATTATTGGTATTAAGCAAATATTGAACTAATATAAAATTTTTTAGAATCTTTAACAAGTATCTTGAAAGATACTTTTCAATAAAAAGAGGAAATAAGAATGGATTTGTTATTCAAGTCATTAAAAAAAGGAGCAGCATATGCACTCCCCTCAGAAAGGTCAGGTTAAACAAAATGATTATATTATTTTTTAGGCTATTACTCACAACAGGGATTGCTTTTCTTGTGGGTAAGCTTGTTTCAAAATTGAAATTACCATCAATATTGGGATGGTTAATTGCTGGAATGTTTTTGGGACCTCATGCACTCTCACTTATGAATCAAACGCTTTTAGATGCTCAGTGGTATCAGACAATGAATCACATTCTTGAATGTGGTGTTGGTTTAATGATTGGGACTGAACTTGTTTGGGACAAAATAAAAGAGTCTGGAAAGGCTATTGTAATAACTACATTGACACAATCCTTGGGCACATTTTTAATTGTATCACTGGTTTTTAGCATAGTATTCTACAAAGCGAATATCCCAATATATTTGGCATTCATTTTTGGCGGAATTGCACTTGCAACAGCACCAGCTCCAGCCTTATCAATTGTACGAGAATTTAATACAAAAGGACCAGTTACCGAAGCCTTAATCCCCATGGCAGCCTTAGATGATATTGTAGGTTGTATAGTCTTTTTCACGACTATTGCAATAGTTGCAGGCAATCTTTCTGCCGGCGATTTACCAGCATACATGATTACTCTTATTGTAATACTGCCTTTGCTTATAGGCATTGTAACAGGTTTGTTAGCTGGCTTAGTATTGAAAAAAGAGCGAAGCAAATCTTCTACATTGATTTTGTTGATTGCCATGATTATAGTAGCATCTTCTGTTGGATTTATTTTTAATATATTGATTTTGCCTCGACCTGTTTTGAATTTTATGCTAATCGGCATGGCATTTTCCGCAACCTTTTCCAATATGGTTTCAAAAAAACGTCTTGTACAGATCATGCATAGCTTTAGCCCTATTTTAAGCATCTCCATGATTGTTGTAATTCTAAACTTAGGAGCACCTTTAGATTACCACTTGATTCTTGGAGCTGGTTTATTTACTGTAATTTATATTATAGCAAGAGCAGCAGGAAAATATTTTGGAGCATATTTTGGAGCGAGCATTACAAAATGTCCTGAAACTGTAAAGAAATATCTTGGCTTAACACTTTTACCACACTCTGGCGTTTCCTTGGTATTTACTGGGATCGCCGTTTCAGTTTTAGCTACGCCAGCTCCAAAGTGTTCAAAAATTGTTCAAGGAACCATTGCAGCAGCAGCCGTAATTAACGAAATTATTGCAGTAATAACTGCAAAAAAAGGATTCCAATGGGCAGGAGAATTGAGTAATACAAAGAGCGAGAGTAAGTAGTTATTAAGCGAGTAATGAGTTATTTTTAAAGTTTATCCTAATTATAATTAGAAAGATGAATTATAATTTCGAAAGTGATATAATTTCTATATAGAAATTATAATTAAGGAGAATAAAATGGACTTAAAAGTAGCTCTTATAGATTTGCAATGTGAAATGGTTGCAGAGAGAAATTTAGTAAATCCGAAACAAATTACTTGGTTACAGTATGATATTTTGTACCAGTTAAAAAAAGAAGAAAGAATTTTACCATCAAAATTAAGCGTTGTCTTGGGAATTTCACGAACTAAGATATCAAAGGCACTAAAAGGGTTGAAGTTAAAAGGATATATACAACAATTACCTAACCAATCCGATGGGAGAGAGCTATATACTTCCATTACTGAAGAAGGAGAAATTTTACTTGATGATATTTCACTAAAGCATACAGCACTTCATCAAAGGGCCTTAAATGTCTTTTCTAAAGAAGAACAGGAAGCTTTTACTTATTTATCAAATAAACTGTCAAGGGAATTGCGTATGTCGAGGTTAAAGGCGGATGAATAAATTCATAGTTATAAAAAATGCAGCTGCGAATAATCTTAAACACATTTCAGTAAAGATTCCTAAATATAAAATTATTGCAGTTACAGGAGTTTCAGGCTCGGGGAAATCGTCTTTTGTCTTTGATACCATCGCAAATGAATCCCAAAGGTTACTTAATGAAACCTATTCAAGCTATATTCAAAATTTGTTGCCTAAATACAAGAAGACTTTAGCTGACTCAATTTCAAATCTTCCAATTTCTTTAGTTATCAATCAGAAAAGATTACAAGGAAACTCAAGGTCAACAGTAGGGACAGTTACTGGAATTTATTCAGATTTAAGACTTTTGTATTCAAGAATTGCCAAGCCTTTTATTGGTTACTCTATGAAGTATTCCTTTAATAATCCGCAGGGAATGTGCAAGAATTGCCAAGGATTAGGTGTCGTAAAATCAATAGATACCAAAAGTTTAATTGACTTTAATAAGTCGTTAAATGAGAGCGCAATAAATTTTCCAACATTTCAAAATGGTGGCTGGAGGTTAACAAGATATACAGAATCAGGATTTTTTGATAATGACAAGAAAATAAGTGATTATACGAGAGAAGAACTTGATTTACTTTTGTATTCACAAGAAATTAAACCTGAAAATCCCACAAAAAACTGGCATAAAACGGCAAAATATCTCGGCGTCATTCCAAGAATTATGAATGGATTTGTAAATGTAGAAAATACAAAATATAAAAAAGATTTGGCTAGAGTTTTAACAACAACAGTATGCCCAAAGTGTCATGGGACTAGATTAAATGATGAAGTATTAAGTGCGAAAATACAATATAAATCCATAGCTGATTGCGCAGATATGATGGTTAATGATCTATATCATTTTTTAGATAGAATTGATGAAGAAAGCGTATCTATTATTATTAATGAATTACAAACAAAATTAAACGGTTTGTCTCTTGTAGGCTTATCTTATCTAAGATTAAACCAACTGACAAGTACCTTATCCGGTGGCGAGTCTCAAAGGATAAAGATGGTTAAGTACTTGACCAGTGCTTTATCGGATGTTCTTTACATTTTTGATGAACCAAGTGTAGGGCTTCATCCTCAAGATATTAAAGGTATCACTAATATATTTAAAGAAATCAAAAATAAAGGGAATACTGTTTTATTTGTTGACCACGATCCAGACATGATTAAGGTATCTGATGAGGTAATTAACTTTGGTGAAGGAGCAGGGGTTCATGGAGGTAAAGTTACTTTTCAAGGATCGTTCGAAGATTTGTTAAGGTCAAATACAGTTACGGCAAAAGCATTTTTAAAAAAACATACAATAGCCTCAGAAAAGAAGCAATTCAAAAAATATTATGAACTTGTTAATATATCAAAACATAATTTAAAGAACATCTCTGTTAAAATCCCTGAAAATGCCATCACATTAGTAACAGGACTTGCTGGTTCTGGAAAAAGTACATTAATACGAGAAGTTTTTGCAAATAGATATCCGCAGTCTACTATTTTAGATCAAAGTATGCCTCGAGCATCTAGCCGTTCTAATATTGCTACTTATTTAAAATTATATGATGAAATAAAAAAGGTTTTTAGTAAAGAAAACCATGTTGATATATCGCTTTTTTCAATGACGGGAAAAGGAGCCTGTCCTGTCTGTAAAGGAAAAGGTATTGTTAAACTTGACTTGGCTTATCTTGGAGATTCGGAAGAAATTTGCGAAAAGTGCCAAGGAAAGAGATTTAATGAAAAAACACTGTCATACCTATATAGAGGTAAAAATATAAGCGAAATATTGGAATTGACCGCTGAAGAAGCAAAGGAGGTGTTTTTTGATAATAAATTGATAAGAAACACATTAGAATCTATTATTAAAGCCAATTTATCTTATATAAAACTTGGACAATCCCTTGACTCATATTCCGGCGGGGAATTACAAAGATTAAAAGTAGCACAAATGTTACTAAATCATACCTCAGAAATTATCATTTTAGATGAACCTACAACAGGATTACATGAGTCGGACATTGGCAATTTATTGTTGCTGATTCATAAATTAGTAAAAGAAGGAAATACAGTAATAATTATAGAACATAATTTATCTGTTATTAGTCAGGCAGATTGGATTATTGATCTTGGACCCAAAGGAGGAAGTCAAGGCGGAAAGTTGTTATTTCAAGGATATCCAATTGATTTTCTTAAATGCCGAAATTCTTTTACTGCAAGTCATTTGAGAAGATTTTTATGCATTGATACATAAGTAAAGGTGTGAATTCATGTTGCTGAATTTTAGAAAATGGAATTATATGTATATAAAACTTTACCTATTATTTATATGCTTAAAAAGGAGGCAGCAATATTTGTTTTCATAGATAATGTGAATGAAAAATGAGTTAAATAATCGGAGGTAAATGTTACGTGTTATTTAGAATAGGAGATTAAGGGATAACTGTGAATTAAGGAGACTGATATGTATGGGGATAGAGACTGGGGAGAAAAGTCTGTAAATAAGTAAAGAAATGTAGCCTTCTAGGGTAAAATCAAATTATCATAGGAGGCTAATTTACAGACTTTATTTCACAGTCTCGTTAAGGTGTATATGTGCGCCATTGTAAACAAGGGACTATTCTTCAATGTCTGTTTCTTCCTCTTGTGTTTCTACATTTTGCTTTTCGCCTTCTTCTCGCTTTGCTATAACTTCTAATATTTTTTGATTGAGTGCTTCTTTGATATTTGCGAATGTGATGAGTTGATAAAATTCATCTTTAGTAAAGTCCTTGCTTTCGGTAAAAATACTTTCAAAGACTGCTCCTTTTTCATAAAGGCGTCTAGCTCTCTTTTTTCGTTCTTCTTGTTCCTGTTGACTGATGAGCTTTTTTCTCTTATTTTGTAACTGCTTGATTTCTTCTTCCGCCATTAAAAATTTTTCATCATATATTTTTCATTTTCTATTTTCCTTTCTTTTTGTTTTTGAGCAAAGAAAAAAACAGTAAACCGATTTGATTTACTGTTTTCATTTTAGTTTTTTATTAAGTTTTAGGTTATGCAAAATGGGATTTTTATATGCTTGAGTAGATGTTATATTTTGGGTCAGTAATCTAATTATCACGCTATAATTAAATATCTAATATCTCAACAAATTCTCCCTTCTTCTGCTTCGACTCAATTTTCTGAATGAGTTCTTCTCCCAGATATTTAGTAAAGTCGCTTAATTTTGATGAAACTTCGAATATAATATTATGTTTAATATCCTCCGGATTGAATGTTGAATTATAATTTTTTCTACTCGACCAATAATTCCAATTTACATCTGTTCTTTCATAATAAACATAATTTTGCTTTTTAGTAATATATATCCTTTTATTAGTCAATATCTTTTCATCTTCAGATTTAAAGATATCAGAATATAATTTTAATCCGTCAAATTGCTTATATTCTCTAATTTTATTATTTGAAACATTAAGTTTTATTTCTTCATAATTCATAATCTGTCCTCCATAAATTTGTTAGCCTATATTGGATAATATTATACTATTTTTAAGCCATTTTTTTATATCTGCTTTCTGTGTGTACATTTGTAAATGATGTGAGACCAAAATAGTAGGGAGAGATCTCCGATATGTTACCCTATTGATGGCGGGCTAGCCCGCCATCAATAGGGTTTGTTGAAGCTATGCTTATTCCAATCGGATATATTGGCCACCTCCTTATATATCCCCTGGGCTTAGCCTGAAAACCGGTCCCAATCAGCCTGGGTCGCATATCTGGTGGCCGCTTCTTCTTTAAGGCTCTGGTCCGTTCGGATTTCTATCTTGCTGGTGGCCATATTATCATCTCCTTAAGGTAATATATAAAAAATGTATCCACTTGCAACACCTTGTCAACATATTGAACAAGTGCTGTTTAGCACAAATGGACGACGGTTATAGACAGGAATAGATACAATCCTTCAATTTATACTCGTTTCAGGAAAGGAAGACCCTCATGAATGTGAACTTAAAAGATAGCTACAAGCTTTACATCAATGGTGAATGGCGGGAGGCCGAAGGTGGTAAAACCGTTGCAACCAGCAATCCGGCCACGGGAGACCACCTGGCCAATATCGCCGAAGCCTCCGAAAAAGACGTTGATGATGCCGTCAAAGCCGCCCGGGAAGCCTTTGCCAGCTGGCGTCACACCCAGCCTGCCGAACGGGCTGCCATCCTGAACAAAATTGCCGATATCATTGATGAAAACGCGGAACTCTTAGCCACCGTTGAAACCATGGATAATGGGAAACCCATCCGGGAAACCTCCAGCATTGACATTCCCTTTGCTGCCGAGCACTTCCGTTACTTTGCCGGGGCCATCATTGCTGACGAAGGCAAGGCCAGCGTCCTTCAAGGCCGCTACCTCTCCTTGATTTTACGCGAACCCATTGGGGTGGTGGGACAAATCGTTCCCTGGAACTTCCCCTTCTTAATGGCAGCTTGGAAATTGGCTCCGGCTATTGCCGCCGGTGATACCATTGTCTTTAAGCCTTCTTCCACCACCAGCCTGTCCATACTCGTCTTTACCGAACTCATTGCTGATCTCTTGCCGAAAGGCGTCTTGAATGTTATTACCGGTAAAGGGTCCACCGCCGGCGATTTCGTCAAGAACCACCCCGGCCTGGATAAACTGGCCTTCACCGGGTCCACTGAAGTTGGCCGGGATATTGCCGAAGCAGCTGCTAAGCGGCTTATTCCCGCTACCCTGGAACTGGGCGGCAAGAGTGCCAACATCATCTTTGATGATGCCGATATGGACAAGGCCTTAGATGGTGTCCAATTGGGTATTCTCTTTAACCAAGGCCAGGTCTGCTGTGCCGGCAGCCGGATTTTTGTTCAAGAAACTATTTACGAAGACTTTGTCAAAAAAGCCGTTGAAAAATTCCAGGGCTTAAAAGTCGGTAACCCCTTAGATAAGGACACCGCCATGGGGTCCCAAATCAACGCTGGCCAAATGAAGAAAATCCTCGAATACATCGCCATCGGTAAGGAAGAAGGGGCCAAGGTCGCCTGCGGTGGAGAACAACTCACCGGCGGCGAATACGACAAGGGCGCCTTCCTGGCCCCGACCCTCCTGGTCAACGTCACCAACGACATGCGGGTGGCCCAGGAAGAAATCTTCGGGCCAGTTGGGGTGGTCATCCCCTTCAAAGACGCCGACGATGTCATCCGCATGGCCAATGAAAGCGTCTACGGCCTGGGTGGTGGGGTCTTTACCCAAAACATCACCCGGGCCCTGAAAGTCGCCCGGGAAATCGAAACCGGCCGGATTTGGGTCAACACTTACAACCAAATCCCCGCCGGCGCCCCCTTCGGTGGCTATAAGGAAAGCGGCATTGGCCGGGAAACCCACAAGATGATCCTGGACCAATACAGCCAGGTCAAGAACATCATGATCGACCTGTCTGATGCCCCCAGCGGCTTCTATGATGCAGATAGCGAAGACTGCTGCATTGTGAACGACTAAGCTCCAGCACCTATACCCCTTAAAAGTTTCCGCCGGCCGGCGGAAACTTTTTTCTATTGGGGCCGCCGTCTTGTACTTGACCGGGCCATCCGCTAAAATAGAGGATAGTCGCTACACGCTTTTCCAAATACCCATTATAATGAGGTGCCTATGATAGAAGAAAAACATTCCGCTGGCCTCGGTAATTAT
>NZ_JALEOV010000046.1 GCF_022767005.1 Peptoniphilus sp. | reverse complement strand
TATCTTTGGTGCAGATAGATGTTCTCATTGCGAACCACTTATGGAGGTAATGCAAGTGCTCCTCGAAGAAGAGTTCAAAGAGGTTAGCTGTTACTATATGGATCTCGACAAAAATAAAGACTTTGCAGAAAAATACGAAATTTTTCAATTACCAAGAGTTTCCTTCTATAAAGACGGCGAAAAGGTTCACGAGTTCACTGGAGAAAAATCCTATGACGAAATTGCTGAGTTAATCGAAAAATATATTTTAGAAATTTAAAGGAATCTAGAATATCTATTAGGATTAAATCTTAAAAAAATTAAAGAATTTGCATATAAAATAATTCAGTAGTTTACGAAAAATAATAATACTTAGAGTATTTATAATTTAAAATGAAAGTGTAGTTTTGAAAAATTGTAATAAATTTTATTTTTTATCTTATATAAAAAGAGGCTCGAATCAACGAGTCTCTTGAATATTTTTACAAAGAGTATCATTATACATAATTTATCTTTACTGCAATAGCTAAAAATATAAATACAAGTATTGTGAGTATTATTCCAAGTGGCCAAAGGAATTGATACCATTTTTTTAATGGAACATTTGCAAATCCTAAGAACATTAAGAGAGTTCCATAAGTGAACCAAAACATATTTGTAATGCCATCACCAAATTGGTATGCTAAAATTGAAATTTGTCTTGATAATCCTACTATATCTGCAAGTGGAATTATAAGTGGCATTAGAGCCACTGCTTTTCCAGATCCAGATGGAACTAGTCCATTTAGCAAGGAAACTATTATTACAATGCCTATTGCAGAAAGAGTAGTTGGCCAACCTTCAATTATGTGTGAAAGTGAATTTATTATTGGGTCAATAACTCCACCAGCTTCAAGAATCCATTGAACACCTCTTGCAACTCCTACGATCATTGCACCACCAACTGCACCTTTGATGCCATCAATTATAGCGTTGGTTGTTCCCTCAATTCCCATTTTGTTTAAAATTCCGCATATTATTGCAAAAAGGAAAAACATTCCAGTCATCTCGTTCATACCCCATCCGAGTTTTAACATGCCAAACATTACTACTATAAAAATTATTAGTAATGCTAAAAGTGAAAGTTTTTGACCTAATGTGAACTCTTTACCTTTAAATTGAGATAAGTCAATTGCCATTTTGCTAGTATCAACGTCTTTTGTAAGGGAAAGTTCAGGATTATTTTTAATTTTTCTCGCATATCTAAGAGTGTATAATATTGCAACTGTTACAAATACTAAATACACAATAATTCTATATTGAAATCCTGAAAACATTTTCAACTCTGCAATTTCATGTGCCACTCCAACTGTATATACATTTGTTGGACCAACTGAGAATGAAACTAAAAGACCTAGAATTACAACAGCTGCTGCTGTCATGGCGTCATAGCCCAGTGCAATTATTATTGGAATAATGATTGGAACAAAGGGAACGGCAGCTTCTACCCAACCTAAAAATCCCCCTAGAATTGAGAAAAATATCATTATTATAACAATCATGGCATTACCTTTTTCGCCAAATTTTTCTATTAGTTTATTTATTCCCATTCCAAGTGCACCACTTCTGTTAAGAACTTCTATTGATCCGCCTACTATTAATATTAAAAAAACGACATTTCCTGAACCAATTAATCCTTCTGGAATAGCTTTAAAGAAATCTAAAAAAGAAACCGGAGTTCTTTCAACAACGTGGTAGGATGTAGGATCGATAACTGTTCTTCCGTTTATTGTTTCTCTTACAAAAGCTCCTGGACTAATTATATAGGATAAAATTCCACAGGAAACTATTACTAAGAATAGTAAAAGATAAGGGTTTATATTTTTACTTTTATTTTTTTTCACTTTTTACACCTACTTTTCAACTTTTGGATCTCTAATTTTTAAAATATTAGGGATTGGAGCTTCGTATTTTCCAATTACTCTTTCAAATTCTTCGCGTGCTTTTTCAATTATTTTTGGATCGCAAATTGCTTTTAATCCACAAGTTGCAAGTGAGCCAATTGCGGAATAAAGTGTTTTTTTACCTATATTACTTCCTACTGATGAGCACATTTGCCAAGTATGAAGTGGAGTTCCAATAGGTGCAGCAGCTAAAAACATTTGAGCAGTTGGTACATAGTGTGAAAGCTCTCCAACGTCTGAAGATATTACTTCCATTTTTCCATATTTACCGTCATATGGGGCAAGTTTAGTCACAAGTGATTTTTCAATTTCTTCTTTAGCAACTTCATCACCATATAAATAAATCATATTTTCTCTGGCAGTTTTCTTTGTATTATCATCTAGAGTTTCATATAAACTCTTAGAAAGTTTAAAGTCATTATCGTCAAAGTTTGGAGTTCCAAATTCTTTAATAGAATCATAAAGAATTCCAGATAGATATAAATTTGGACTATAATCTGCAAGCGCTCCTTTAAGGTTTATATCTACTTCAACTCCTGCCATTAATGCAGCGCCCTTTGCAATATCATTAATTCTTTCGTATATATTTAAAGCGTCATTAATTTTTGAAGCTCTTATAAAATAATAAAGAGTTGCGTGTGATTGCACAACATTAGGGGCATTTCCACCAACATCAAGATATGCGTAGTGAATTCTTGCACTATCTACGACGTGCTCTCTTAAGTAATTTACTCCAACATTCATAAGTTCACAAGCATCTAGAGCAGATCTTCCTAAATGAGGTGCGGCGGCAGCATGGGAAGATGTTCCTCTAAAGTTATAAGTTACAATTATATTTGCAAGGCTACCTCCATTCCAAATTGCATTTTTGTATTCAGGGTGCCAAGTGAGCATTATATCTATATCGTTAAAATAGCCGTCTCGTCCGATAAATGTCTTTGCACCATCGCGTTCTTCTGAAGGGGCTCCAATAACTTTTACACACGCTTTTAAATTTTTATTTTTAATTAATTCTTTTAAAACAACTGCTGCACTTAATGCTCCTACTCCAAGCAAATTATGACCGCACCCGTGTCCAGCACCTCCCGGGATTAACTCTTCTTTTGTACTTTGTCCTTTCTTTTGAGAAAGGCCGGGAAGAGCATCGTATTCTACAGAAAAGCCAATTACTGGACCAGTATTTCCATAGCTTGCCTTAAAAGCTGTTTCCATTTCAGAAATTGGATTTTCAATTTCAAAGCCCTCATTTTTTAGAAACTCCATCAGTTTTTTGCTTGAATCATACTCAATTAAACCAACTTCTGGATGTTCCCAAATAAATTCAGCTAAATCTAAAAATTCATCAAATTTTTTATCTAGCACACTCTTAACATCTTTAGCGTATTTATTCATTTTCCGCCTCCTAAACACTTAATTAAAAAATTTATACATACCTTATTATATAAATAAATTATATATAGTATCATAATAAAACATAATTGTAAAAATATTATTGAGGGAACAATTATACATAAAAACTTTTTTAAAAAAGTTTTTGTATGCATTAATTACAGATAATATATAAAAAATAAATTTTAAATTAATTATTTTTAATTTTATTAAGTTAGAAAATACATACTTTTTGTTAATTTTATATAAAAAAGAGAAAGAGATGACTAGTTCTCAAATATTTTACATAGATTAAATTAATAAATTTATAAAGTAATTTCAATTATATCTTTTTTTATGCCAAGTTAAATTTGTATAGCCATTTTTCTTCACCTTAGAATTTATTAAAAACCTATTCTTTACAAGCCTGAGCATATATTTATCGTCATTATAAGAATCGGAGTAACCAAGGGAATTTTCGTAATCAATTTCTATTCCATCTCTCTTTAAAATTTCATTAATATTTCTTACCTTGATTTGCTTTTTGTTATTGCCACGAATTAGTTTATAATCATCGTCTAAATCCGTTCCAATGATGTAGTCGAAGCAGAAGAGTTCGCCCACATATATTAAATAATTTGTGGCAGAAGCAGAACAGAGGATTTTAATAGTGTCTTCGTCATAGGAATTAAATTCACTTTCAAATTCTCTAAAGAAAAATTTGGGATAGAGAAAATTTGTAACGAAGTTTTGGAGTTCTTCTTCTGAAAAATATTTTATGACAGAAACCATTTCATTTTTCATTATTTCAAAGTCGGAATTAATTTTTGACTTGATATATGCAAAACTTAAACTCCAAAGAGTTTTAAAAATATTTATTTTTCTATTTTTATAGGCGTATTTATAAAGCTCAAATATGGACTCACAGTCAACAATAGTTTTGTCAAAATCGTAGAGCGCAACTTTTCTTTTCAAGATTTCACCTCAATAGAATTATACCAAATTTTCTTCATTATAAAAAGTTAATATGATATACTAAAGTAGTGATATTTATGGGAATTATTATACATGTTGACATTGATGCCTTCTATGCATCAGTAGAAGAACTTGACGACAATAGAATAATAGGAAAGCCAGTAGTGGTAGGCGGAAAGTCCAATCATGGAGTTGTAACGACGGCTAATTATGTTGCGAGGAAATATGGAATTCATTCTGCCATGCCCATGTATATGGCAAAAAATCTTTGCGATCACTTGATAATTAAGCCCATGAGAAGAGATAGGTATTTGGAAAAATCACGCGAAGTATTTGAAGTTTTAAAGACTTATACAGACAAAATCGAAAAAGTTTCCATAGATGAGTCCTATCTCGATGTAACGGGACTTGGTTACGACGAAAATATTGTCTACGAGCTTCAAAAAAATATTTTTAATAAAACGGGACTAAGTGTTAGTGTTGGTCTTAGTTATAATAAATTTTTGGCAAAACTTGCAAGCGACTGGAACAAACCTAATGGAGTAATGATTATTAGAGAGTCTGACATCCCAGAAATTTTATTTCCGCTAGACATACGAAAGGTTCACGGTATTGGAAGAAAATCCGAAGAAAAACTGCGCAACATTGGCATAAATAAAGTGGAGGATCTTTATGGACTTTCCGATGAATTTTTGGCAAATATGTTTAAGAAAAGTGGCGAAGAAATTTACAACAGGATTCGTGGAGTAGACAACAGAGAAGTAACACCAAACACTATGAGAAAAAGTCTTGGCACAGAGTTAACCTTTGAAGCTACAAAAAATAAAAATGTACTCATAAATTATCTAAAAGAATTTGCCAAGGAAGTTTCGGAAGACTTAATTGTAAAAGAAATTTCTGGATACACGCTGACTTTAAAGATGAAAAATGAAAAATTTAAAGTTAAGACTAGGTCAAAAACTTATGACAACGCAATTTATGAAGAAGAAGATATATTAAATAAAAGTATTGAAATTTTTGATGAAGCCTATGAAGGCGAGAAGCTAAGGCTTATTGGCATCACTGTTTCAAATTTAGTTGATCTAAACATAAGACAGCTTTCTTTTTTTAGTAGGAGGAAAAATGAAAAAAATTAATTTAAAAAATTTATTTGAAGATGATGAATATGTTAAAAAAAGCAATATGAAATTCGTTAAGCTAGATGGCGACAATTTAGTTTTAAAAATGAAACCAGAGAAAAATCAATTTAATGCATATAATATACTTCACGGAGCAGAAATTTTTGCACTAATGGATACAGCTGCAGGTTGCCTTTCTATTATAAATGGGAAAAAAGCTGTTACCTTAGATTCCAGCATCAATTTCATTTCATCTACAAGCTATGGAGAAGAAATTTACTCCAATACAAAGATAATTCACATGGGAAAGAGTACAGAAGTCATTGAAGTTGTCGCCATGTGCAAGGACAAAATAATTGCAAGAGGAAGTTTCAC
>NZ_JALEOV010000105.1 GCF_022767005.1 Peptoniphilus sp. | reverse complement strand
GCCAGGAGACAACTCCACATTTACAGTAACACTAATCACACCAATAGCAATGGACGAAGGATTAAGATTTGCCATTCGTGAAGGTGGAAGAACAGTAGCATCAGGAGTAGTATCAAAAATTCTTGACTAATTCCAAAGAATTAAATACAAATAGGAGCAGGCAACTGCTCTTCAAAACCATAAAAAAGCGGGCAAAATAGCCTGCTTTTTTGCATTTAAATAGCTAAAACAAGAAAAGCTATAGTCTAGATTCACTAAAAAGATAGTGTAAAATTCTATAATAAATAACAAAAAGAAATAGACAAATATAATTTGATTATTCTAATAAAAATAGCATTCATATAGCACCTATTCAATATAAAAAGTATTATACAAACAATAAAAGAAACATAGGGAAGTACAGTATATAGATAGCCTTTAGGATTAGATTTTATGACAAAGTGTCAAATTTCACAAGATTTAGTCAAAATTACAGAAGATTCAAAGACATAAAGCTATTAGATTCAATAATAGATAATAATATACATAAAAACAATTAAAAAAGATTATTACGAAGAATTTATCATAACTTAAACTTAACTAAGCATGACTGAAAAGCACAAAAAATAAAAAATGTATAGAAAAAATTATCTCATAACTTACTAAAAGAGCTTCATTTGATTTGATAATTTATTTTTATAATAAAAAAGGGAATTTCTTTTAATATTATGTTGACATAGTAAAGCAATAGATGTATACTTCTAGTATACATGAAATTGTTTTCATGAGAAAGAGAGGAGAGGTATTTTGAAATTAACAAAAGATCAACAAGATTTATTAGATGGCAAGTACGGTGAAGGTGCTAAACTTGCAATGAAAGTACAAGTTGCAATAGGAGAATCTTTTGGGGCAGAGAGGATGGTTCCAATAACAAGGGCTCATGTAGCATTAAGTAATCAAGATGCTGATTTATGGTTAGCGGAAAAAATGGTAAATTTAGGAGCTCATTGTAGAGTTTCACCAACAGTTAATCCCGGATGGGGAATTCCTTATTTTAAAAAAATGAATATTGGAGATAAGGAAGATTATGAGATGATGCAAAGGACTCATGAAGCATATAAAAAATTAGGTGCAACATTGAGTTATAACTGTACTCCATACATAGATACAAATGTGCCTAATTTTGGAGAAATAATAGCTTTTTCAGAGTCCAGTGCTACACCATATGCAAATTCAGTGTGGGGTGCAAGATCTAATAGGGAAGGAGCTAACTCAGCTTTATTTGCTGCAATAACTGGATATGTACCAGAGTACGGTTTACTTTTAGATGAGAATAGAAAGGGAACTATTTTGGTAGAGGTAAAAGCTGATATGGATAATGACTATGATTATCATATGTTGGGGATGTGTGGTAAAAAGATAGGTCATGGAATTCCCGTTTTTGTAGGTTTGCCAGAACATATTAGTAAAGAAGCGTTAAGGAATTTGGGGGCCCAACTAAATACATCCGGAGCATATGATATGTATCATATAGTTGGTTTTACTCCAGAAGCTCAAACTCTAGAAATGGCTTTTGGTGGAAAAGAACCAGAAAGAAAAGTAACAATAACAAATGAGGATTTTGAAGAAGTGTTAAAGGATATTTCTTTAGAAGGAGAAAGAGAAATTGACTTTGCTATGTTTGGTTGTCCTCATTTTACACTTGATGAAGTAAGGCATATCTCTGAAAGAATTAATGGTAGGAAGTTAGAAAAGGAAATGTGGATTTTAGTTTCATCTCATGTAAAACATCTTTGTGATATTATGGGATATTCTGAAATCATGGAAAAACTTGGGGCTCATATTGTACCTAGTACTTGTCCAGATCAACCAATTTGGAAATTTTTAAAAGGAAAAGTTGGGGTAACAGAATCTCCTAAATGTGCTTATTACCCTAAACGAAGAGGAATCGATTTTGTGATAAGAGATTTAGACACATGTATTGATGCAGCATTAACAGGGAGGGTTAAATAATGAGTAGAGTTTATAAATGTCATAAAATATCTGATGGAAGAGTAGAAGCAGAAGTAACTATATCCAAAGATCCAATAATGTTTTATTTATTAGAACCAGGAACAGGGAAAATGATTGAACCTAACCATGATTTTACTGGAAGGAGTATGTCTGGAAAAATTTTAGTATTTCCATCAGGAAAAGGAAGTTCAGTTGTTCAAGCCGATGGTTTATTCCAATTAATGAAATATAATAATCAGCCTGCTGGGATGATTGTGAAGTATCCAGAAACAGTTTTAGTAACAAGTGCTATTATTTTCGAAATACCACTAGTAGACAAAGTTGATACGAAGTTCTACGAAGATATTAAAGAAGGTGATAGGATTATAATTGATGCAAATAAAGAAGAAATAACGATTTTATAATAATTAAGGAGATATTATGAAAAAGATTTTAAAAATTATAACAATTTTATTAGTTGCTGTTGCTATTACAGCTTGTGGAAGTAAAGGTAAGGCTAACAAGACATCTGATACGGCAGAAAGTACAAAAGCAGCAAAAGGAGATGTAATAATTAAAATAGGTCATGTTGAACCTGAAAGTAGGTCAACTCATAAGGCTTTGCTGAATTTCAAAAAGAATGTTGAAGAAAAAAGTAAGGGAAAAATTGGTATAGAGATTTATCCAAATGGTTCCTTAGGTGGAGATGTTCAAATGACAGAATCTGTAGCTATGGGGACATTACAATCAACATTGCCATCAACTTCTGTTCTAACAACATATTCAGAAGAATTTGGTATTTTAGATATGCCTTATCTTTTTAAAAATAGTGAATCTGCTTTTGCTGCGTTAGATGGAGAAGTAGGAGAATATTTTAATAAAAAGTTAGAGGAACAAGGAATTCATTGTTTAGGCTATGCATATAATGGACCTAGATCAACAACAACAAATTCAGGACCTATTGAAAAACCTGAAGATTTAAAGGGAGTCAAAATGAGAGTTATGGAGAGCCCAATATTTATTGACTTTTATAAAACATTAGGAGCAAATCCTACTCCAATGAGCTTTACAGAATTATATACAGGTTTACAACAAGGAACTGTAGAAGCACAAGAAAATCCACCATCTTTAACATTTGCAAATAAATTTTATGAGGTTCAAAAGTATCAAACTATTGATGAACACGTTCATAACTTTTTGCCATTTTTAATTAATAAAAATGTCTATGACTCTTTGGACAAAGATATGCAAGAATTGCTTGAAAATGAAGCAAAAGTTTTTGTTGCAGAACAAAGGAAGATTGAATTAGAAGATAACGTTAAAGCGATTAAAGATCTTGAAACAGAAGGAAAACTTACAACTAATGTATTTAGCGATGATCAAAAGTTAGAATTCAGAAAAGCTTTACAACCAATGTATGATAAATATCAAAAACAATTTGGAGAAGAATTATTTAATTTGTGTGAAAAGTATAATAAATAAACAACTATAATTTAGAAGAATTGGATATATCCAATTCTTCTAAAAGGAGTAAAATATGAGAAATTGTTTAAAAAAATTCAATAAGATTGAAGAAATTGTCCTAGTAAGTAGTTTAGTTATTAATGTTGCGATAGTATTTATGCAAGTTATAATGAGATATTTCTTTAATACATCGTTAGCATGGTCTGAGGAACTGTCTAGATACATATTTATTTGGCAAGTATGGCTTGGAAGTAGTATAGCATATGTTGACAATCAACATATTAGAGTGGACTTGATATTTAGCATTTTTAAATCAAAAAAAGTTCATAAAATTTTACACTTAATAATTAATATTATATGGCTTACTTTTAATGTATTTTTAGTCTATGTAGGAATAAAACTTCTTAAATCTATGAGCGCAAGAAATGCATTATCATCAGGGATGCGTTTGCCATTGGTATATGTATATTCAGCACTCCCTGTGTCATCTTTTATTCTAGTTTTTAGAATTTTTTTTGATACTATAGATACTATTACAGGAAAAAAAGAAGGTATAATAAATAACGAAGAAATTGAGGAGATTTAGTATGGAGTCAATGGTATTATTTGGAATATTTTTCGTGTTATTAATATTGGGAATTCCAATAGGATATGCAATAGGTATTTCTACTTTAGTAAACATTGTAAGTTTTACTGACATGCCAACAATGATGATTGCCCAGAATTCAATTGCTGGCGTAGATTCTTTTCCTTTATTAGCTATTCCATTTTTTATGTTAGCTGGAAATTTGATGAGTAGTGGAGGAATAGCAAAGAGACTAGTAGATTTCTTTCAATCTTTTATTGGACATATAACTGGCGGATTGGGTATGGTTACAATTGTAGTTTGTATGTTTTTTGCTGCAATATCCGGATCAGCAGTCGCAACAGTTTCTGCAGTTGGAGCATTTATGATTCCGCAGATGGTTAATCATGGATATAGTAAAGGATTTTCAACAGCTCTAACAGCTGCAGCAGGTACAATAGGAGTTATTATACCACCTAGTGTTCCTTTTGTAATATATGGTGTTGTTTCAGGAGCATCAATAACACAAATGTTTACAGCTGGTTTCTTGCCAGGGATTTTAATGGGCATAGCATTAATGATTGTATGTTATATTGTATCAAAGAAAAATGGGTATAAAGGTAATGAAAATAGAAAAAGTCTGAAAGAAATATTTCATTCTTTTATTGATGCATTTTGGGCTATAATGTCTCCAGTAATAATTTTAGGTGGAATTTATGCAGGAGTATTTACTCCAACAGAAGCGGCTGTTGTTTCGGTAGTATATTCGTTTGTAGTAGGTGTTTTTGTTTATAAAGAATTAAATTTGAAGGAAGCGTATAAGTCTTTTAGAGATGCTATAGTAGTTAATGGGGCAACTACTTTTATGGTAGGATTGTCTACAGCATTTGCTGCGTTGTTAACAATGGAACAAATTCCTATGAAAATAGCAATGTTTATTACATCTCTTAGTGATAATGGTATCGTTATTTTAATTTTAATTAATATATTCCTAATTATTGTAGGAATGTTTATTGATAATATACCTGGTACAATTATCCTGACACCTATATTATTACCAATTGTTTTAAGATTAGGAATGAGTCCAATAACTTTTGGTATAATGCTAACTATGAATTTAGCTATTGGTTTTTGTACACCTCCTTATGGAATCAATTTATTTGTTGCAACGGCTATTTCTAAGGTAGGAATGAGTGTATTGACAAAAGAAATAATAAAATTCATATTAGCTTTAATTGTTGTATTAATGTTAGTTACGTTTGTACCATTAATTACAAATGTATTTTTATAAAAGGAGATTTATTAAAATGTTAATTTGGATTATAGATGAAGAGTGGACTAATTACGATTTGGAAAAAGAGTATTTGCCAAAAGCTTTTGAAAATGTTGAAATAAGGATTTCAAATTATGATTATGAAAAAGATCTTGAGGAGTTCGGAAGTAAAGTTGATGCTATTTTAGCACAAGTTTACGCTGATATTCCTAGAAAAACAATAGAAAAACTGGATAATTGTAAAGTCATATCGACATATGGAGGAGGATATGATAGGATTGATCTAGAAGCATGCAAAGAAAAAGGAATAAGAGTTACAAATATACAGGGATATTGTGCTGAAGACTTAGCAGATTACACTCTTGCAGCTATTTATTACTATAATAAGAGAATACAGTTTTATTCTGATACATGTTTAGAGAATGTAAAAAATGGTAAGTGGGGCTCTCTTGTAATAGAAGAACCTAGACATAGAATTTCGAAAGAGAACCTTGTCATTGTTGGATTTGGAGCTATAGGAAAAGCTATAGCTAATAAGGTTAAGCCTGTTGGAATTAATGTTTATGCCATTGATGATTTTTTAAGTGAAGCAGAGATAGCTAAATATGGAGTTAAAAAAGTATCTTGGGAAGAAGGATTTAAAATTGCGGATTACGTTAGTGTAAATTTAAAAGGAATTGATGCTAATAAAGATAAAATCACTATGAATGAATTTAAAATGATGAAAAAGACCGCTCATATAATTAATACTTCTAGAGGCAAAATTATAAAAGAAACAGATTTGATTGAGGCAATTAAAAACAAAGAAATAGAAGGTGCTATTTTAGATGTTGTGGCTAATGAGCCTCCTAATGGGAATGAAAAAATTTTTAATCAAAAAGGTATTTTGGTAACACCTCATATTTCTTATATTTCAATAGAGTCTATGAAAGCTTTAAAAGAATTTGCATTAGGAAATTTAGAGGCTGTTTTAAAAGGTGAAACTCCGAGAGATCCTGTTATTTAAGGGCCTGTTTTTTAAACTAATTAAGTGGGGTTGTAATGACGAGAGTAAAATTAAAAAGTAGGGAAACTCTTTCAGATAAAGCTTATAGATTCATAAGAAATTCGATAATATCGGGTGATGTAAAGGGTGGAGAATTATTAACTGAAAAAAGCATTGGAGAACAATTAAACATGAGTAGAACTCCAGTTAAAAGAGCACTCACTAGATTAGAACAAGAAGGATATTTGAAAAGTGTAGATGGAGTGGGCACAATTGTACTAGAATTATCTCTAAAAGATTTATCTGATATTTATGAGGTTAGAATTGCCATTGAAAAAATAGCAATGAGAACTTCAATAAAAAATATAAAGGATTATGAAATTAATAAATTAGAAAGAGATTTATATAAAATATTAGAAGATAAAAGTAATAATAAATATATTTCTGAGAAATATTTGATAAGTAAAGATGAAGAAACTCACAGGCTTATTTTAGAAAATTCTGCGAATAATTATATTAAAACTATTTATTCGAGTATAAAAGGACAAATTGATAGATATCAACATGAAGCTTATGCCTTAACGGATACAACGGTGGAAAGTACTAAATACCATTTAGAAATATTAAAATGTATAAAGAATAGAAATTTAGAAGAAGCACAAGATATTTTAGAAAAGCATTTAAAATGGTCATATGAGGTTTTAGTAAATGAATTTACAAGATTAATTTAATAATGAAGAGTTTTTAGGAGTCTGATTATTTTAAATAATAGGCTCCTTTTATTTTTCTATTAATGTTTATTTTATTATCTAAGTTAAAAAAGTATTAGTTACATTAAAAACTTTATATATGATGAATTACAAATAATATTGTGCCACTTAGAGCAAACTAAGTTCGTATAAAAATATTTCAAATGGAGTTTGATAGTTTAGGCGCTTTCTAGGTATACTATTAAGCTCCATTAAATTTTTAATTAGTTCATTAACTGATATTTTTGCTAAATAGGTCTTCTTTGGATAATATTCTCTTAAAAGTCTGTTTGAATTTTTATTTGTTCCTCTTTGCCACGTTGAATATGGATCTGCAAAGTAAAAAATATATTCCATGATTTCCGATTTCTTTGTAACAAGAAATCTCTTTGCCTCTATCTGATGTAAAAATTTTTAAAGCTGCTTTAGGGAAAGATTTGATTAATTTTTGTATTGCTTCATATATTGATTCTTTTGTTCTATCTTTCATAGGTATTACTATATAAAACTTAGATTTCATTTTTACAAAAGTTGCGAAGCATCCTTTGCTTTTACCCCTTGATGATATAACTGTTTCTAACTTCCAATGTCTAAAATTAATTTTATTTTTAATATCTTGGGGTCTTTTCTTATTGATTTTCCGATGTTAAATTTTTCTCTTGTTTCTTTAACTTTTCTAATTTTAGCTTTTTTTCTAAGTTTTATTATATCAAAATTAATAATACCTGAATAAAGTCAATTATATATTGTTTTAAAGCTTATCAAGCGTTTTAATATACTTCCTGAAATCTGCTCTGGAGACCGTTTTGAATTTAATTTTTCTATAATTATTTGTTTTAATGATTGACTTGCTTTATTTTTTCGCCACTTAAATGAAACCTTAAACTCTTTATCTTTTTGAGCAGCATTAGCTAGATATTCAGAATCACAGCTATTAAGTTTTCTAGTAATTATAGAATGATGGTGTCCTAAAATTTTCGCTATTCATCTAGAGGAATAGTCCTCTTTATGTAAAACCTCTATCTTATTTCTTTCATTTAGTGTAAGATATTTATGACTCATATTAACCTCCGTGTGTGTTTTTGTCGTTATTAACATTTTACACGAAGTTAGTTAATATGTTTTTTTGTTTTTCAATTAGTGTCGCATTTAATTTTATAACTTATCATGTAAAATTCAAATTAACAAAATATCTAAAAAATGTAAAATATTTAATTATTTACAAAAGCATATATAATAGGCATGTTATCGAGAAATGCTTGAAATATGAAAAGTTTTCATGTATTTAGATAAGTTGTGATATCGTTTTTTTGTTTATTTTTTATGGAAATAAAGACTCTTATATAGTATAATTTTAGTTACGAAATGGTTACTAGAGAGATGGGGGTAGTATGCAAGAAAAGAAACTAAATTTCGAAAATAGTCTTGAATATCAATTTTTGTATAATGACGATGCAGATTCGATTTTCTTGTTATTATCTTGGTTAGAGAACAGATATATAGGCGAAAGCCTTGTTCCTAAATATACAGTAACCAAAGCTCTATTAACAGGGCTTAGACGAAGTATAAGAGGAAGAAAAGATAAGAAATCTATC
>NZ_JALEOV010000099.1 GCF_022767005.1 Peptoniphilus sp. | reverse complement strand
AAAATAAAAATAGCTTTGCCACCTATTCCAGTTCAAAATAAAGTGGTTGAAATTTTAGATAAGTTTCAATCTTTGCTTTCTGACACAAAGGGATTATTGCCTCAAGAAATTGAACAAAGACAAAAACAATATGAATATTATCGCGAAAAACTCTTGACATTTGACGAAAATATGGTAGAGAGAGAGGGGTTACATCTCTAAGAGGTATTTAACTTTATTAAAAGAAGCTGCGGATATTGTTGGAGTTAAACTGTTTGAAGTTGAATGGAGGACATTGGGAAACATAGGAGTGTTTGAAAATGGAACAGGAATGCCTAAGAGCTTATTCAATGAAAACGGAAATGTTGGAGCAATACATTACGGTCACATTTACACGAAATACAACTTATTTGTAAAACAGCCAATCGTTAGAGTAACTAAGCAAAATGCAGATAATCTTAAAAAGGTTAACACTGGCGATTTAGTAATCGCAAAAACTTCCGAAAATATAGAAGATGTTATGAAAACTGTAGCATATTTAGGCAATACAATCTCAGTAACAGGTGGTCATGCAGCAATATTTAGACATAATGAAAATCCCAAATATCTAGCATATGTATTTAACGGCGCAAATTATTTATTAAGACAAAAGAATAAGTTAGCAAGAGGGGTTAAGGTTATTGAATTATCAACTAAGGATATGGAAAAAATAAAAATCCCATTACCATCTCTCCCAGTCCAAGAATATATTGTTTCTATTCTCGATAAGTTTAATGCACTTATCAATGATATCTCTCAAGGTTTACCTAAAGAAATAGAGTTAAGGCAAAAACAGTATGAATACTATAGGGAAAGATTAATGGATTTTCCAAGGAAAAACTAATAATTAATAATACAAATGGAAGGAGGAATTTAGATGTCAGAGAATAAAATAAATTATAATGCATCTACAATTGCCGAAATGACTGGCGGAATTATTTTAGCTAATTTTAAAAAAGACCTTGAAGTTAGAGAAACTTCCTACCAAAGTGAAGCTGAACTTGAAAGTCAATTAATTGAAAATTTGGTTTCGCAAGGGTATGAGAGGCTTATTGTAAAATCAAAAGATGAATTATATGTAAATTTAAAAATTCAAATTGAAAAGTTAAATGAAGTTTCTTTTACAAAAAAAGAATGGGAAAGATTTTTACTTGAATATTTGGATGCTCCAAGTGATGGTATGATTGAAAAAACTCGAAAAGTTCAGGAAAATCATGTCTATGATTTCATATTTGACGATGGACATTTGCAAAATATTAAGATTATTGATAAGAAAAATATTCACAACAATTTTTTGCAAGTTACTAATCAGGTATGTGGCGAAGGAAAAAACAGAAATCGTTATGATGTTACTATTTTAGTAAATGGCTTGCCCCTTGTCCATATAGAGCTTAAAAAAAGAGGCGTGAATTTACATGAGGCTTTTAACCAAATTCACAGGTATAGCAAAGAAAGTTTTAACAGCGATAATTCCCTATACAAGTATGTTCAGATATTTGTCATTTCTAATGGAACTTATACAAGATATTTTGCCAATACAACGGCGCAAAATAAAAATAATTATGAGTTTACTTGTGAATGGGCGGATGCTAAAAACAAAGTGATTTGTGATTTAGAGGACTTCACTAAGACTTTTTTTGAAAAGCGTGTCATTCTTGAAGTGCTTACAAAATATTGCGTATTTGATGTCAACAATACTCTTCTTATTATGAGACCCTATCAAATAGCGGCGACTGAACGAATTTTGTGGAAGATAAAATCAAGTTATGAGGCAAAAAAGGCAGGTAGGTCAGAAGCGGGAGGTTTTATTTGGCACACAACTGGTTCTGGCAAGACTTTGACATCCTTTAAGGCGGCAAGGCTTGCTACATCTCTTGATTTCATCGATAAGGTGTTTTTTGTTGTAGATAGAAAAGACTTAGACTACCAAACAATGAAAGAGTATCAAAGATTTCAGCCAGACAGTGTGAATGGAAGTAAAGATACAAAGGAACTTAAAAGGTGTATTGAAAAATATGACAATAGGATTGTAGTTACTACAATACAAAAACTAAATGAATTTGTTAAGAAAAATCCTAATCATGAAATTTATGATAAACATTGTGTTCTTATATTTGATGAATGTCATCGCTCTCAGTTTGGAGAGGCACAGAAAAATATAAGGAAGTCGTTTAAAAAATATTATCAATTTGGATTTACAGGAACGCCAATTTTTCCAGAAAATTCTCTTGGTGGAGATACAACAGCAAGTATTTTTGGAGCGCAACTGCACAGCTATGTTATTACGGATGCCATTCGTGATGGCAAAGTTTTAAAATTCAAAGTGGATTATAATAATATTACACCGAAATTTAGAACTGCGGAGAAAGAGGAAGATGAGAAGAAATTAGCTAAATTGGAAAATAAAATGCTACTCCATCCGCAGCGAATAAGTGAGATTACAAAACATATTCTCAAGGTATTTAATACGAAAACACATCGCAATGAGTTTTATGACTTGAAGCATAGAAGGCTCAATGGTTTTAATGCAATGTTTGCTGTACAAAGTATTGAAGCGGCAAAGTTATATTATGAAGAGTTTGAAAGACAACAGAGCAGTTTACCGGAAGAGAAAAGATTAAAAATAGCTACAATTTTTAGTTTTGCACCTAATGAGGAACAAAGGGCAATTGGAGAGATAGCAGAAGAGGATTTTGATGTTTCAGCTATGGAGATGACGGCAAAAGAATTTTTGGACAAGGCAATTGCCGATTATAATAGTTACTTCAAAACTAATTTTTCTACTAATGGGAATGAATTTCAAAATTACTATAAGGATTTGTCTCTTAAAGTAAAAGATAAGAAAGTTGATTTGTTAATAGTAGTGGGAATGTTTTTGACAGGCTTTGATGCACCTACATTAAATACATTATTTGTAGATAAAAATTTGAGATATCATGGTCTTATTCAAGCTTTTTCAAGAACTAACCGCATACTTAACAAGGTAAAAACATTTGGCAATATTGTTTGCTTTAGAGATTTAGAAAAAGCTACTCAAGATGCAATCAAAATCTTTGGCGATGAAAACAGTGTAAACATTATTTTAGAAAAGAGCTATGAAGAGTACATTTATGGGTTTAAAGATGAAGAAACTGGCAATGTAGTCAAGGGTTATATAGATATTTGTAATGAAATTATATCTAAATTTCCTGAACCTACAGAAATTATATTGGAAGCTGATAAAAAAGAATTTGTAAAACTTTTTGGTGAGTTATTGAAATCTGAGAACATTCTGAAGAATTTTGATGAGTTTGAAAACTTTGAAAAAATCATCTCAGACAGACAGATGCAGGATATGAAAAGCGTCTATGTTGACATTAGGGAAGGCATTTTAAATTCAAGGGGCAATGAAAATCCACAAGGCGATAAAATTGATTTTTCTGATGTTGAATTTCAAATTGACTTACTTAAAACAGATGAGATAAATCTGGATTATATTTTGGCTTTAATATTAGAAAAGTCAAAAGAAAATGATAATGTGGAAAGTTTAAAAGCAGAAGTTCGCAGGGTAATCAGGTCAAGCCTTGGCACAAGGGCAAAAGAAGAGTTGATTATGGATTTTATAAATAACACAAGATTGTCTGAACTAAAAAACACTGATGACATTCTTGAATCCTTTTATAGATTTGCAAAGAAAGAGAAAGAGAATAAAATTAGATCTTTAGTTGATGAAGAAAGTTTAAAAGAAGATTCAAAGCGTTTTATAGAAAAATCCATTAGTAAAGGCTATGTAGAATATGCGGGAGATGAGCTTGATCGAATCATTCCGCCGACTTCACGCAGGCATGGCGCTAGGGAAAAGAAAAAAGAATCTGTGCTAGAAAAAATAAGAAAAATTGTAGAAGTTTTTGTTGGAATATAATTACATTTTAATTTTTATATTTAAAGATGAGTTGATTTTGATATGATGGTGAATAAATTGAGATTAGGGAAATTAGAAGAAGTTGATATTAGAGAACTCTGGAAACATGAGCAATATGATTTTTCAGAATGGTTATCAAAAGAAGAAAATATTGAGATGCTAGGTGATGAAATAGGATTGACGTTGACAGATATAAACAAAGAAGTCTTTGTTGGTTCTTATCGCTGTGATTTAGTTGCAAAAGATGAAACTACGGGTATTAAAGTAATTATTGAAAACCAATTGGAAGCTACAAACCATGACCATTTAGGTAAAATAATAACATATGCATCTGGCTTAGATGCAAATGTTGTGGTTTGGATAGTTAAAGAAGCAAGAGAAGAACACAGAAGTGCAATAGAGTGGTTAAACAATAAGACGACTAAAGATGTTTCGTTTTTCTTAATGGAAATTCGTGCATATAGGATTGGAGATTCTTTGCCAGCGCCTAAATTTGTGATTATAGAAAAACCTAATGATTTCGTAAAAACAACAAACGCGAGTGTTGACAATAGAGAATTAAGCAAATCACAGGCTGAAAGGTTGAATTTCTGGAATAGATTTAATGAAGTTTTAATTTCAAGAAATAAGCCCTTTAATGTAAGAAAAGCAACAACAGATCATTGGTATGATGTTGCTATTGGCATAAGTGAAGCACATATTTCAATCACATTGGTAAATAAAACAAATAGTATAGGCATAGAAGTTTACATTAATGATAATAAGGAACTTTTTGATAGTTTATACTCAGTATCTGAAGAAATAGAAAATGAATTAGGATTTAATATGGATTGGCAAAGGTTAGATAATAAAAAGGCTTCCAGAATTATCTATTATATTAGCGGATTAGATTTTGATAATCACGAAAACTATGACGAACTTATTGTTATCAAGAGGGCTTTTAGAAATCATTTGTAAAGAAACTAGGATGGGTAAGATTTAAAAATTAATCTTAAATTAGACGAAAATGCAGTATGCAATAAATGAAAAGCCTTGATATTAAAGGAATTGAATGAAGTTGAAGTAAAAAATAAGAGTGGCAAAAATAGATTTCAAAAGCTTATAAAAAGATATTTTGAGAGTTTACGCTTGTATATTAAAAAAGATAGCTGTTGCTA
>NZ_JALEOV010000082.1 GCF_022767005.1 Peptoniphilus sp. | reverse complement strand
ATGATCATGGGAGGTATTGAGTAATGGCAATGTTTATAGTTTTAAGATTGATTGACGGTACTTTTAAATACAAGAAAATTTTTGGGTGTAGAATATACAAAAAATTTCAAGAAGAAACTGATGCTATTTTGATAGCAGAAGGCAGAGAAGATTTAATCGAGGAGGTTTGATATAAGAGATAAATTTAAAACGAGCCTTGATTTACGTGTTAATACGTGGTAAAATATAATTGTCAGGAGGTAGGTATACATGCCGATGACACAAGATGAAATGGTCAAGCTACTAAAAAAGAATGGTTTTGAAGTAGTTAAAGGCGGAAAGGGCAGCCATATTAAAATGACAAAGCCCGGACTGAAAAGACCTATTATCATTCCACATGGAGAACTCCAAAAGGGTACTGAACGTGGAATCCTAAAAGAGGTGGGGCTTTAATAGCCCTGCTCCTTATATAAGAGAGGTGGTAATTATGTTAGTTTCTTATCCGGCGATATTTTATTATAGCCCAGAAGAAAAAGGTTATTATGTTTATATACCAGATATTGAAGGGGCAGGAACTCAAGGTAATTCAATTGAAGATGCTTTATTAATGGCAAGTGATTATTTAGGTATTATGGCAAGTTCAATTATAGAAAATGAAGAAACACTTCCCAAAAAATCAAACATAGGGGACTTGTCTGTTGAAGATAATTTTCCATTTAAAGACGATGACGAATTTAATAATTTTTATGATTACTCTAAATCTTTTATTTCTTTAGTTTATGTTGATTTAAAAGATTATTTAGGAAGTCAAGAACTTGTTAAAAAGACATTATCTATACCAAAGTGGAGTAATGATCTGGGAAATAAATTGAATTTAAATTTTTCTAAGCTTTTGACAGAAGCTATTGTAAATATCGCTAAAAATTAAAAATTCAGAATTAATGTTAAAACACTCTTTTTTAAGGGTGTTTTTTTAATGGAAGGGGTGAACCAATGGAAAATGAAAAAATAACTGACCATGAGATAAGAATTGCCAAGCTTGAAGAGAATGACAAGACACAAGACAAGCGAATTGAAATGCACGGAAAGCAAATCGATGAGCAAAAGGAATTGAGCAGAAGGCAAGATTTGAATATAGAAATTATAAAAAAGGACTTGTCTAACATAGATAGGACAACAAAAAAGACTGATGACAAGTTGGACAAGCTATATAATGAAAGGCTTTCGGACCAGTACATTAAACCAAATGAGAGAACAAAGAATTTTATAGATGCAATAGTAAAGGTAGCTATTGGTATTTTTATAGGTGCCTTTATATATTTTCTATTCCCAATGCTTAAATAGGAGGTGTTGATATGAATTTTTTATTTAAGCCTATATCAAATTCAAGACAGATAGGCAAAAAAAGACCTTATAGTGATATTAAGTGGATAGTAATACATTATACGGGCAATTATTCAAAGGGAGCAGATGCTATGGCTCACTTTAGATATTTGCAAAGTGCAACAAGGTATGGTTCAGCTCATTATTTTGTAGATGATAAAGAGATTATACAAACTATAGGAGATAGTTTTGTGGCTTGGTCTGTGGGAGATAATCAAGGATACGGCAGGTATCTCAATGACTGTACAAACTCAAATTCAATTAATATTGAAATGTGTGTAAATGCAGATAGTAACCAAGATAAAGTTTATAAAAACACAGTAGAGCTTACTAAAAACTTGATGGCAAAATTCAAAGTGCCTGCAAGTAAAGTATGCAGACATTATGACGTAAGCCGTAAAGATTGCCCTCACAATTTCCGTAAAAATAATTGGGCTAAGTGGTGGCAATTTAAAAAAGATATTGAAAAACCAATAGAGTGGAAGATTGATTTATCTAAAGATTCAGAATTTGGAGAAATAGCATCTAAAGAAAAAGAGGAAAAAGTTATGAAAAAAGATTATAAAAATCACTGGGCAGAAAAAGAAATAGATGAAGTAAAAGAAGCTGGAATAATGAAAGGTTATGAAGACGGAAGCTTTAAACCAGATGAAAAAATTACAAGAGCTGAAGTTGCAGTAATTATTTCAAAACTTCTAAAAAAAAATTAAAAAATACGAGATATTACCAAAAAGGTAATTTTCACGTAATAGAAACAGATCCTGAAAGTATAAGAATAGAATTTGTAGCAGGAAGAGAAATGAGAGAACTGCGAAGAGAGTTTGCAATAAATGGAACTTTCTTTGATATGAAAAATCCAGGCAGTAAAAAAGGAATTTGGAAGATAGCCGTACAAGACAATCTACCGCTAGGACAAAACTCTTTTACTAATTCTTACCAAGGGACAAAAACAGGAACAATGGTATATTTAGAAAAGGGCAATGTGATTATGGATAGATTTAATAATCTCAGTGAGATACAAAAGTTAGGTAAAGTAAAATGGGCAATAGGCGGCAATGCTTTATATCCAGATTATAATTTAAAATTAGAAAAAGCACTGCCAGACATATCAAGGTTTGCACCACATACAATTATGGCTTATACAAGAGATAAT
>NZ_JALEOV010000002.1 GCF_022767005.1 Peptoniphilus sp. | reverse complement strand
AGTCGTAACAAGGTAGCCGTATCGGAAGGTGCGGCTGGATCACCTCCTTTCTAAGGAAAAAGCTTCACACTATTTTAATTATATATGGGGGTATAGCTCAGTTGGGAGAGCGCCTGCCTTGCAAGCAGGAGGTCAGGAGTTCGAATCTCCTTATCTCCACCAGACTAACAAAAAAGTTAGTTAAAACTTCTCACAAAGAGAAGAGAAGCATAACAACTTAAAACTAATCAAAATTTCAAAAAAAACAATGAACTGGAAAAACAGAAATGTTTAAAAAAAAGGTCAAGTTAAGAAGAGCACTAGGAGAATGCCTAGGCACCAAGAGGCGAAGAAGGACGTGACAAGCTGCGAAAAGCTACGGGTAGGAGCAAATATCCGAAGAACCGTAGATATCCGAATGGGGAAACCCACCTCGTAAGAGGTATCCCATACCCAATAAATAAGTATAGGAAGCGAACCAGGTGAACTGAAACATCTAAGTAACCTGAGGAAAAGAAAGAAAACTCGATTCCCAAAGTAGCGGCGAGCGAACAGGGAAGAGCCCAAAGTGCAGAAAGAAAAAATAGCCAGTCGAATCATCTGGGAAGAAGAACCAAAGAGGGTAAAAGTCCCGTAGACGAAAGCGAAGATATCTAGCACAAAAGAGTACCACAGAACACGAGGAATTCCGTGGGAATATGGGGGGACCACCCCCTAAGGCTAAATACTACTTGGTGACCGATAGCGAACAAGTACCGTGAGGGAAAGGTGAAAAGAACCCCGAGAGGGGAGTGAAAAAGAATCTGAAACCTAGTGTTTACAAGCAGCGAAAGTAGACAAGAACTACGATCGCGTACTTTTTGTAGAACGGGCCAGCGAGTTACGATTATTAGCAAGGTTAAACATTACAGATGTGGAGCCGAAGCGAAAGCGAGTCTTAAGAGGGCAAAAGTTAGTAGTCGTAGACCCGAAACCGTGTGATCTATCCATGGGCAGAGTGAAGTTGAAGTAAAATTCAATGGAGGCTCGAACCGGGTAGCGTTTAAAAGCTATCGGATGACCTGTGGATAGGGGTGAAAAGCCAAACGAACACGGAGATAGCTGGTTCTCCTCGAAATAGCTTTAGGGCTAGCCTCTAGTAAGAAAGTGAAAAGGGGGTAGAGCACTGAATGGTCAAGGGGCATGCATATGTTACCAAGACCTATCAAACTCCGAATACCATATCACAAACTAGGGAGTCAGACTATGTGGGATGAGCTTCATAGTCGAAAGGGAAAGAGCCCAGACCATCAGCTAAGGTCCCAAAATTATAGTTAAGTGGGAAAGGATGTGGAGTTACTGAGACAACTAGGATGTTGGCTTAGAAGCAGCCACTCATTTAAAGAGTGCGTAATAGCTCACTAGTCAAGTGACTCTGCGCCGAAGATAACCGGGGCTAAACTATATACCGAAGCTATGGAACGGAAACGTTGGTAGAGGAGCAATGTATGAAGGACGAAGCAAAAGGCGAAAGCCATTGTGGACAACATACAAGAGAGAATGCTGGCATGAGTAGCGAGAGGTGAGTGAGAATCTCACCCGTCGAAAACCTAAGGATTCCTGAGCAAGGCTCGTCCACTCAGGGTAAGTCGGGACCTAAGGCGAGGCTGAAAAGCGTAGTCGATGGACAACAGGTGGAAAATCCTGTACCGATACAATCGTCAAAAAGGAAGTGGGGACGCAGGAGGATATTAAGAGCGCCCAGTTGGTGAGGCGTGCAAGCGCAAAGTCTGAAAAGTAGGCAAAACCGCTTTTCGAGAAGGATGAAGCGTAATGCGGATCGAAAACAAGTAGAGAAGCTTAAGACTCCACACTGCCAAGAAAAGCCACTACAAGAGAAGTATCGCCCGTACCGCAAACCGACACAGGTAGGTGAGGAGAGAATCCTAAGACGAGCGGAAAAACCTTTGTTAAGGAACTCGGCAAAATGACCCCGTAACTTCGGGAGAAGGGGAGCCCCTGTAAAAGGGGGCCGCAGTGAAAAGGCCCAAGCGACTGTTTACCAAAAACACAAGTTTCTGCTAAGTTGAAAAACGAAGTATAGGAGCTGACACCTGCCCGGTGCTGGAAGGTTAAGGGAAAGAGTAAGCGCAAGCGAAGCTTAGAACTGAAGCCCCAGTAAACGGCGGCCGTAACTATAACGGTCCTAAGGTAGCGAAATTCCTTGTCGGGTAAGTTCCGACCCGCACGAAAGGTGTAACGATTTGGGCACTGTCTCAACAAAGGATCCGGTGAAATTGTAGTAGCGGTAAAGATGCCGCTTACCCACGACAGGACGGAAAGACCCCGTGGAGCTTTACTGTAGGCTGAGATTGAATTTTGGGATTAAATGTACAGAATAGGTGGGAGGCAGAGAAGAAGGTACGCCAGTATCTTTGGAGCCGACGTTGGGATACCACTCTTTTAATGCTAGAATTCTAACCTAACCCCATGAACCTGGGGAAGGGACACTCTCAGTTGGACAGTTTGACTGGGGCGGTCGCCTCCGAAAGAGTAACGGAGGCGTTCAAAGGTTCCCTCAGCACGGACGGAAATCGTGCGAAGAGTGCAAAGGCAGAAGGGAGCTTAACTGCGAGACCAACAAGTCGAGCAGATGCGAAAGCAGGACTTAGTGATCCGGTGGTACCGAGTGGAAGGGCCATCGCTCAACGGATAAAAGCTACCCCGGGGATAACAGGCTTATCTCCCCCAAGAGTCCACATCGACGGGGAGGTTTGGCACCTCGATGTCGGCTCGTCTCATCC
>NZ_JALEOV010000078.1 GCF_022767005.1 Peptoniphilus sp. | reverse complement strand
AAAAAATTAAAAGCTTTGTAAAATCAACGGTTACAGAAGATAAAAAACTGTAACTGGGACCAAAATGGGAACATTTGTTAAAAAGAATAAATTAAGTAATAGTTCCAAGTGATTTACATTTGGGCAAAAATTAGACCGTAGTTTTTAGGCTGCGGTCTTTTTGCGTACATATTATGAGGATTAATTTATTTAGACATCTCCAATGGCTACTTTCAAATGCAACAAATAATATAAACCAGATTGCAAAAGCTACTAATACAACTGGTGTTATTTATAAAAAAGATATTGACTATATGAGAGAAAAAATAGAAAAATTGTCAAAAGAAATATGGGATATACATTCCCTTTTATTAAGAAAATAATTTTTCATTCAGTTCGAGATAAGGGAATAAAAGCCTGTTAAAAGAATGATTTTAATGGTATAATTAAGGTAATATAGATAAATATAGGGAGTTGTTTCGAATATCTCATGATGAAATTTAGTTATAAAAAATTGTTTAAAAAACTTATAGATTTAGAAATGAAAAGTACTGAACTTATGGATGAAGCACAAATAAGTAAAAGTACATTTTATAAAATAAAAAATGGACAAAATGTTACTACAGATGTGCTTTTAAGAATTTGTAATACACTTGATTGTGATATATCAGATATTGTTGAATGTGAAAAAACTAGCACAGAAAATCATTAGTTAAAATGTAAGGAGAATAATTTGGGAAATTCAATTTTAAATAAAGCAAAATACAGTAAAAGCAATACCGATGAATGGTATACAACTTATGAAACTGTAGAAAAAGAATTGTCTAATTATATGCCTCAATTTAAAAATAAAATTGTATTATGCAATTGTGATGATCCTTATGAATCTTCATTCTCAAAATATTTTTTGAATAATTTTAATAAGCTAGAGCTTAAAAAACTTATTTGCATATCTTATGGAAAATCAAAAATGCATTCGTCAGATTGTGATAGAGGCTTGGTGTTAGAAATAGACCATTTACCAAATTCATTATATGGTGAAGAAATAGAGCTATATATAAAAGAGAACAATTTTGTAAAAAAATTACTTGGAGATGGTGATTTTAGAAGTGAAGAATCTATTAAATACCTAATTGAATCCGATATTGTGGTTACAAATCCACCTTTTTCTAAATTTATTGAGTTATTTTCTTTAATATCTCAATATAATAAAAAATATTTGTTAATAAGCAATCAAAACGCTATCACATATAAAGAGATATTCCCCTATATAAAAATGAATCAAGCTAAAATTGGGTATCATTTTGGAGATATGCAGTTTAAAGTTCCTGCTGATACCGAGCCTAGAAAAACAAGATTTTGGATTGATGAATCAGGTCAAAAATGGAGAAGCATAGGAAATGCTATGTGGTTAACCAATTTAGATATAAATAAAAATATTAACCAACTAATTTTAAAACATAAATATGTTGAGGGTAAGTATCCTAAGTATGATAACTTTGATGCAATTCACATTTCAAAAGTTTCAGAAATTCCATATGATTATGATGGAATAATGGGTGTGCCTATTACTTTTTTAAAATATTATGATGAAAAATCTTATGAGATAATAGGAGAAGCCAATCATGGATCAGATAATGAGTTTGATTTATTTAAACCAGTTATTAATGGCAAAGAAACTTTTAAGAGAATACTGATTAGAAAACGAAAGAGAGAATCTTATGAAATTTAGAATATTAGATTTATTCTGTGGTGCTGGGGGCATGTCTTATGGAATGCATAAAAATAGCAACTTTACCACGAAAATAGCATTAGATGTAAACGACAAATTAGCACAAACTTTTATTAAAAATATGCCTGAAGTTAAAGTGATAATAGGTGATATTAGAGACAAAAAAATTCAAGATAATATAGTTGATTTATCTATAAAAAATAAAGTTAATATGATTATAGGCGGACCTCCTTGTCAAGGATTTTCTTTAAAAGGCAAGAAACTTGGCTTAAAGGATCCTAGAAATTTTCTGTTTATAGAATACCTTCACATAGTAGAAAGAATAAATCCTGAAGTATTTGTCATTGAAAATGTCAAAAATTTATTAGCTACTTCCAATGGATGGTTTAAAGAGCAAATTATAAAAGAAATTAAAAATTTAGGATATAAAGTTAGCTATGGAATCGTAAAGGCAAGTGATTATGGGGTTCCTCAAAATAGAGAGAGAGCCATCTTTATATGCAGTAAAAGTAGTAAAATTGAGTTGCCAGAACCTTCGGTAATTAAACCTGTTACTGTTAGGGAAGCTATTGGTGACTTATCTTTTTTAAACTCTAATGAGGGAGATTTTGAACAAGATTATAAAATCAATCCGAATTCAGAGTATCAACAGAATATGAGATATGGATCTAAAAAATTATATAATCATAAAGCGTCAAATCATTCTGATGTAGCTATTAAAAAGTTAAGTATGATTCCACCTGAAAAAGGTAAAGAGTATTTGCCTGATCACTTATTAGGGAATCAAAAATTTAATTCTACATGGGGACGTTTAAAATGGGATGAACCATCTCCAACAATTGATACAAGGTTCGATGCAGCATCAAATGGAACTAATAATCATCCTTACCTCAATAGGTCAATAACTCCAAGAGAAGCTGCTAGGATACAATCGTTTGATGATAATTTTATTTTTTATGGTAATAAGGTTGACATAAGAACTCAGATAGGTAATGCAGTTCCACCATTATTAGCAAAAGCTATAGCTGATCAAATATATAAGGCATTTACGAATAAAGAAAGTGAGGAAATTTAAATGAATAATCAAATGGCTTATTTAATAGGAATGATATTAGGCAATGGAGAAATACAGAGAAATAAAAGAGATACAACAATAACTATAGAAATTCCTCATAAAAATTTAAAAGATGACGATGGATTAGAGGTATCGGTTTATGTCAAAAGTAGCTTGGCTGATATTAGGAATGTTATAGAGCCTTTGATAGGTCACTCAATTCCTATTACACAAACAAAAAGAGCTACAAAAATTTCTTTTACAAAATCAAATGAAGATTATACAATGAGAGAAATTTTAAGGTTTATAGGAAATGGTGTCCATCATTCTACTATGACAATGAATGATGATCTGTTTAATATAACTACTGATGAGAAAAAAGAATTATTACGAGGAGTAGCTGATGTTACTGGTTATATAAGAAGAAGTAATATGGCATACGGTCGAGAGGGACAGCATAGAGTTTATATTGAAATACCTGGGAATTGGCAATTTGTCATTGATATTGCAAATATGCTGAAAACATTAGGTATACCAATACAAACAATGGATTTTGGTCATCCGAATTTTAGAGATTCAAACTTAAAAAAATATAATGAAGGAAAACCAAATTATTGGAAAAAAGAACATCAAGTAAAAATATGGGCAAATGAATTTCTACCAATTGGATTTAACATTGTTCATAAGCAAAGAGCCTTAGAAAAATATGCGGAAGAATTGTTAGAATATATGGATGAAAATAAAACACATAAATTTTATTGGGAAAAACCAGTAAGAATAAGAAAAAAAGAAAAACATCCTATGGAAAATGATGCTAGTCTGCCTTTAAAAATACGTGGAAAACATTATGATTCTTGGACAGATTTAGCAAAGGATTTAGGGTATGCTGAATAAAAATGTTAAACTTGAGATTCAGTTGTATAACCCTATGTGTAAATGGCTAGAAATATACCTAAATGATAAATATAAGAATAAGAAATGTTCTGTTATTATTGAAGATAGCCATTCTGTAGACTTGGATTCTGTTTTATATAAATATGATGTACTGAAATATTATCCTCAAGTAGTAGGGTTAAATATACAGATAGATGTTTTGGGAATAGTTAAATGGAATGATAAAGCAGAAATTTATTTTATCGAAGCTAAGAAAACAGCATTAAATTTACATGATTTAGGTCAACTACTTGTATATTGTAAATTATGTGATCCAGAAGAAGCTTATTTACTATCATCTAGTGGTTTAGGTAGCTTGAACAAGATATTAAATAATCTAAATAGAGAAGACCTGCTTGATTATGGAAGTGGTAGGAGAATTAAAAAAATTAAAGTTGCAAAGTGGGACATTACTAAAAATGGTATAAACAACCATTCTATTGTACCTAAAATATGATGAAATTTATTTGGTAAGAAATGATAGAATTCCTGCCTTGATTATTTATGGGTTTGATAAAGGGAAAAGATTTGAGCCAGACTTTTTGTTATTTTTACAAAAGAAAGGCTAAGTGTATATTTGCAAGAACAAATTTTTATTGAACCTAAAGGTAAGCACTTATTATGAAAAGATAAATGGAAAGGAAATTTCCTACTAAAAATTGAAAAATAAGGCATACCTACAAAAACTTATGTAGATGATAATAAGTATAAGATTATAGGACTTCCATTTTTTAATAAAGCACTTAAGAAGTAAGAGTTTGAGGAAGCTATTAATGGTTTAGGAATAGACAACTTTTATAAGTTTGAATGAAATTGTAGATTTAAATAAAATTATATCAGGAGTATTATAATGAAATTAAAAAGTGTTAAAATAAGGAATTTTAGAGGATATAAAGATGAAGTTCTAATTAAAATGGACGAACTAACAACAATAGTTGGCAAAAATGATGCAGGTAAATCAACAATATTAGAGGCTTTGGAAATATTTTTCAATAATAAAATTGTAGTTTGTGAAAGAGAAGATTTATCTGTTAATCATAATCTAGGTGATGATTTAATAGAAATTACATGTGTATTTTTACCAAATATGAATTCCATTTCTATTGATTCATCGTCTCAAACAAAACTAGACGAAGAGTATTTACTAAATTCGGATGGACTATTAGAAATTAAGAAAGTTTTTAAAGCAACAACTTCTAAACCTAAGCCTTCTACATTTATAGTTTGTAATCACCCTACGGATGAGGGCTATAATGATTTATTAACAT
>NZ_JALEOV010000094.1 GCF_022767005.1 Peptoniphilus sp. | reverse complement strand
GATTCTTCTGCTTCCAGACTGTGAGGGGGCATTTTTAAATTTTCAACAGAATTTAAGTTTAATTCTCCATTTACATCCATATCAATCAAGATTCCGGTCTAACATTTACCTTTAAAGTTGCAATTATGTCAGAATATAATTTTATGTCGATGTTTTTCATTCCAGCTTCTTTAATATTTTCAGACAAGTCGATTTTTTTCTTGTCTACTTCAATTTTATATTCGCTCTTTAAATTTTTTGCAATGTCGCTAGAAGTTATTGCGCCAAAAAGTCTTCCGCCTTCTCCAGCTTTTGCTTTAATAGTAAGTGTTATTTCTTCAATTTTTTTCTTTGTTTCTTTGGCTTTTGCACGGTTTTCTTTTTCTAATTTTTCTTCTTCAATTTTATTTTTCTTCCAAGTTTCCATGTTTTCAGGAGTAGCTTCAATGGCAACTCCTCTTGGGATTAAAAAGTTTCTAGCATAGCCAGTTTTTGCGTTTACTATGCTTCCCTTTGGACCTAAGTTTTTGTCGTCTTTTAATAAAATTACTTTCATATTATTCCTCACTTTTATTTTCTTCTAAATATTCTTCAATAGCTTCTATTAAAATCTTTTCTGCCTTGTCTAAATCTTCAGTATCAATTTGGGCTCCTGCCATATTTAAGTGGCCACCACCGCCAATTTTTTCGAGAATTAATTGAACTGAAACTACTTCTCCACGCGATCTTCCTGAAATATGAGTTTTGCCGTCATTAATTGTCAGTACAAAGGAAGCGTCAATGCCATTTATGTCTAGAAGGGCATCGGCAGCTTGAGCTGCGACTAATACAGAATTTTTTGCCTCTTTATCAAATCTCGATACGGCAATATTTCCGTGGATGACTTTTGTGTTGTGAACTACATCTGCTCTGTAAAGCATAGTGTCTAAATCGTCTTGGAAAAGTGCCTTTACCTTTAACATATTTGCGCCAGCTCTTTTTAAAACTGAAGCAGCCTCAAAGGTTCTTACGCCAGTTTGGAAAGAGAAGTTTTTTGTGTCGACAACTATACCACTCATGAGTGCATCTGCTTCAAAATGAGTTAAGTTCAAGTCGTCAGACATATAAGTCAACATTTCCGTTATGAGTTCGCAAGTTGAGGAAGCGTAGGGTTCTACATAAGCTAGGACTGGGTTTTCCACAAATTCCTTGCCTCTTCTGTGGTGGTCTATTACTACGATTTGGCTAGTTTTTTTCAAAAGGTCAGGATATTCAGTGAAGGATGGTTTGTGATTGTCCACCATAATTATTAGAGAAGAGTGCTTAATCTTAGTCATTGCAGTTTCTCTTGAAATGACTTTTTTGTAAAGTTCTGGTTCTTCTTCCTTCATCCTGTCAATTAAATTGTCAATAGATGGATTGGATTTTTCAAGGACTATATAGCCTTCCTTATTTCTATTTAATGTTGCACGAAGACAACCAATTGCCGCACCAATGGCGTCCATATCTGGATTTTGATGTCCCATGATGTAGACATTTTCAGATCTGTCGATTAATTGTTTTAATGCTTCGCCAATAACTCTTGCCTTAACTTTATTCCTCTTTTCAACTGCCTTTGACTTTCCGCCAAAGAAGGCATAATTGTCGTCAACTTTTACAACGGCTTGGTCGCCTCCACGACCTAGTGCAAGGTCTAGTGATGAGTCAGCTTCAATGTAGGCATCTTTAAAATTAAGTCCAAAGGAAGAAACTCCAATGGATAAAGTTATGGGAATTGAGTTGCCCTTGTTTAAATCTCTCAAATCATCGAGTATGTCAAATCTCTTTTCTTTAAGAGAATTTAAAGATTTATAATTCATGACAACTAAATATAAATCTTCGTCAGCTTTTTTAACTAAAGCATCGTATTCTTCAAAATATTGTGAAATAGTTGAGTCAATTTCTGCAATTAAAAGGGGTCTAATCTCTGAGGGAGCGCCGCTTATTGCCTCTGAGAAATTGTCCACTTCTATTTTTGCAATAATTGGATACTCTTCTGTGTATTTATCCTTTAAATTTTTGTAGGCAGTGTTGTCTACAAAATAAAGTAGCACAGATTTGCTGTCAGTGGACTGGGATTTATTTTCACATACATTTGTGTAGACATTAAAAAATCTCTTGTTAATTTCAATGGGAAGTGTATTCGAGCCACTTCTATTTATTACATTTGAGATGTCAATATCCTTAACTAAATTTTCAAGATCACCACCGATTAAAGTTTTCTCCTTAAATAAATTTATAAAGGGAGTGTTGTACCAGAGAATTTTTGCCTTTTCGTCAGTAACTACAAGGGGAAAGGGCATGTCGAAAATAGCTTCTTTAGTTAAAGAATCAAATTGTTCATTTAAGTTTTCAATGTGTTTGATAGTCTCTGTATTCTTATTGTTGATTTCGCTGTAAGTTATATAAAAAATATATGCCAAACCCAAAATTGAAATAAAGCCAATTAATGGATTTAGAATTATTAAAATAATAACTAGGACGATTCCAAAGATAAGATAGGGGAGAAAATCGCTAATTTTATAATTATCTTTCATATTATTCTCACTTAATTAATTTTCCTAAAGTTAACAATTTGGTCAATTGCACCAATTATCATCACAAATATTTGAAGTGAAGAAATAGTAAGGCATAGACCAATTAATAAATATTGTAAAAAATTTTTAAAGCCAAACCTAGTCATAAAAAATTTAATTACGCTTATACCCGCTACAAAGAGCATGAAGTAAATTAAGTTCATTAAATTTAACATGAAAATTTGTCCGCTTGATCCAAAATATTCGCCAGTTAAAGAAAATATTGCCACTGTGGCAATTGATAGCATAATAATTTCTCTTGGGAATTTTAAAAATTCAAGAGAAGAAGGTTGCAATATAAATTTTCCCTTTGAAAGTAGTGTTCTTCCTGCTGTTGTGTAAGTTACATAGGAAGTAACCAAGGATATAACGATTAAAACAGAGGGAAGAATTTGTAAAAATCTCTTGTAATAAATTTCAGCACTTTGAGTAAAATTAGACAAATCGCCTTGAGAAAGTCCAGCTTCCTTTGCAATATTTGTATAAAAACTTGTAATTGCATTAATAGTTTCCCTTGAATTTAACACATCGCTATTAACACCAAAGGCAAAAAATAAAACCATAATTGATGTAAAAAATATAAAAGATGTCGCCATAATTGTCATAGAAACAGGTCTATTGGTGCTAATCATATAGTGGAAAATCAAGATGAAAGGGCCAAAGATTGTAAAAATAATTATTGCATATATGGGACCCAATAGGGCAGCGATTAAAAGGACAACTGCAATTAAAGTTGCCATTACTTTCATAATTCCTTCTTTTACAGATTCAACTACATACATAGAAGGAAATAAAATATAAAAAAAGGGGAAAATCATTCCAATCATGGAAATAATTATAGACCTTGTAAAAAGTCTAAAGAGTCCCTTAAAATCAGTTTCTTTTTCCAATAAATCAACTCCTGTCTTCTTCATTTTACCACAGAATTACAATTTGATAAAGAAATCTAAAATTTGGGAAAATTAAAATTTCAGTTGGAGATTTTGACAATTAAAAAAGCTAGAAATATCTAGCTTTAGTAAATAATTATATTGTCATTATCTTCATAGATGTAAAAGCTATTGTAAACTTCGTCGCGGCTATCTTCTAAGTCCTCTAAGAAATCTTTAATATTTTCCATTACATCATCAGTTATCACTAAGTCATCGTAATAAAAGTTAATCCCATCTACAATTATTTTCTTTTCTTTCATATTATTCACCTCATAAAAATTTTTACATTTAATGAATAACTTAAAATGAAAAAATTATATTTTGATAAATATATGTAGAAAGTTTTAAAAGGATTAATTTCTAAAGTAGGCTAAAAAGAGTGCGCCAGGACCTGCGTGGGTTCCAACTACACTTCCAACTTGGATAAATTCTGGGGAATGAACTTTGTCCTCCCAGAGATTTTTCACTTCTCTTAAATACTTTTCGATTTTGTTGCTTTCTCTGCCGGTGTAGCCTAGTTTAAGAGGCATGGAAAAGTCGATTGAGCCATTTTTTTCTATTTCACTAATAAATAAGTTGTTGGCATTTTTAACTCCCTTTGCCTTGCCCACAGTTGCAATTGCTCCTTCTTCCATGGAAAGCAGGACTTTTACCGAGAAAAGACCTCCTATAAAAGCGGATGTTTTTGAGATTCTTCCGCCTCTTTCAAGGTATTCCAAAGTGTCAACTAGGACAACGAGTCTTAATTTCTTTTTTGCTTCTTCTAAAATTTCGGCAATTTCTTTTGCAGATTTTCCTTCTTTTACAAGTCTAATGGCAAAATCCACAAGAGCGCCTTCTGCAATGGAAACATTGAGTGAATCCACAATGAAAATTTTATCGCTTAGTCCATTGGCAGCTAGTTTTGCGCTTTGATAAGTTCCCGATAATTTTGAAGAGATAACTATTACTACTGCTTCATCTCCATTATCGATGACTTTTTTGTAGGTGTCCATAAAAGCCATAGGTGTTGGTTGACTTGTCTTAGGAAATTCTTTTTTCCTTTCAAGCCTTTCATAAAATTCGTCCTTTGTAATATCAACTGAATCTAAAAAATCTTCATCTCCAAAGGTTACGTGAAGGGGAACAACAATTAAATCTTTCTTAATATTTTCTTCGACGTCGCAAGTTGATCCTACAATTATTTTTACTGACATATACTTCCTCACAATTATATTTAAAAAATTTTTTTACTTATACTATAATCATATTAAAATTTTTATTTTTTAAAGAAAATATGATCTTTTAATTAATCTTTACACATATTAACATATCGTACAAACTTTAGTATAAAGAAAAGTCTGTTAGGTGTCAATATAGATATAAGGGCATCTATAATATGTTAAAATATTATTGTAAAAAGACTTTATTATAAAGGAGATGGTTTTATCAATAGATATTCAAAAATTACAAATAAGACTAAAAGAGAAATTGTGCTTTTAAAGGCAAGACCATGCAGATGGGGAAGGTGTGCTTTTTGCGATTATATTGATGACAATGATAGAGATGATAAAAGAATTGATGAGATAAATTTTGAGGTTTTAAAAAATGTAAGTGGCGAATTTGGTGTACTAGAAGTTATTGACTCTGCATCGGTTTTTGAACTTACAGAAAATACTTTAAGGGAAATAAAAAAAGTTGTAGAAGAAAAAAATATTAAAAGATTATTTTTTGAAGCTCACTGGATTTATAGAAATAGACTTGATGAAATCAGAAACTTTTTTAATGTGCCAATTACATTTAAAACAGGCGTAGAAACTTTTGACAATGATTTTAGAGAAGGAGTCTTAAAAAAGGGTGCGAATTTTAAAGATTATAAAGAGGTGCAAAAATACTTTGACTCTCCCTGCGTCATGGTGGGAATAAAGGGTCAGACAAAGGAAATGATAGATAGAGATATGGAAATCATAAAAAATTTCTCTCATGCAACTGTGAATATTTTTATGAATAATTCAACTGAAATAAAAAGAGATGAAGAACTTGTAAAATGGTTTGTAGAAAAATATAGATATCTTGAGGATGACCCTCGTGTAGATATTTTATTTGAAATAACAGATTTTGGCGTGGGTTGATAGTATCAAAATTATGTAAGTTATTAGAATTTTAAAAAATCTTTATAAAGACTTCCTAGATAAATTACAATTATTAAAAAAGTATTAGAAATTATGTGAAATATATTGCAAATACAATAAAATTCCCGATGGAAAATCCATCGGGTTATTTTTGAGGATATTTTATTTTAGATAAATAACATTGACACCATGTCTTGTACATGAAGTGGTGCTTCTGGACCAACAGGAAGTCCCAATAGATACCACACAATCATTAGAACTGTCCAACCTACTAGGAAACACATTGAATATGGAAGCATCATTGATGTAAGAGTTCCAAGCCCGGAGTCTTCATCGTATTTTTGCATGAATACAACTATCATTGCAAAGTAAGACATAAGTGGCGTGATTATATTTGTTGAAGAGTCGCCAATTCTATATGCAACTTGTGTAAGGGCAGGTGATAGTCCAAGGTTGTACATCATTGGCACAAAAATTGGAGCCATAATTGCCCATTTTGCTGAAGCTGATCCCATAAATAGATTTAGAAAAGCTGAAAGCAAGATAAACATAATTAGAAGTGGAAGTCCCTTTAATTTAATCGATTCTAAGAAGTCTGCTCCGTTTTTTGCAAGGATTAGACCTAAGTTTGTTTCGTTAAAATAAGATACAAATTGTGCTGCAAAGAATGCAAGAACAAGGTATCCGCCCATGCCTTTCATTGCCTTTGTCATTGCCTCAACAAGGTCATGTGAAGTTTTTATAGTGCCAACAGTTTTGCCATAGGCAATTCCAGGAATCATGAATAGTAGCAACATTCCAGGAATAAGTCCGTGACCTAAGAAATATTTAAGTGTCATTGCATTTTTACTTTCTTCGAAAGCTCTAAAAGGTGCATTAGCCGGGAACATTAAAAATGCCATAACTATTACAAATATTATAAAAGCTATAAAGGCATTTCTAAGACCCCTTCTTTCTAGGTCTGTAATAGGTGTTGAGTCTGCCTTGTAAGATCCCTTATATTCTCCCAAGTTCTTTTCGACAATCTTATTAGTTACAATAGTGCCTATAATTGTAATTAAGAAAGTAGATACAAATAGGAAGTACCAGTTACAAGTAGCTGCAAGTGTTAGATCAATTCCTCCAGCTTTTAGTGCTTCGTTAGTAATATTTGTAAGAAGTGGGTCTGTAGTTCCAAGCAATAAGTTTGCAGAGAAACCGCCACTTACTCCTGCAAAAGCTGCGGCAATACCAGCAAGTGGATGGCGACCAGCATTTGCAAAGATAAGAGCTCCCAGTGGAACTACTACTAAGTAGCCAGCGTCAGATGCAATATTTGACATAACTCCGGCAAATACTACTGTTGCAGTTAAAAGTGTAGGGTTTACATTTGATAGAAGTCTTTTTAGTGTAGCATCAAAAAGTCCACTATTTTCAGCAACGCCAACACCAAGCATAGCTACAAGAACTGTTCCCAAGGGAGCAAATCCTGTAAAGTTTTCTGTTGCAGAGTTAAAGATGTAAGCAAGTCCTTCCCAGTTAAGTAGGGAAACGGCTTCTTTAGTTACTTCTTCCTTAGCTTTTGCATCGAAATATGTAACACTCATGCCAGATTTAGCTGCAAAATATGATACTATGATTACGATTACACTTAGTATTGCAAAAATCATCGCGGGGTGAGGTAATTTATTGCCAATTCTTTCAACACCCTTTAGAAAACCACCGACGTCATTCTGGTCTCTAACTTTTTTCTTTTTCTCGTTCATATATTCCTCCTTGTTAATGAAAATAATATCCTCTGTTTAATGTTATAGTATTTATAGAATACTTGCAACAATTATTTAACAATATTACTATTCTTGTCAGTACTGTAATAGACTAAATTGCATAATTTATTTTACGGGTTAAACAATATATTCATAACATACTATATTTAAGCAAATTTGTTAATTTACAGAAAGTGAAAGAATAAAATTATTTAACAATCGTATCACTTTATGCTAAAATATACTAACAAGAGGGAGGTAAGTTAATGAAAGAATATAGTTCCTTTGAGATACTTGGACCTATAATGGTTGGTCCATCTTCATCTCACACTGCAGGCGCTTGCAAAATAGCAAGAGTTGCAGCAAAAATCTGCCCTGAAGGTTATGAAAACGTGGAATTTTATTTACATGGTTCTTTTGCATATACATATAAGGGACATGGTACTGATAGAGCTCTATTAGGTGGAATAATGGGTTTTAAAACATATGATAGTTCTATTAGAGATGCTTATGAAATAGCAAGTGAGAGAGGTATTAAATACTCTTTTATTCCTACGAATTTAGGAGAAGAATATCACCCAAATACTGTTAAAATAAAATTTAATTATAAAGATGGAAATAGCGAATACGTGATTGGTTCCTCAATTGGTGGAGGAAATATGATTATAGTTGACATAAATGGAATAAAAGTTGAATTTGATGGAAAATTCCCAACATTTCTATTTCAATATAATGAGCAAAAAGGTGTCATAGCTGAAGTTTCAACGGCATTAGCTGATGATAATTACAATATTGAATCTATTAACACGACTAAGGACGAGCTAACAAATATTGTCACTCTAACTGTTGAATTAGATGAAAACGCTAACGAAAATCTAAAAAATAAATTGTTAAATAATTCCAGATATTTAACATCAAAATATGTGGAGGTTTAAATGTTAAATACTGCTAAAGAAATTGTAGAAGTTTGTAAAAGTGAAGATCTTCACTTTTATGATTTAGTATTAAAGTCTGAGACAAAGACTCTTAGAATGTCTGAAGACGAGATGAAAAGCAAACTAAAAGAAATTTTAGAAGTTATGAAATCTTCCTCTCATGAAACTTTAGATAAAGTTTATGAAACAGAGTATAAAATGATAGATGGTTTTGCAAAAAAAATGAACAACTATCAAAAAGAAAAAGATCCTTTAACTAGTAAATTTCTAGTTAGGACTATGGCTATGGCCTTTTCCACATCTGAGACCAATGCAAATATGGGGATTATTGCAGCAGCGCCAACTGCTGGAAGTTCTGGTATTATGCCAGCAGCCTTAATGGCGGCAAGAGAAAAATATGGTCTAGATGATGATATTTTAATAAATGGACTCTTGACATCAATAGGAATAGGGCAAATTATTGGTAAATATGCTACATTCGCCGGTGCTGAAGGTGGATGCCAAGCTGAATGCGGTTCTGCCAGTGCAATGGCAGCAGCTGCACTAGTAGAAATGCTTGGCGGAAGCGTAGAAGAAGCACTAAATGCAGCCAGCATTACACTTATTAATGTAATGGGGCTTGCCTGTGATCCAATTGCAGGACTAGTAGAGTATCCATGTACTTTTAGAAATGCCTCAGGTGTTATAAATTCTTTTATATCAGCTGATATGGCTCTTGCAGGTATAAAATCAATCGTACCTTTTGACGAAGTTTGTCAAGCAATGGGCGAAGTAGGGCATCTATTACATGAATCAATTAGGGAGACTGGTCTTGGTGGGCTAGCAGGTACAAAAACTGGACAATGTATTAGAGCCAAGTTTTTGAATATTAAGGAGGATTAAAATGACAGAAAAAAAGAAAAAAATAGGTCTAATTCCTAGACTTATAATAGCTATTGCACTAGGTATTCTTGTTGGTCAATATTTGCCAGCATGGGTAACTAAAGTTGCAATCACAATCTCTGGATTATTTGGAGCATTTTTAAATTTCATTATTCCATTGATGATCATTGCCTTTGTTTCTAAAGGTATTGCAGATTTATCAGAAGGTGCTGGTAAACTTTTAGGAGTAACAGTTGGACTTTCCTATGCGTCAACACTTGTTGCAGGTTCACTATCTTATACAATGTCAAGAAACATATTCCCAAGCTTTATTAAACCAGAACTTGCAGAACAAGTTCAAAAAGCAACAGCAAATGAAATTGCGCCATTCTTTGAAATTCCATTAGGAGCTTTCATTGATGTAACTGCAGCACTTGTGCTTGCGTTTATGTTAGGACTTACAGTTTCAGCATTAAGAGCAAAGGGTAGCGGAGAAACATTCTACAAAGGAATTAACGAATTCAACGAAATCATAAATTTAGTATTAGCGAAATTTGTAATTCCTCTACTTCCATTCTTTATCTTTGGTAATTTCTGTAACTTATCATATTCTGGTTCAGTATTTGCAATTCTTGGTATATTCTGGAAGATATTCCTATGTATTATTATTTTGCACTTGCTATACATGGTTGTTCTATTTGTAGCAGCAGGAGGATACACTGGAAGAAACCCTGTAAAATGTTTAAGAGCTGCAGTGCCAGCATATTTAACAGCAGTAGGAACTCAATCTTCAGCAGCTACTATTCCTGTTAATGTTGCTTGTAACAGAAAAATGGGTGTAACAAGACAAATTAGAGAATTCTGTATCCCTCTATGTGCAACAGTTCACTTAGCTGGATCTATGATTACTTTAACAGCTTGTGTATTTACATTACTTACAATGTTTAACATGGATCACTCTTTTGCGCTAATTATTAAATTTATAGGAATTCTAGGAGTTGCAATGGTAGCAGCACCAGGAGCACCAGGAGGAGCAGTAATGAGTGCCCTTCCATTCTTACCAGTAGTTGGAATTGATTCATCAGGAACACTTGCTACAATCTTAATTTCACTATATTTAACTCAAGACTCTTTTGGTACAGCAGCCAATGTAACTGGCGACAACGCTATTTCTATGGCAGTTGAAAAAATCTACTACAAACACATTGTAAAGAGACCTATTCCAGAAGAAAACTTTGAGGAAGAAGCGAGAATAGAATTATAATTAAATAGCATATTTACCTAAAAAAAGCTATGCCTAAGGGTGTAGCTTTTTTTGCGTTAAAGATTTTTTGGCATAATATCTATTATAATAATGACAAAATATTGTGTATAATTTACTTAAAGGTTGGTGTGAGATGAAAACTGTACTTATAACGGGATCCTCAAGGGGAATAGGACGAGATATTGCAAAGAGGCTTGCAAAAGAAGAATATAGAATAATAATTAATTACAATAAGTCTGAAGATGAAGCAAAACAATTAGAAAAAGAAATTAGAGAAATGGGCAAGGATGCCCTAGCAATAAAGGCAGATGTTACAAAATTTGCTGAAGTTGAAAAAATGTTTAATGAAGTTTCAAAGAGATTTAAGGGAGTAGACATATTGATAAACAATGCTGGGATTTCTAGCTATGCCCTTTTCCAAGACATTGATGAAAAAACTTGGGATGAAATATTTGATGTAAATGTAAAGGGAGTTTACAATTCTATTCACGCAGCTCTACCCTATATGTTAGAAAGACATTCTGGAAAAATTTTAAATATGTCTTCCATCTGGGGCATAGTTGGAGGCTCTATGGAAAGTCATTATTCGGCGACTAAGGGTGCCATAAATGCACTTACTAAGGCATTGGCACAGGAGTTGGGATACTCGGGCATAACAGTAAACGCCATTGCTCCAGGAGCTGTTGACACACCAATGACAAATAAAATTGGAGAAGAAAATTTATGTATTTTATCAGAAGATATACCTATGGGCAGACTTGCAACCACAGAAGAAATTGCCGAGCTAGTGGCATTTATGATTTCGGACAAAAATTCTTACATGACGGGTCAAATAATTTCGCCAAATGGTGGAATGATTGTATATTAATTAGGTTAGAAGAAATATGAAAATCTTATTTATTTATAACCCCAGTTCAGGCGACGAAAGCGGAAAAGAATTTATTGGAAAAATCAATGAAGAACTTAAAAAATACTTTGATGAAATAATTTTAAAAGAAACAAAGAAAGCTGGCGATGGCACAAATTTTGTCGGAGAAGTGAAAAATGTTGACGCCATTGGAGTATATGGTGGCGATGGAACTGTAAATGAAGTTTTAATGGGAATGAATAAAATTTCTTCAAGGGCAAAACTTTTAATTTTGCCAGGAGGTACAGGAAATCTATTGGCAAGAAAATTAGAAATTCCAGAAGATAAAGAAAAGGCGCTATTGTCCTTTGATTTTAAAAAGACAAAAAAGATAGATTTAGGAAAGGCAAATGACAAAATTTTTAGCTTATTTGCATCTATTGGCGCAGTTCCAGAAGCCATTCACGAAGTATCTTCAGAGGAAAAATCAAAATTTGGAGGCTTTGCGTATATAAAAAAATCCATAGAAAAATTAACTTCATCTGAAGAATATAATCTAGAAGTAAAATCTAAGGGCGGGAATTATAGCGGTCCAGTGGATCACTTAATAGTTGCCCTTTCAAATAAAATAGGAAAATTAGAATTTACAAATAAAAATAAAAAAAGAGATAACGGAAATGCTGATTTATTTATTTTGACAAGTGATTCTATAAAAGACAGACTTGAGGTTTTAAAAGATTCAATTGCAGGAGAAGTTGAAGAAGGGGATAATGTTGTTCATTATACAATAAGGGAAGCAAAAATTTCATCTTTGGGTATAGAAGAGGTTATAATGGATATAGATGGCGATAGAGGACCTAGTTTACCAGTTGATATAAAAATTTTAAAGGAAGCAGTGGAAGTTTATATTCCAAGAGAGGTGAAAAATGACTAAGATTTTATATGCTAAGGACTATGTGGAGAAAAAAAGTGATAGTTTAATTGAAAAAGTGAAAAAACTAAAATCTAAGCCAATTCTTTCTACTATAAGAGTGGGCGACGATTACGGCAGTATTGCCTATGAAAAGGGAATAAAAAAGACTGCGGATAAACTTGGCGTTGGTGTTGATTCTAATGAGTTTAAAAGGGATGCAAGTGAAGATGAAGTAATTGAAAGAATAAAAAAGTTAAATGATGATGATAAAGTTGGCGGAATAATTATTTTTAGACCTCTTCCTGAAAGTTTTGACGAAGAAAAAATATCTCTTGTCATTGACCCAAAAAAAGATGTGGATTGTATGCACCCAATAAATAGGGCTAGAGTTTTTAGTGGCGATGTAAGCGGATTTATTCCTCTTGCGCCAAAGGCTGCCTATGAACTTTTAAAGTTTTATGGTTATGAGTTAAGGGGAAAGGATACAGTTATTATCAATCACTCAAATGTTGTGGGGAAACCTCTTATGATGTATCTTTTAAGGGATCTTGCCACTGTTACAATATGTCATGTGGGGACAGTGGACCTTAAAAAGCACACAAGGGCAGCAGAGATAATTTTCACTGCAATGGGTCGTGCTGAAACTTTAGATGCAAGTTATTTTAACGAGGATGCAACTGTAATCGACATTGGCACGTCAAAAAATAGTGAAGGAAAATATAGGGGCGATCTCGACGAAAAATCTGTCAATGGAAAAATTAAAGCCTATTCTCCAGTGCCAGGTGGCATTGGAAGTATAACTAATCTTCTTTTAATTGAAAATGTAATAAATTTCTATGAATAAATTTTTTACTCTCTATTATGGAGAGTTTTTTATTTTTAAATTTGTTATAATGTAGAAAAGGAGAGAATAATGGTAACAAATAGAGTGATTTTAGTTAGACCCTACGCCTTTACTTTTAATAAAGAGACGGCAAGGGACAATATTTATCAGATTAGTCCAAAGAAAACTTCTGAAGATGAAATAAAAAGTTTTGCGTTAAGGGAATTTGATGATGCTGTTAGTCTTCTTCGCAAAAACAAAATTCATGTGGACGTGATTGAAGATTTTGACAAGACTACTCCTGATTCGATTTTTCCCAACAATGTCTTTGTAACTTTTCCAGGGAAAGTTTTTGTATCGGAAATGTATGCAGAAAACAGAAATAAAGAATATGATAAAATTTTGCCTCAGCTTAAAAAAATTATTGATTACAATAGGGCTGAAGTAATTGATTTTAGAAACGAAGAGGGAAGAGTTTTAGAAGGAACTGGTGCTGTTGTAATAGATAGATGGAATAATATTTGCTATGGAAGTCTTTCAAAACGCTGTAACAAAGATGAATTTTTGAAATTTGCAAAGAGATTTAATTTAAAGCCAGTTTATTTTAAATCTAGGGACAAAGGTGTAGATATTTACCACACAAATGTGCTAATGATGGTGGGAGAAAAGTTTGCAATAATTGCAGATAATTTGATTAGTGAAAATAGAGATGAAGTTTTAAAATCTCTAGTGGATTCTGGCAAGGAAATAATCTCTCTTACTGAAGATGAATTTAATAATTACGCAGGAAATTCAATTGAATTAAAGGGCGAGGACAAAAATATCCTCGTGATTTCAAAATCTGGATTTAATGCTTTGACTGATGAACACAAAAAGACAATTGAAAAATATGATTTTATTCTTCCAATTGATGTAGAAACTATCTCAAAATATGGTGGTGGTTCTATTAGGTGTATGATTGCAGAAAATTTTTTTGACTTAAGGGAGAAATAATTTGGATATATTAAAATGTTTGGGATTTATATTTGTGGCGCTTGGATTGACTTTAGGTATACCAAAAAATTTAAGGGATTATAGAGAAGATAAAAGTTTGGAGAACTTCTTAGAATTATTTGGGCGAATTATTATGATTCCATCTGCAATAATCTTAGCAATAGGAGTTTTTGTTTGAATAAGTTAAAACTTTTTCGGCTAAATCACAATAATTACTTGTAATTAATGTATTTGCTTTAATTTACAAAAACAAGAAAGATTGTTATAATATAAACAATTAGGGGGTGTTGACTTGCCAAAGAATGCAAGGGGTATTTCTGAAACGGTTATAAGGAGAATGCCGGTTTATCACAGATATTTAAAAGAGTTAATAGACAGCGGAATTGAAAGAGTTTCTTCTAAAGAACTTAGTCATATCACTGGATTTAGTGCTTCGCAAATTAGACAGGACTTAAATAATTTTGGCGGATTTGGTCAACAAGGTTATGGCTACAACACAAAGGCGCTAAAGGAACAAGTGGATAAAATTCTTGGAATAGATAAAACTTACAATAGCATTGTCATAGGGGCTGGTAGACTTGGGCAAGCAATTGCAAGGTACAAGGGCTTTAGAGATTCTGGTTTTAATGTTATTTCTCTCTTTGATATTAAGGAAGATATTGAAGATATAAGCGGAATTAAGGTAAGAAGTATTAAGTGTTTGGAAAAATACATAAGAGATGAGAAGGTTGAGGTTGCAATAATAACTGTGCCCAAGGAATTTTGTGAAGATGTGGCAAAAAGAGTTATTGATGCAGGAGTAAAGGGAATCTGGAATTTTGCACCCTACGACTTAAAAGCGCCCGCTGGCGTAGCGGTTGAAAACATAAGGCTTAACGATTCACTTCTAACACTTTCTTATTTTATGAAAGAAATTAGCTGACCTATTATTTATTAATAGGTTTTTTATTTAGGGAGTTTAAATTTTAATGAAGATTGATTTTGATGGAAATTTTTGCATTATTAGTGAATTAGAGGAATTTGACCCAAGGGATGTTTTTACTTGTGGTCAAGCTTTTAGGTGGTATGAAGAGGCTGATGGTTCTTTTACCTTTATTAATCATGGCAGAGTTGCCAATGCTAAAAAAGTTGACGGTAAAATTTTATTAAAGGATGTGGATAAAAATTCCTTTGATGAAATTTTTTACAATTACTTTGACCTCGACAGGGATTATAAAAGGGTAATAGAGGAACTTTCTAAGGACGATGTCATGAAAAGTGCAACGGAATATGGCAAGGGCATAAGAATTTTAAATCAAGACAAGTTTGAGACAATTATTTCTTTTATAATTTCTGCAAACAATCAAATACCAAGGATAAAAAAATCCATCGAAAAAATTTCTGAAATGTACGGGAAATTTTTAGGAGAAGATGAAAATAGAAAATATTTTTCTTTTCCAAGTGCTGAAGAACTTTCTAAGGCAAAGCCAGAGGACCTTCGTGAATTTGCAAGAGTTGGATTTCGCGACAAGAGAATTGTGGAAACGTCAAATTTAATAAATAGTGGAATTGTAAGTATTGATGAAATCGAAAAAATGAACTTAGAAGATGCAAGGGCTGCTCTTCAAGTTTTGCCGGGAGTTGGACCAAAAGTTGCCGACTGCATTCTTCTCTTTGCCTTTGACAGAAAGGAGTCTTTTCCCGTGGATGTTTGGATAAAAAGAGTAATGGAAGAATTATACTTAAAAGAAGAAACGCCAAAATCAAAAATTGCAATGCGAGGACGTGAAGTATTTGGCAAAAATGCAGGTTTTGCCAATCAATATTTATTTTATTATGGCAGAGAAAATAAATTAGGGAGGTAGCAATATGTTGGGAGTTTTTGTAAATGCAATAAGTGTTTTAGTCCTTGGACTTTTGGGCTCCTTTGTTGGCGACAAATTCCCAAAAAGTATTCAGGATTCAATAATGAAATTTTTGCCAGTTTGCGTACTAATTATTGGAGTGAGGTCATCTTTGGAAGGAGAAATTATTGTCGTGATAATTTCCATAGTTCTAGGGGTTGCAATTGGCGAGTTACTAAAAATAGATGACAGATTAAATAAATTTACGGAATTTATAAAAAACAGGTTTATAAATCCTGAGGACACAACATTTTCAGAAGGTTTTATAACTACAAGTTTAATATTTTGCGTTGGTTCAATGGGAATACTTGGATGTATTGATGCAGGAGTAAAGGGGGACAATGACATCCTATTTGCCAAGGCGGTTATGGATGGATTAACAGCATTTTTCTTTGCCACAACTTTTGGCAAGGGAGTATCTTTTTCTGCGATACCAGTTTTTATATATCAAGGTATTTTAGTGTTTCTGTCAGGATTTTTGCTTCCAGTATTTACTCCAGAAGTAGCAGCAAACTTGTCGGGAACAGGTGGTGTGATGATTATTGCCATTTGTTTTTATATGTTAAAACTTGTGGACTTTAAACTTGCAAATTCGACTCCAGCAATTTTTATTCCAATTATTTATGGTTTAATCTTAAAGTTCATGTAAAAAAGACTGAGTTGATATGCAATATATCATTTTGCTCAGTCTTTTTATTTTATTTTTTAAATATATCTAATTTTTCTATTCTGTCAAAGGCTTCGTTTATTTTATCCTTATTGACAGTTACTGCAATTCTTATAAATCCTTCGCCAGCTGGACCAAATGCCGATCCATTGATTAAATTCACATGTGCCTTTTCCAAAATTTCTTTTACAATTTCATCCGTAGTCATGCCAGGGATGGTAATTTTTGGAAAGATATAAAAGGTTCCCTTTGGTCTTAGAACTTCAACATGATTTAATTTTTTTAATCTGTCGTAAGCTAGATACATTCTCTCTTTATATTCCTCATAAAGTGGTGGACAAATTGTCTTTCTATTAGCTATGCCCATTGCACCAGCATACTGACAAATAGTTGGAACTGCATATACTGTGTTTTCGTGGACGTAAGTCATTGCGCTTATGAGATCTTTATGTGCTACTATGGCGCCAAGTCTCCATCCAGTCATTACATAGTCCTTTGACATGGAAGAAATAGAAATTACATTTTTAAATTCTGGGTCGTAAGAAATCATTGGCTTGAATTTGCTTTCATAGGAATAGATTGTGTAGATATCATCGCAAATTACAATTAAATTATATTTTTTTGCCAATTCATAAATTTCTTTTAATGTTTTGTCACTATACACTGAACCTGTTGGATTGTTTGGCGTATTAATTATTATTGCCTTAGTTTTTTTATTTATTAATTTTTCAATTTCCCTTGGCTCAATGTTAAACTCATTTTCAAATTTTGTTTCATATATAACTGGAATACCACTTGCCATTTTTATTTGGTCTGGATAGACGCTAAAATAAGGTGAAGGCACAATTACTTCTTCGCCAGGGTTAAGAATTACTTCTAAAATTATATACATGGCTTCGGTGCCGGACATTGTTATTAAAATTTCTGATGGGTCGCATTTTACATCAAAATCTTCTTTGTAGGCTTTTGAAATTTCTTCTCTTAGGCCAAGGTAGCCTTGAGGATTTTCGTAGTGAGTATGACCTGCGATTTGTGAATCGTAGGCTTCTTTTATAATCATCTCATGGGTCGTTAAATCAGGATCGCCTACACCAAAATTTATAAAATCAGGGTATATGCTCGAATAGTCAACTGAATAAATGGACTCCTTAATGTCTTTGTATTTTTCTTGTATAAATTCCTTCATAAAAGCCTCCTTCATTAACTAATTAATAACTTATTTTAACAAATAATATTTTTTATTAAAAGTGATAATTTTAATTTCTTAAATATTTTATGGCTCTATGATATAATTAAATTGATATAAATAAAAGAATATAGGAGGAATCCTTTTGGATAAAATTTTAGTAAGACCAAATGGCCCACTAAAGGGCAATGTAAGAATATCAGGTGCAAAAAACGCTGCTCTACCAATACTTGCAGCTACAATACTTGGAACGGAAGAAATAATATTAGAAGATGTACCTGAACTCAAGGACGTTGAGATAATAACAGAAGTTTTGAGAAAATTAGGTCTCAAAATAAATAAAGAAGGAAATAGATTAATTATTGATCCAAGTGGACTTAATTCTTATAAAACAGATTATGAACTTATGAGCAAGATGAGGGCATCCTTTTTGGTAATGGGACCACTTCTTGCAAAATTAAACAAGGCATATAATTCTCTTCCAGGTGGATGTAACATTGGCTCAAGACCAATAGACTTACACCTAAAGGGTTTTAGAGCCTTGGGTGCAAGTATTGAAATGACTCATGGAGAAATAAAGGCTGAGTGCGAAAAATTAGTTGGCACGAAAATATATTTGGACTTCCCATCAGTTGGCGCAACTGAAAATATTATGACTGCTGCAGTTTTAGCTGAGGGCGAAACTGTAATGGAAAACTGTGCCATGGAACCGGAAATTGTCGACCTTGCAAACTTTTTAAATAAAATGGGTGCAAAGGTAATGGGAGCAGGCACTTCAACTATTAGAATTAGGGGAGTGGAAAAACTTGGAGGATGCACTCATCAAGTAATACCAGACAGAATTGAAGCGGGTACTTTTATGGTTGCCGCTGCAATCACTGGTGGCGACATTACAATAGAAAATGTTATTGTTTCTCACTTAAAACCAGTTATTGCAAAATTAGCGGAAACTGGTGCAAAAATTATTGAAAATGACGATAAGATTAGGGTAATTGGAACTAAAGAAATAAAACCAATTGAAATAAAAACTCTTCCTCATCCAGGATTTCCAACTGATTTGCAGGCACAATTTATGGCTCTATTAACTCAAGCTGATGGGCAATCTGCTATTATCGAAACAGTTTTCGAAAATAGATTTATGCACGCAGATGAACTAAAAAAAATGGGCGCAAAAATTAAAGTAGTAGATAGAGAAGCTATACTATTGGGTAAGAGTAAACTATATGGATCCAAGGTTGCTGCAACAGATTTAAGAGCAGGAGCTGCGCTTATTCTCGCAGGATTAGTTTCTGAAGGTGAAACAGAAATTTCTGAAATTCACCATATTGACAGAGGTTACGAAAAAATCGAAGAAAAATTTAGGCACCTTGGAGCTAATATAAGAAGAATAAAATAAAATCTAGAAAGGAACATGATTATGAAGAAAAAATTAATTATAGCGATGCTTTTAGCGCTTTCGCTTTTTATGGTAGCTTGTTCGAAAAAAGAAGATGCCAAGGCTGAAGGGAAAGTCCTAAGAGTTGCAGTTTCAGAAGATGCACAAACTCTTGAACCTAATGAATTAAACGACGACTATGCAGAAAATATTTTAATGCAGGTTTACGACACTTTAGTAAAGAGAAATTCCAAGGGCGAACTTGTAAATTCTATTGCAGAGTCAATTGAGAATCCAGATCCACAAAGTTTTAAGATAAAAATTAGGGATGGAGTTAAGTTCTCCAATGGAGATCCACTTACTGTTGACGATGTAATATTTACTTTACAAAGAGCGGCAGCAAGTGAAAAGTTTAAATCTTTTTATGGAAAAATTGATCCTAATTCTTACAAAAAAGAAGATGATTTAACTTTCTCCTTTAAATTAACTGAACCAGATGCAGCTTTTTTGAACTCACTTTCACATCCAGCTGTTTCTATTTTGTCTAAAAAATATGTAGAAGGTGGAGCAGATCTTGCCAATGCACCAATGGGCACTGGACCTTTTGTATTAGATGAATGGGTTCAAAATGATCACGCAAACTTTTCTGTAAATAAAAATTATTGGGGCGATGCTCCAAAAATTTCTGGAATAGAAATGAAAGTAATACCAGAAGCTTCCCAAAGAATTATTGAACTTGAAAGTGGTGGAGTTGACCTTGCATATAAAGTAGATCCATCAGAAATTCCAAATATTGAAGAAAATAAGGATTTAAAACTTTATAGAAAATTAGATAATTCAGTTCATTTTATTGGATTTAACATGGACAAAGCTCCTTTTGACAAAAAAGAAGCTAGAGAAGCTATGGTAAATGCAATTGACATGAATTCAATTTTTGAAACTGTATATATGAATAGTGGAAAACTTGCTACAAGTGCAATTAATCCAAACTTTAAATACTCTATTTCAGATTCACTTAAACCAAATGTTGTGAATAAAGAAAGGGCAAAGGAACTTTTTGCAGCTGCAGGAATGGGCGAAGGGACAAATCTTTCCATTTATACATCCGACAACACTCAAAGGGTAAATGTCGCAACAATGATGCAAGCTCAACTCAAGGACTATGGCATTGGTCTTAATATACAAAGACTTGAATGGGGAGCATTTATAGATGCACTAAAGAACAAGGAACACAATATGTTTATCATGAGCTGGAATCCTTCAGTTGTTGATGCACATTATGAACTTTTTCAACCTTTCCATTCTTCAAATAAGGGTCAAGGACCAAACTATATGTACTTTGGAAATGAAGAACTTGATAATTTAATAAAAGAAGGTATTTCAACTATTGATGAAGCGAAGAGGGCTGACATCTATAAGAGGGCTCAAGAGCTTATTAATAAAGAGTATCCATGGTTATACATCTGCTATGGCGAAACAGTTGTTGCTGGCAATAAAAGAGTTGAAGGACTAGATCTTCTTCCAAAATATCCACAAGAACTTAAAGATGTAAATCTTTTAGAAAAATAATTTTTTAAATTCACCAAGGTATTCTTTGGTGAATTTTGTCTTTTCTACAAAAGAAAGGATTAGATATGACTAAATATATATTAAAGAGACTTTTAATATTAATACCGACGCTTTTAGGCGTAAGCTTTATAGTGTTTTCGCTTTTATATTTGTCGCCGGGAGATGCTGCTCTTGCAGTGGCAGGACCTAATGCAACTAAGGAAACTGTAGATGCAATAAGGGAAAGTTTGGGGCTAAATCAGCCCTTTATAGTTCAATATGGAAACTATTTAAAGAATTTAATTTTTCACTTTGACCTTGGCACAAGTTATCAATCAGGTAGATCTGTAACAGCTGCACTTATTAGAGTCTTTCCAACTACAATTAAACTTGCAAGTGGAGCTCTTGTTATTGCAGTAATTATGGGAATTGCCTTTGGCATAATTGCAGCTCTAAAGAAAAATACTTTTATAGACTCAATTATAACTGCATTTGGCATGGTTGGACTTGCAATGCCAATTTTTTGGTCAGGGCTTTTACTTATAATAGTATTTTCTACAAAATTAAAAATGCTTCCAGCATCGGGCTTTTCATCTCTAAAGCAGATGATATTGCCTTGGTTTGCCCTTGGATTTCAGTCTTCAGCAGTAATTATGAGGATGACAAGATCTGCAATGTTAGATGTACTTGACAAGGATTACATCAGGACTGCCTATGCAAAGGGACTTAGCAAGAGAAAAATAATTTTTGTTCATGCACTTAAGAACGCAATGATACCCGTTATAACTACTATTGGACTTCAAGCTGGTGGACTCCTTGGTGGAAGTATTTTGACAGAAACCATTTTCTCCATTCCTGGAATTGGAAGGCTAATGGTTGATTCTATAAAAACTCGGGATTATCCAATAATTCTTGGTGCAATTATGCTTATTGCAATAGTTTATTCTGTGATTTCAATTATTGTCGACATTCTCTATGGATTTATAAATCCAAGAATAAAGTCCGAGTACAAGTAGGTGAACTATGTTAAAGAGATTGAAAAACTTTTTTAAATATTACAGCAGAAATAAAATTGCAGTAATTGCCCTTGGAATTTTAATTCTATTAATTTTTGCGGCAATTTTTGCCGATGTACTTTCACCCTATGATTACACAGAGCAGTTTCCTAAGGATAACTTTTTAAAACCAAGTAGTGTTCACTTAATGGGCACAGATAATTTTGGAAGAGATATTTTTTCAAGAGTCCTTCACGGAGCGAAGGTTTCTCTAAAAATTGGATTTACATCTGTAATAATTTCAACGATAATTGGAGTAATTATCGGTGCTTTTGCAGGTTACTATGAAGGGATTTTTGACTCAATAATCATGAGGGTAATGGATACAATTTTATCTATTCCACAACTTGTGCTTGCAATTGCCCTTGCAGCTGCGCTGGGTAACGGAATGAAAAATTTAATTTTAGCAGTTTCATTATCTTCTATACCAAGTTATGCAAAGATTGTGAGAAGTCAGGTAATGTCTGTTAAAAACTTGGAATACATTGAATCGGCTAGGTTGTCTGGCGTAAAAACTTTTAAATTAATTTTTGCGGAGATACTTCCCAATTGTTTTGCACCAATAATTGTGCAGGCAACTATTGGAGTTGGAACGGCGATTTTATCTGCAGCATCTCTTTCCTTTATAGGAATGGGAATTATGCCACCAGAAGCAGAATGGGGACAAATGCTTTCTGAAGGGAGAGCCTATATTAGAAATTATCCACACATAACTTTATTTCCGGGTCTTGCCATTGCCATTACAATTTTAGTTTTAAATATTGTGGGCGATGCTCTTAGAGATGCCTTTGATCCAAAATTCAGGAGGTAGTATGTTATTAGAAATAAAAAATCTTGAAGTTTTTTTCAAAAGCTCTCAAGGTATAGTAAAAGCTGTCAACAAAGTTAATATAAATACACGCGATGGGATGACAACTGCCATAGTTGGCGAAAGTGGTTCGGGAAAATCTGTAACGTCCCTTGCCATAATGGGTCTAATTGACAAATCATCTTTGGAAAAGATTTCTGGTGAAATAAATTTTGAAGGGAAAAATCTTTTGGAATTTTCTCCAGAAGAACTTAGAAAAATTAGGGGAAAGGAAATATCCATGATTTTTCAGGAACCAATGACTTCACTCAACCCTGCATTAAAAATTGGCTATCAGATGTCTGAAGTTTATAGAACTCATTTTAATATGGATAAAAAAACTGCTAAGGAAAAATCCCTTGAGATGATTAAAAAAGTTGAAATAAATAGAGCAGAAGATGTCTACAATTTATATCCTCACGAACTTTCTGGAGGAATGCGACAGAGAATTATGATTGCCATGGCACTTTCTGCATCGCCAAAACTTTTAATAGCAGATGAACCTACGACTGCTCTTGATGTTACTATTCAAAGGGAAGTTTTGGAGTTAATGAAAAAATTAAAGGAAGACATGAATACTTCTATAATTTTCATAACTCACGATCTTGGTGTAGTATCTGATATTGCCGATTATGTAAATGTAATGTATGCAGGGAAAATGGTGGAAAGAGCAAGGGCAGAAGATATTTTTAATGAACCCCTTCATCCTTATACTAAGGGACTTATCAAGGCTATACCTACTGTATATAAAAAGAAAGAGGAGCTTTATACAATTAGAGGTTCAGTGCCAAATCCAATTAACTTGCCTGACTGTTGCTACTTCTGCGACAGATGTGACGAGAAGATGAAAATTTGTGAAGAAAAAGTTCCAGAGGAAATTGACATCGACGGTCACAAAGTCAGTTGTTTCTTGTATAGGTGATATTATGGACAAAACAATTTTAGAAGTAAAAAACTTAAATAAAGAATTTAAAATAAACGGCGGCGAAGTTTTAAGTGCAGTAAAGGATATTTCCTTTGATTTAAAAACATCTCATACCCTTGGCATAGTTGGCGAAAGTGGCTCAGGAAAATCTACTCTTGCGAGATGTATTATGGGTCTTTATCCCGACGCAAAGGGCGAGATAATTTATAATGGAAAAAATATTTTAAAAGAAAACCAAAGGGAGCTAAAGGAATATCGAAAAAACGTGCAGATGATTTTTCAAGACCCCTATTCCTCTCTTAATCCAAGAAAAAAATGCAAAGATATAATCGCATCGGGTATACGAAATTTAGTGGGCGAAAGGGACAAGAATAAAATTCACAAAAAAGTTATGGAAACTATGGAAATTTGTGGGCTTTCAGAATATCACGCTGAGAGATATCCTCACGAATTTTCTGGAGGACAAAGGCAGAGGATTTCTATTGCAAGGGCCCTTGCAGTAGATCCAAAAATAATTGTGGCAGATGAACCCACTTCTGCATTAGATGTTTCCATTCAAGCACAAATAATAAATTTGATGGAAGATTTGCAAAGAGATCTTGGTCTTAGCATGATTTTCATTTCTCACGACCTTTCAGTTGTAAGACATGTGGCGGAAGAAGTGCTTGTAATGTATCATGGCGAGTGTGTAGAGTACAATAAGTCAGAAGAAATTTTTAAAAATCCAAGAGAGGATTACACTAAAAAATTATTGGCATCAGTGCCAGGCAAGAATTTAGCAGAATTTGAAGATGTGTAGAAATTTTCTTTTGAGGGTATTATAATTAAATAGAGTAGATAAAACTGTAGGGTTCTACAGTTTTTTATTTTGGAGTTGAAAAGATGCTTAGTGATTACATAGAAGGCGATGAAAATTTGCTTGAAGATAATTCTTTCACTGATGAAAACAAAATAAAAATTTCATTAAAAATAAATGATGAATTTTTTGAAAAAGAAAATGAAATCGATGAAGATAATGAAAGTGAAAGAGAAATTTTATATAATAAAGAAGAGGAGTCTTCACCTTTAAATAGCGAAGAATTTTTAGAACAAAGTCCTGAAGAAAATAATAGTTCCTACGACGAATATTATTTAGAGAGGATAGACGAAGTCCAAGAAATTTTGGAAGAAATTTGCGAGAGCATACCATCCTATGCCTATGAGCATCTAAATGGTGGTATAATTCTAACAGAAGAGGTTAAATATCACGAAGAATCTCGCAATGAAGATTTACTCATAATGGGCGAATACCAAAGGTCTGTGCTTGGCAATATGATAAAAATTTATTATGGCTCCTTTATGGAAATGTATAGATTTTCACCAAGGGAGATTTTAAAGGAAAAGCTAGAGGAAGTTTTGCTTCACGAGTTTACTCATCACTTGGAGTTTCTTGCAAATGAGTGGGGACTTGTAGTTGAAGACAACAAATTTTTAGAAGAATATAGAAAAGGTAAAGTTAATGAATAAAATTTTAGGATATTTTTATAAAGGCTTGGGCAAATTTTTTGACCTAATCTTAACTTTTTTAATAGTAGTAGTAAATATTGCCGTGGATTTATTTTCTGCCATAAGGAAATTTTTCATATACGTCATATCCATGGGAGGTTGCCTAATAATATTAATATTTTTAAATCCCTTTGCATGGGTGGGGATTGCTCGCAATAGATGGCTATCTACGATAATAATGCTCGCGATAATCGTGCCATTACTTGGAAATGTTTCAGAATCTTTTCTTAAATATGTTCACTACATGGTAACTGAATTTTTCTACGATAGGGCAGACCATTATCTCCTTGGAAAAGAAAATGAATTTGAAAATATTTCTGGCTATGGAAGAGCATATTGGGAGAAAAAAGAGAGAGAAAGAATTAAACAAGAGGAAGAAAAGAGAAAGAGAAGAGAAGAAGAATTTAACCAAAGATTCAAAGAATTTGGCGGATTCACTTGGACAACTTTCGATGACTTTTCTCAGTTTGACGAATTTTTTAGACAAGCGGGCTATGGCTACTACGATGGTCAAAGTTCCAATTATGGCAACTATGGTAATTATGGAAATAGTTCGTCACAAAGGCAGGGATACGGATTTAAAGAACAATATGAAAGTGCCTGCGACACTCTCGGCGTAAATTATTCTGCAGACAAATATGAAATTAAACTTGCATACAGAAAAATGGCAAAAAAATATCACCCAGATCTAAATAAAGAAGAGGGAGCAAAGGAAAAATTTCAAAAAATAAATGCAGCCTATGAATTTTTAAATGACTCAAATATTGAGATGTATAAAAAAATGAGTGGCGTAAATTAAAAAAGGACCGAGAGGGTCCTTTTCTTGTATAAAGAATTCTATTTAGTTATTTTATTTAATTATTTCTCTTGCCATGTCATAATATTCATTTACATCCATTTTTTCTCCTGCAATAAGGGAATATTGGATACCATTGTATTGAAAAATCAGGTGTTTTGAAACAGATTCTATTCTTTCATTTGAACCAATGCCTAGTTTAAAGAAGGGATCATTTTTTGATCTTTCAAGTTCTCCTGGAGTTGCATCTTTTTCATCTGCTAGGAATAAATTTTCAACTCTTGAATAATAAACTGGCACTTCATTAATATCCCTCATTTCATTATAAGGTTGTTCTGAAATTGGCTTTGAAGTTTCTGGATATTTATCAACAAAGAGAATTACTTTTTCCCCAACTTCATTTAAAAGGAACTCATCTTCGCCATTTGAAACACTACCTATATCCGCCCTATCTAAAACAAATTCGTCTGGAAACTCTCTCTTTCTCTTTTTATACTTCGTATAGCAAAAATTTTTTAGAATTGAAAAAATCCAAGGTTTTAGTTTATTAAAATCTTTTAGACTATTTATATTTTTGTAAATTGATAAGAAGGTGTCCTGCAGTACATCTTCTGCATCGTCTTTGTTTCCCAAAAGGAGAAGTGCAGTGCGATATAAT
>NZ_JALEOV010000104.1 GCF_022767005.1 Peptoniphilus sp. | reverse complement strand
TTTCAATTTGTCACCCCCAAATAAAAAAAATCTCACGCCGCCGTGAGATGTGAAAATCAAATAAATCCGAATTTCAAACCTCGGTAGGACTTATGGCAATGCCACCTACTGTCTGCGGCTTAATAACATTAATATTATATACAGTCCCATCTAGTTTGTCAACATTTTATTTTGATTTTAATTAAAATATGCCCACAGATTTCTTTTAAAAGTCTGTGGGCAAAGGTGTTTTTATTTTTCCATTAATTTTGATCCGTTGATTTTAATTCCAGGACCCATTGTTGATGCAACTGTTACTGATTTTAAATAACGACCTTTTGCAGCTGCTGGTTTTGCTTTTATAATAGCATCTGAAATTGTCCTAAAGTTTTCAGCAAGTTTTTCAACTCCAAAAGAAACTTTTCCAATTGGAACATTAATAATTGCAGCTTTGTCTACTCTATATTCAACTTTACCTGCTTTAGTTTCTTTTACGGCTTGTCCTACATCAAATGTAACTGTACCTGATTTTGGGTTTGGCATAAGTCCCTTAGGTCCAAGAACTCTACCGATTTTACCAACTACGCCCATCATGTCTGGAGTTGCAATAATTACGTCAAATTCAAACCAATTTTCGTTTTGAATTTTTTCTACTAATTCTTCTCCACCTGCGTAGTCAGCTCCAGCTGCTTCAGCTTCTTTAATTTTTTCTCCCTTTGCAAGAACAAGTACTCTAATTTCTTTACCAGTTCCATTAGGAAGTACAACAGTACCTCTAACTTGTTGGTCAGCATGTCTTGGATCAACACCAAGTCTTACTGCAAGTTCAACTGTTTCGTCAAAGTTTGCCTTAGCAGTTTTTATAACTAAGTCAAGAGCTTCATTTACATCATATAAATTTGATCTATCTACTAGCTTTGCGCTATCTTGATATTTTTTACCTCTTTTTGGCATATTTACCTCCTTCGTGGTACTTGCGGCTTAGCCTCCCACTTATCTTTCTACTTCTATACCCATACTTCTAGCTGTACCTGCGATCATTTCCATAGCAGCTTCTACGCTTGCTGCGTTAAGATCAGGCATCTTTGTTTTAGCTATTTCTTCTACTTGAGCTTTTGTCAATTTTCCAACTTTTTTCTTGTTTGGTTCACCACTTGCTTTAGCCATATTAAGAGCTTTCTTAATAAGAACTGCAGCTGGTGGAGTCTTTGTGATAAAAGTGAAAGAACGATCTTGATAAACTGTTAGAACAACAGGAATAATCATACCTGCTTGATCTTGAGTCTTTGCGTTAAATTCCTTTGTGAACTGCATGATGTTTACACCATGTGGTCCTAGTGCAGTACCAACTGGTGGAGCTGGTGTAGCTTTTCCTGCAGGAATTTGTAATTTTACTAATGCTATGACTTTTTTTGCCATTTTATTTCCTCCTTGTGGTAATGCGGGTTTACCCTCCCACACATTTCTTACTCTTTAATAATTTGATTGAAATCCAATTCAACGATTGTATCTCTTCCAAACATTGAGATACATACCTTAACTTTAGCTTTGTCGTAATTAAAGTCGTCAATTTTTCCTACCAAATCTTTGAAAGGTCCATTAATAACTTTTACAACTTCTCCAATTTCGTAGTTGTCGAATAACTCTTTGCTATCTGTAACTCCAAGTAGTAACACTTCTTCATCAGAAAGTGGCACAGGTTTTGAAGCTGGTCCAACGAAACCAGTAACTCCCCTTGTGTTTCTAACAAGATACCATGTTTCGTCATTCATAATCATGTTGACAAGGACATAGGACGGAAACATCTTTCTTTCCTTTGCCTTTGAAACGCCATCTTTATTTTCAACATAGTCTTCCATAGGAATTCTAATGTCGAAGATGACATCTTCCATGCCTCGATTGTGAACCATTGCTTCCATGTTTGCCTTTACTTTTTTTTCATAACCTGAATAAGTGTGAATTACATACCACTTTGAAGTTTCATTACTATTAAGTTCTTGTGTATCCAACTATAACACTCCAATCAATAGATAAAACCAAATAAAAACATTATGATTTTATCATATGCTAATAATAGTAATGAAGACAATATAACGGCTATAATTACTATTATAGAATATTTGATTACAGTATCCTTAGTAGGCCATACAACTTTTTTGAATTCAGATTTCACACCTCTAAAGTATCTACCTAGACCGCCTTTTTTTTCTTCAGTCTTAGGTGTAGTTTTAGTAGCCATAAATCCTCCTTACTTAGTTTCTTTGTGTGCTGTATGTTCTCTACAGAATTTACAATACTTCTTTAGTTCCAATCTTTCAGTAGTATTCTTCTTATTCTTATATGTCACATAATTTCTGTTTTTACATTGTGTGCATTCAAGTACTACTCTATCTGCCATAAAAACACCTCCAGTGCTAAAAAAAAGAGCCGCCCTTGGCTCCTTCTAATTTACTAAGTAATACTACCACATAAGAGCATTTTTGTAAAGCTATTTGCGATAAATTTTCTCTATTTTTTGTACTTTTCTTCTCCTTTAAAAATTTTTAAAATGTCATTTATTTCCCTTGGGTCATTAAAATCATAAATTTTCCATTGACTTGGCAAAAGTAAACTATAAGGCTCAATTGAAAATCTCTTATCAATTAAAAGAACTTCGCCCTTATCATCTTCAGTCCTTATTACTCTTCCAGCCGATTGCACAACTTTTATCATGCCTGGATAAATATAGGCATACTCGTAACCTTTATTGTACTTTTTTTGAAAGTGACTTTTTAAAATATTTCTTTCGTAGGATAGTCCAGGTAAACCTACGGTTATTATGGCAACACCTCGAAGTCTATCGCCAATTAGATCTATTCCCTCAGAAAAAACTCCTCCCATTACTGCAAAAGCTATTGTGCTAGAAGAAAATGTAAAATTATTTAAAAATTCTTCACGTTCAAATTCTGTCATTTCTCTATCTTGTTTTACAATATTATCATTATCGACCCCTTCAATATAACTTTCATAGACTCTCTCCATATAGGAATAAGATGGAAAAAAGAAAATATAGTTTCCCTTGTACTCAGAAAAATTTTTAAGATTTTCAATTATTTCCTCAATAGAATTTTCTCTATCTCTATAAACCGTGGAAATTTTATTGTTCCTAAGCACCACTAAATTATTTGGATCAAAGGGTGATTTTATTTTGTAGTAATTTGTTTCTTCATCTGCACCAAGGAGCTTGCCATAGTATTTTATCGGATTTAAAGTTGCAGAGAAAAATACAGATGACCTTGGCGCTTTCAAAATATTTTTGAAAATCGGTGCAATATCAAGAGATTTTATCTTTACAGAGTCCTCACTTTTTATTGAAACAAAGTCCTTATTGTAGTATTCCAAAATTTTGATGTACTTAAAAAGTGAAAAGTAAATGTCTAGCGCCTTTTCATAGTCCTTTGCTTCCTTGTCTTTAGTCAAAAAATCGTTCATTGAAAAAACCGTTTTTTCCACTTCTACATTAAAAGAAATAAAGGAATCGTAACTGTAAAAATTTCGATTATCTAATTTTTTAAACTCATCAATAGCATTTCTAAGATGTTTTCTCGCAGCTTTTCTCTTCTTTGGCAAAATTTCAAATAATTTCTCCAAGTCCTCAATAAAAACTTCTGCCGAATACATTTCCCTTCCTCTATCGAGAAGATTGTGGCTCTCGTCAATGAGAAGTGTGAATCTTAGCATTGAATTTTCAAAAAATCTTTTGAGGTAAACTGTTGGGTCGAATATGTAATTGTAATCGCAAACTATAAAATCAGAAAAATCCAAAAGGTCAAGTTGATACTCAAAGGGGCAGACAATGTGAAGTTTTGCAAATTTTTCAATATTTTCTCTAGTGAAATTGTCGCAGGAGTCAAAAATATCAATTATTGCATCATTGACTCTGTCAAAATGTCCTCTTGCATATATGCAGTCCTTTGGATTGCAGGAAACTTTATCATTTAAGCAAATTTTATCCTTTGCAGTTACCATGGTGATTTTTAATTTTAATTTTCTATTTAAAAGTCTTTCCAGTGCATCCTTTGCGGCTTGTTTTCCCGTAGACCTAGCCACAAGATAAAATGCCTTGTCGATTTTATCTTCTCCCATTGCCTTAATAGTTGGGAAAATTGTAGAAATTGACTTTCCAATACCCGTTGGCGCCTCTACAAATAATTTATTTTCACTGTCAATTGTGTTGTAAACTGCAACAGAAAGTTCTCTCTGTCCCTTTCTAAATTTTTTAAAAGGAAATTTTAATTTTTTTATGGATTTATTGCGAATATCCTTCCATTCTACAATTCTTCTTGAAAACTCAAGATATTCCATTAGAGTTCCTATAAAAAAGTCGCGAAGTTCATAAAAGGTAAAGGTCTTTTTTATATTTAAAATTTCTTCTGTCTCAAGTTGATAATAGGTTAGCATTACATTTATGTCGTCAAGGTCATTATCCTTGGCATAAATGTAAGCGTAACACTTTGCCTGTGCCCAGTGCATTAGATTTTCTTCTTTTTCCAGTTCTTCCAAATCTCTAGTTGTAGATTTTATTTCATCTATTGTAACTTCATTTGCTACTTCAATGCCATCGGCACGACCTTCAACTGTAAAAATTATGTCTTCAATTTCTTCTTGAGTTCGCAAAAAAACTTCAGTCAAAAAATTCTTGGAGTATTCCCTTTGCACCTTTTGATGTGCCCTTATGCCCTCGACAGCTCTTTTATTGGAAAAAAATCTCCTGTCAATGTCGCCACTTCTCTTGACAAACTCTATTAAATTTCTTACGGAGATTTTTACTTCTTTCAAAACAAATCCCTTCTATCACAAAATACATTAAAAAATTATTCCAAATCTAAAAAGTCAAGTTGTCTTAAAGCTTCAAATAAAATTATATTTGCAGAATTTGAAAGATTTAAACTTCTGCCATAATCCTTTAACATTGGAATTCTAATTGCCATGTCGTAATTAGAAAAAATTAAATCTTCAGGAAGTCCACGAGTTTCAGGTCCAAAGACAATGAAATCTCCATCTTTAAACTTCACATCAGAATATCTTTTCTTTGCCTTAGTGCTTGCGAGATAAAAATTGCTCTCTGGATATTTTGCCACAAGCTCGTCGTAGGAATCGTAATAATTTATGTCGACTAAATGCCAATAATCAAGTCCCGCCCTCTTTAAATGTTTGTCGTCAACGGAAAACCCAAGAGGCTTAATGAGATGAAGCCTTGTTTTAGTAAGTCCACAAGTCCTGGCAATAGCACCTGTGTTAAAGGGAATTTCTGGTTCATAAAAAACTATATTTAACATCTTTTCTCTCCTTCCAAAATTTCTATGGCGCATTTAAGTCCATCCAATGCCGAAGAAATTATTCCACCAGAATAACCTGCACCTTCTCCAATTGGAAATAAATTTTCCAACTTTTCTGACCTATAATTTTCTCTAACAATTCTAATTGGCGACGACGTCCTCGTCTCCACTCCCGTAAGAATTGCATCGTCGCTGCAAAAACCACGAACTCGTCTATCCATTAATTTTAGCGCATTTTTTATGACGTGATTAATGCTTTCCGGATAAATTTCATTTAAGTCGGCAAAAACATAGCCTGGTTTAAAAGTTGGCAACACTTCGCCAAGTTTTTCTGTTACTCTATTCTCCATAAAGTCCTTTACTCTTTGAACTGGTGCCAAGCCATCGCCCATTTTATAAGCCTTTTTTTCTATTTCATTTTGAAAACTCATGCCAGCTAAATTTCCTTTGCCATATATTTTCTCGTCAATAGTAGCAACTACAGCTGAATTTGAATTCTCGCCCCTTCTGTCGTGATAGCTCATGCCATTAACACATAATTGCGACTTTATTGAAGAGGAATTTACAACATAACCACCAGGACACATACAAAAAGTGTAAACTGAATGTGCCTCTCCTTTGTCTGTAATATTTAACTGATAAGTCGCAGCAGGAAGCTTTTCTGAAATCACGCCATACTGTGCCTTCTCAATGTTTTTTCTCAAATGCTCAATTCTAAACCCAACTGCAAAGGGCTTTTGTTCAATTAAATTGTATTTATCAAGCATAATGAAAGTGTCGCGAGCAGAATTTCCAATCGCCAAAATATAGCAATCGGCACTGTATTCTCCCTTGTCAGTTATTATTTTATTGATCTTTCCATTGCAAATATCAAAATCAATTAGTTTTTCACTAAATTTATAAATTGCACCTTCCCCTTCAATGTCCCTTCGCATATTTTTTATTACATTGCGTAAAATGTCCGTGCCAATATGTGCCTTTTGCTCGTAAAGAATATCTTCCGGTGCGCCATTTTTTGCAAAAATTTCAAAAACATGAGAAACTCTCTTGTCCTTGGAACGTGAAGTTAATTTTCCATCAGAAAAAGTCCCTGCACCGCCTTCTCCAAATTGCACATTTGAGTTTTCGTCTAACTTTCCAGTTTCGTGAAGAGTGTCGATGTCCTTTACCCTTTCATCAACTTCCTTGCCCCTCTCGATTAGAGTTACCTTTACGCCCTTTTTGGCAAGCAAATAAGCAGCAAAAAGTCCCGCAGGACCTGTACCAACAATCACTGCAGATTTAATTTTATTAATATTCTCGACTTCAAGCTTGTCCTCATGAAACTCTTCAATATTATTTTTTAACCTTTTTACAATCTTTTTGTCAATATCCGCTAAATCTAAGTCCACGACCACTTGATACACAAAATTTATTTCACGCCTTGCATCCAAAGATTTTTTATAAATTTTGTAGTTAAAGTCCCTCTTATTTAATTCACTTTCAATTTTCCCTCTCAAAAATTTTTCATCTTTGTCATAGGGAACTTTTATATTTCTTAAAATTATCATTTTTCTCTTTTCCATATCTCGTGATAAACTTTATAATTTGGATCTTCTATTTCACTTTTACCAACTAATTTAAACCCGTCAAAATCAGGGATAAATTTGTCTGCCCCTTCAACAACAGTATCAACTCTTGTAACAATTAATTCATCAATTCTATCCCACAAAAGTTTAATGATTGCAGCACCGCCAATTACAAAAACTTCTTTATCACTGTATTTTTTAATTATATCATCAAGTTTTTTAATTGAGTCAACATAAAATAAATCTTCTTTATCTTCCACCTTTAAATGCGTAAAAACTACAGAAATTCTATTTGGAAGCTGCCTTCCAATAGCATAAAAAGTTTTACTTCCCATTACTATAATATTATTTGTGGTATATTTTTTAAACATTTGCAAATCATTGTCCACGAATAAAATTTGTTCGCCGTCCTTTGCAATAGCATTTTTATTATCAACAAGTATAAGTAATTTCACACTATCCCCCATTAAAAATAATCTTACATCAATCATAGCATTATTCAAAGACTTTTTTAACACTCAATAAAGCTTTAGATATATTTCTTATAAAATTCACAAAATCCTGTCAAAGTAAAAGTGTAACATATGTCCATACAGTTAATGAAAATATATAAATAAAAATTCTAAAAAGTATTGACAACGATATCGATAATTGATATCGTTAATGCAGAAAAATTGTAATTCTATTAAAACTAACCGACCAATTGAATAGTAGATTTTTGAAAATTTGCCTAAAATTAAAAGGGGGGGTAGATTTAAACATTAATTATTTAAAAAATAAATGAATGAATAAAATAATAAAGGAGGAAATTATGAAAAATTTTAAAAAAACGATGAGTTTAGCTTTAGTAGTAGTTATTATGATGAACTTTGTATCACCGATTTATGCTAACTCAAAATTGGATACTAACTTTATAAATATTAATGAAAATTTTAATGAAGATGAGATTATAATTGATTACAAAGAACATAGCGAAGATGGAGAATATTACATAGTAGAAAAAATTAATGGCAATAAAATTAATAGTAAGATTTATAAAATCGAAGATGGAGAGAATATTTTAAAAAATTCGATTATTAGTAAAATTGAGAATTGAAAAGTTTTTTGTCTCGAAACTAAATCAGATGGTATAGTTGAAAAATACGAGGTTTCAGCAAAAATAATTGATAATATTGAAAATCACAAACAAGATAAAAATGAAATATCACTCTTAGGAAACAATACTTATTTGCGAACTGATAGGTATGGGATTTCTTTAGTAGGTAAAAAAGTTACTATTGCAATTGCTGCAGCAGCAATCGTCGCTGCAGTAGCATATATAAATATGTCAGTTGCAACAAAAATCATTATTTCAGCTATAGCTGCAGGTGGTGGAGCCGGAGTTGCATCACTACCAGACTATTTATATGTTACTAGTAATGTTTATAGAACTCATAGTACAGGTAAAATCTATACTAGATATGAGAATGATTACTATTTAGATTCTGAAAGGACGCAATATATTGGTTCTTGGTCTTTTAGTGAAAGAGGGTTTCATTAAACTATGAAGTTAATTAAGAGAGAACTAATTAGAATATTTTTTATACTTGGTATACAAATTTTATGTGGTTATATTTTCTCTCATTTTTTTAAAAAAAGTTTTAATTTAAGAGAATTTTTTACAAACTATGTAATGATTATATTTTGGATAGTTTATTTCGTTGTTGTAATTATCATTAATATTTTAAAAGTAAAAAATAGAATAGAATAAAATAGAAGGGCTGTTGCAAAAGTCCCAAAATCACAACCACCGGCTAAGCCGGTGGTTTGTTATTTCCCTATAAGGGGCTGTTACCGGCAGCATTTCATGCTTTGAATTTTCTTTCTCGTGCACCTTTTACACAGCTAGTGCTAAAGCACTTTAGTTTCTGCTTTTGTTCACTTGCTCACCCGTAAACGGGTCTATAAATTCTTTCATACTTATTTGATCTGACATATAATCTTCTTTCAATTGATTCTTTATATATTCTTGTATTTTCTTTGCATTTTTTCCCACTGTGTCTACATAATATCCTCTACACCAAAAATATCTATTTCCATACTTATATTTTAAATTCGCATGCCTATCAAATATTATTAAACTGCTTTTTCCTTTTAAATAGCCCATTATTTGTGAAATACTGTATTTTGGTGGGATTTCCAAAAGCATATAAATATGGTCTGAACAACATTCTGCTTCTATTATATTTATTCATTTTCTCTCGCATAAATCTCTTAATATTTTTCCTATGTCTTGTTTTAATCTTCCATATATTATTTGTCTTTTATACTTCGGTGCAAATACTATATGATACTTACAATTCCAAGTTGTATGTGATAAACTATTTTTATCCATTTGGATACCCTCCCTGATTTTGATTATGATACTGCCTGTAACTTAATCATTATATCATGGGAGGTTTTTTGCTTGGAGCTAAAGCCATTTTATTCATGCTTAAGCGTACAAAAAAGGTGGTGTTGCAGAATAGATAATTCTATTCTGCAACAACCCCTTTTTATTTTTCTAATAATAATTTACAAACTTATTCTTTTTTTCATCATCAATTGAAGTACTAATTTTTTAATTTATAGTCAAAGGTATTTGTCTTTTTATAGTTTAAATCATATTTACTTTCTTATATCTTTTTTCTTGCAATAAAATCAAAAATGGTATATACTAGTTTTATAAACTAGATGTGGTGGTAATATGAATGATAAAATAAATGACTTTTTTTTGGAAGATAACAAAAATAATCTAAAACTCGTTGAAAGTCCCGACAAAGAAATTATTGAAAAAGTGAAAAACTGGAGACTTCTGAGATGGGATGAACTTCCCAATTTTGAAATTTATAACGATCAATTGCTAAGCATTGTGCTTTCTCAGGTATCTCCCTTTTTATCTGAAAAGGATATTTCTCCTTCAATGATAAATAATTATGTTAAACAAAACCTTTTGCCCAAGCCAGTTAAAAAAAAGTATTCAAAGGAGCATATCGCTCTATTAACTGCTATTAGTTTTGTAAAGCAGGTTTTCACCATGGAGGAAGTCGGAAGGGGAATTAAGCTCTATTTAGATGGAAAGGAATTTAAAGAGGCCTATGATTCCTTTTGTAATATTATGGAAAATCAAATAAGGCGAGTGTTTTTGGGCGAAGAAATTTCCTACAAAGAAGAATCTGTCTATTTAACAGAAGCCATTCGCTCAATTTCAGGAAGCCTTTATGTAAAGGGTTATTTAAGGAGAATGTATGAAGAAGAATAAGGAATCTTTCGTTGAATTTTTAAATAGTATGAGCCATTTTATTGGAGTTGGAATAGGAATAGTCTTTTTAGTGATGATGATTAAAGCCTGCATTAAAAGCGAAAATTTATACACTCCGGGCTTTATAATCTATGGCGCATTTTTTATATTTTTATTTTTGGCAAGTACACTCTACCATGGAGTTTGGAATAAAAAGGCAAAAAGTATTCTTAGAATTTTTGACCACTCCGCTATATTTTTATTTATTGCGGCATCCTTTACTCCCGTTATTTTAACAGTGCTATCTGGTAAAAAAATGGTGTTTTTTCTTGTATTTATCTGGGTCATTGCCCTTGCGGGTACAATTTACAAAATTTTAAGTTATGGAAAATATGATAAACAAAAAACAATCTCTGTTATTTTATATATTGCCATGGGTTGGACTTCCATATTTTTATTAAAACCTATAATTTTAAACGTGCCCAAGGGATTTATAATCTTCTTAATTGCTGGAGGAGTTCTCTACACAGTGGGAACAATTTTTTACAAGAGAAAAAAACAATATAGCCATGTTATTTGGCACTTATTCGTGTTAGGAGCAGCAATAACTCATTTTATAGGATATTACGAATATCTTATTTAAGTAATAATATTTTCTACAAAAAAATTTACTCAATTATTATAATCTTTATATTTAAAAATTGTGTTTTTGTAATGATTTAAAAATAAGACATATGTGATAGACTTGCATATGTCTTATAAAATATCTTCCATTAACATTTTATTTAATTTATCTTTTGAGGACATT